>CAYPWB010000491.1:0-4364 GCA_964414315.1 uncultured Planctomycetaceae bacterium | reverse complement strand
GTGGCGCTGGGGCAGGTCCATTTTGTGCGAAGCACCCGAAGGGCCGTTCCGGCAAGAGGCACCTGTCCCGTTTTCGCCGGCGCAACAAAATTTCTCGCAAGATGGCCGCGGGTGCGGTTGTGGCCGGAAAGGGGGACTGCTATACTGGCGGGTTTGCCCGGTAGCCTTATGGAAAAGTCCCTTGCCGGAAGGGGCGAGGTTGGCGGCATTGTTTTCTAACCCCGGTTGCGTTCCCGCGGTCCTCGCCGGTGGCGAGTACCCTGGCGGGCAGCGCGGTTTCGGCCTTACCCACCCCTAATATTTATGGTCAACCGTAACCTGATTCGAGGCTTGGACCTCACCGAAGAGGATTGGCAGCAAGAGATTGGCGAGGCCCTGGAAGGCACGCCGCTGGAAGAGATCGAAGAGTGGGGCGCTCGCGACGTCGAGGTCAACAAGATCGTCGAGGGCAAGGTGCTCCGCGTCGAGGGGGAGGTGGTCCTCATCGACGTCGGCTACAAGAGCGAAGGCATCGTCTTCCGCAACGAATGGGAGGACGACGAACCGCTGCCGAGTCCGGGCGATCGAATCAACGTGCTTATCGAGGAGGTGGAGGACGCCCAGGCGACCCTCGAAGATTGTCGCGGCATGATCACGCTCTCGAAGCGCAAGGCCGAGCGCATCGAAGCGTGGATGCGGGTGATGGAGAAGGTCCACGAAGGCGACGTGGTCACCGGCGTGGCGACGCGGAAGATCAAGGGTGGGCTGCTGGTCGATATCGGCGTCAACGTGTTCCTGCCCGCCAGCCAGGTCGACATCCGCCGCCCCGCCGACATCGGCGACTACATCGGTCGCACGATCCAGTGCCTCGTGCTGAAGATCGACGAAACGCGGCGGAACATCGTGGTCAGCCGCCGGGCGCTCATCGAGGAAGAGCGGGCGGAGAAGAAATCGCAGTTGCTGGCCGACCTGGAGGTCGGCCAGCGGCGCCGCGGTGTGGTCAAGAACATCGCCGAGTTCGGCGCGTTCGTCGACCTGGGCGGCATCGACGGCCTGCTCCACATTACCGACATGAGCTGGGGCCGGATCAACCACCCGTCGGAAATGGTCAGCATCGACCAGGAACTGGAAGTCCAGATCCTCCACATCGACTACGACAAAGAGAAGATCGCCCTGGGCCTGAAGCAGAAGAGCGCCAGCCCATGGGACGACGTCGAGAAGAAATACCCCGTCGGCACGGTGGTGCGAGGCACGGTGGTCAATGTGATGACCTACGGGGCGTTCGTCAAGATCGAGGAGGGCATCGAAGGATTGGTCCACATCAGCGAGATGTCGTGGACCCGGCGCATCAGCCATCCGAACGAACTGGTGCAAATCGACGACGAAATCGACGTGGTGGTCCTGGCCATCAACAAGGAGAAACAGGAAATCTCGCTGGGCATGAAGCAAACCCAGGACAACCCCTGGGACCTCGTGGCAGAACGCTACCCGCCGGGTACGGTCGTCAAGGGCGTCGTGCGCAACCTGACGAATTACGGTGCGTTCATCGAGATCGAAGAGGGCATCGACGGCCTGCTGCACGTGAGCGACGTTTCCTGGACCCGAAAGATCACCCATCCCAACGAGGTGGTCGAGAAGGGGCAGGAGGTCGAGTGCCGCGTCCTGTCGGTCGATCAGCAGCGGCGGCGCATCGCCCTGGGGTTGAAGCAACTCGACGAGGACCCCTGGCTGACCACCATCCCCGACAAGTACCAGCCCGGCGCCGTGGTCAAGGGCCCGGTGACGAAGATCACCAATTTTGGGGTGTTCGTCGGCCTGGAAGACGGGCTGGAAGGGCTGCTGCATATCTCCGAGTTGGCCGACCACAAGGTCGAGAATCCGGAAGACATCGTCAAACTGGGCGACGAGATCGAGGTGAAGATTCTCCGCGTCGATCCGGACGAGCGAAAGATCGGCCTTTCGCGCAAGCGGGTCGAGTGGGCCGAGGAGGCCCGAGGCGACGAAGAACCCGACAAGGGCTCGCGTGTCGACCAGACCGAACTGCGCGGCGGCGTGGGCGACAGTTCCGGCCCGCTGATCAAGCCGCGCGAGCCCGCCGTTCCCACCAAGACGGCCGAGCCCGAAACGCCTGCCGCCGAAGAAACGGCCGAGCCCGAAGCAGCCGCCGCTGAAGAATCGCCCGAGCCCCCAGCACCCGCCGCTGAAGAATCGCCCGAGCCCCCAGCACCCGCCGCCGAAGAAACGCCGGAGTCCGAGGAAAAACCGCCCGAGGCATAACCGGGACGGCGCCCTCAAGCGGCTGCTCCGACTCCAAACCCGTTGGAGCCGGTGGCAGGCACGGGCTCGCGGTGACTATGCGAACGCACCGTTGGAGTTCGCGCTTCAGCGTGGGAATCAAGCGGAAGTTGAATCCAGCACGCTGAAGTTGGAACTCCAACGGCAAGCTCGTTCTTGCAGCCCGTGCCCGGTTCCGCCAGAAACCGAGGCGCCCGTTTGCCTCCCGTGTCCGTTTCGGCGATAATGGACTTTTTGGCTGCCTTTGATTCTTTCATGTGGCCCGGGCGACATCGCGGCATTAGATCGGGTTTCCGCGGAGCGGGACGCGGCTAAGCTGCGCCGGCAAACGCGGGCTCAAACAAGGGGCTTTCGACGATGGCAATGATGAGTGCGCCGCGTTTGCGGCAACGCGTTTTCCGGGCAATGACCACTGCCTGCCTGGCTCTTCTCCTTCTGCCGCCTTCCGGCACCTTGCCGCTTGGCCCGGCTACAGCGGCGGAGGCCGTCCGGGCCGCGCCCCAAAACCTGGGTGAGCTTAGAACGCTCGAGCAGCAAATCCAGGAGGTCGTCGCCCGAGCCATTCCCGCCACGGTGGCCACGCAAATCGGCGGCTCGCGGGGCAGCGGGGTGATTGTCAGTGAAGACGGCCTGGTACTGACGGCAGGGCACGTCGTGGGAAAGCCGGGGCAAGACGTCGCCTTCACGCTGCACGACGGCCGGAAGGTCAAGGGCAAGACCCTGGGCATGTATTCCACTGCCGACGCCGGCATGATGCGAATTACCGAGGAGGGCAAGTGGCCCTTCGTGGAGCCGGAACGTGCGTCCGAGGTCCACGCCGGCGGTTGGTGCGTGGCTGTCGGCCATCCGTTAGGCTATCGCTCGGGGCGGCCGCCGGTCGTCCGGGCGGGGCGCGTGCTGCGGGTGGGCGATATGGTCGTCCAGTCCGATTGCCCTTTGGTGGGCGGCGATTCCGGCGGCCCGCTGCTGAACCTCGACGGCAAGGTGATCGGAATCAATAGCCGCATCGGCGGCGATACGTCGATGAACTTCCACGTGCCGATCGACATCTTCCACGAGAACTGGGACCGGATGGCGGCGGGTGAGTCGTGGGCCATCACCTTTCCGCGACGCGACGGCGCCGAGGTTAAGGCCGCGCTGGACGAGGCCGTGAAAGAAGCCGCCCCGGCCGTGGTCCGCGTGAAGCACGACGGCAAAGCGGTCGCCCTGGGAACGATCGTCGGCCCCCATGGCTGGGTTGTCACCAAGGCCAGCGAGCTGGGCGAAAAGAAGATCGAGTGCGTGCTGCCCGACGATCGGGAACTCGAGGCCCGCATTATCGGCGTCGATGAAGAGTTCGATCTGGCCATGCTGAAGGTCGACGCCGACGATTTGCCGATGATCGCGTGGGACGAAGAACCGCCGGAGGTGGGCCAATGGGTCGCCTCGCCCGGTCCGGGACAGAAAGCGCTCGCGTTGGGCTTGGTGAGCGTTCCGCAGCTTTCCATCCCCTCCGTGGGCGGCGTGCTGGGGGTCCAGCTTGGCGACGAGCAGAACGGGGTCGTGGTGGAAAGCGTCCTGCCCGACAGCCCGGCACAGAAGGTCGGCATCAAAGCCGGCGATGTCATCACGCACGTCGAGGGAAAGGAGACGGCAACGCGGGAGGCACTGGTCAACGCTGTCCGCGCGTTCCGGCCCGGCGAGACCATCAAGGTCACGCTCCGGCGCGGCGACGAAACGCTCGACCTGTCGGTGGAACTGGCCTCGCTTTCCACCCCGAACCAGAAGCGGCGGGAGCAGATGAACCGCCTTGGGGTCGGGGTGAGCGAACGCCGCGACGGATTCCCCATGGTGCTCCAGCACGATACGGTGCTCAAGCCGGCCGATTGCGGCGGGCCGCTTGTAAACCTCGACGGACGCGTCGTGGGCGTGAACATCGCCCGGGGTGGGCGTGTTGAAACCTACGCCATCCCTACCGATTTGCTGCTTCCGCGACTGTACAAACTCATATCGGGCCGCCTCGACCCGCAGCGGCTCGCTAAGCTGGCCGAGGAAGAGAAGGCCGCCGAGGAAGCCGCCCGCAAGGCCGAACAGGAAAAGGCCGAGGCCGA
>CAYPWB010000490.1:3217-4402 GCA_964414315.1 uncultured Planctomycetaceae bacterium | reverse complement strand
CGTCGTTCGGTGTCGATCTTGAGGATTTTGGCCTCGATGGTCTTGCCGATGTACTCGCCGATGTCGGAGGGGCGTCGGATGTCGACCTGGCTGGCGGGCAGGAAGACGGGCACGCCGATGTCGACGAGCAGGCCGCCCTTGATCTTCCGCATGACCTTGCCTTCAACGTTGTCGCCTTCGCCCTTGGTGGAAATGATGTTTTCCCACCCGCGGATGCGGTCGGCTTTGCGCTTGGAAAGCTGGATCGTGCCGGACTCGGCGTCGATGCCTTCGAGCAGGACTTCGATGTCCTGGCCGGGCTCGAGCTGGTCGAAGTCGTCGAATTCCTGCTTGTTGATCAGGCCTTCGCTCTTGAAGCCGACGTCGATCACGACGTCGTCGCCGGCGTAGCCGATGACCCTTCCCTTGAGGATGGAGCCGGGCGTGAGGTCGCGTTCTTCTTCGGTCAGGAGGGAGGCGAGCGCGTCGTCGCCGCTGCCTTCCATGGCTTCGGCGAGCAGGGTGTCGGCATCGGTTTCGGGGACTTCGAGTTCTTTGATGAGGTTGTAGTCGACCAAGGAGTGTTCCAGACAGGAGGTTGTTCCACCCGACGGCTCGTCGGGCCGACGATTCCAGGCCGGCCGGTCAGGCCATCAGCCGGGACGTCGCGGTTCACCCGGAAGCGCGGCCTACGTCGGCCGGGTTCCGGGCATTGCGCAGAACTACAAGAATAGCAAGACAGGGTACCCGGTTGCAAATGTCGCGACGCGGCCCGCTCGCGGCTTACTGTCAGAATCGGGAACTCGGGCTTGCTGATTCCCGAAACAGGTAGTAAAAGAAAGCACCGCTTGCGGAGGAGGGCCGCGGGCCGCTCAGGCGTCTGCCGAAAGCGCCGCCCCTCTACCAACCTCCCGTGGTCGCGGATCAACGCTTGTTTGAGCGGCGTTGTGCCTGCCGCGGGATGTGTACGAACTCCCTCGGGCATGGATGGACGTGTTTCAGGCCGGGAAGCCAGCACCCACCAGCCCGGGGGCTTGAACTACCATCGTCGACCTGTGTCGGCGGATAAACCCTGAGGGGGCGGCCGGTCGTGCCGCGGTATCAGACGAGCTTCACCGTGCCCGTACCGGGGGTGATTTCCCCGAGCCGGTAGACCGTTTCGCCGAGTTTTTCGAGTTGGCGGGCGACGGAATCGGCGAAGGCGGG
>CAYPWB010000490.1:0-3207 GCA_964414315.1 uncultured Planctomycetaceae bacterium | reverse complement strand
GAACCACGAGACAGTAGCCGACGCCCTGGTTGAACACGCGGTCGACCTCGGCCTGCTCCATGCGGCCGTGGTGGGCGAGGAAACGGAACAGGGGCGGGACCGTCCAGGCGTCGCGACGGACGGTCGCGTCAAGCTTTTCGGGCAGGACGCGGTTGAGGTTGCCCGCGAGCCCGCCGCCGGTGATGTGGGCCATGGCGGTGATGACCTGTTTGACGCGGTAATGGCGGAGGACGCGGGTGATGGAGCGGACGTAGATTCGGGTGGGTTCGAGCAGGAGCTGGCCGAGCGTGCGTTCGGATTCGAGGGCGGGATAGGTCTGATCGAGGTCGAGGCCGGCCTCGCGGACGATGGCGCGGACGAGGGTGTAGCCGTTGGAGTGGACGCCGGAGGCGGCGAGGCCGAGGATGACGTCGCCGGCCCGGACGCGGGAGCCGTCGATGATGCGGTGCAGTTCGACGACGCCGACGGCGAAGCCGGCGAGGTCATATTCGCCGGGGTCATAGACATCGGGCATTTCGGCGGTTTCGCCGCCGATCAGCGAGCAGTCGGCAAGCTGGCATCCGTCGGCGACGCCCTTGACGATGTCGGTCATGGCGTCGGGGTCGAGCTTGCTGGTCCCGATGTAATCGAGGAAGAGCAACGGCTCGGCGCCCTGGACGAGCATGTCGTTGACGCTCATGGCGACGAGGTCCTGCCCGACGGTGTGATGGACGCCCATTTCGATGGCGAGCAGAACTTTCGTGCCCACGCCGTCGGTGCAGGCGACGAGGACGGGGTCGCGGTAGTTGCGCTTGAAGAGCTTTTCGTTGTAGTCGAGTCGGAACATGCCGGCGAATCCGCCGTGCCGGCCGAGGACGCGGGGGCTGAAGGTGCGTTTCATATGCCGGCGGATCATGTCCACCATGCGGTCGCCGGCGTCGATGTCGACGCCGGAGTCGGCGTAGGTCATGGGCTTTTTCGCCATGGCGCGAGTCTATCGGAATTCGGGTTGGGCGCACAGGCGGCGTGGGAGCGGTGTTGCAACCGAGGTAGAAATGTCCCCTTGCTCAACCGAGTAGAAGTGTCCCCTTGTTGGGTTGGTGGGCGCTGACGGAGTGGAGGCGAGCGCAGCGAGCCGGGTGCGCTGGGCATGGGTAAGTCACAGGGGGTGCAAGTCCCCTGCGGGGCCTGTCGGAGGCAACCGCGAGCCAAAGGCAACTGCACGAGATGAAGACTGACGCTCGTTCGACAATCTGCATCTTCGCCGCGAGGCCGTGTGGAATGGAAGCCGGAGGCCAACCGTGGTACCGAACGCAAGTGAACTCCCGAGCAGGCTGGTCCGGTTGGGCAAGTGTGCCCGTCCGCACGACGCCCGGTATCCGACCGTGCCGGAACAGTATTGGGAGCGGCGATCGCGGGAAGCGGCTTATCCTTACCCCAGGAGGTCTGCGCGGGTCCGCCGATGGCGGCGGTCGCGTGTGCGAAGGCAACGACGCGCATGCCACGCCCGTGCAGAAGTCGGATCACCCCATAGTAGCGTTGAAGCCGGGTAACGCCGGTGGAGCGAAGGGGGTGACAGGTTGAGAAGGGCCGATTCGAGCCAACTGTCGTTTGTGTTCGCCGACAGCCCGCCGCCCCGAGGGGGGCATGGCGGGAGCAAAAGCGACGCGGCTGCGGACGTATCCGCATCCGTGGCGTGGCTGCTGCACATAGCCAACGGCAAGGCGGCATCCGAACCGGCCGCCCGAGCAGAGGAGCGTCCGCAGACGACTGCTCTGCTGGAACAGGCAGCATCGCCGGGCAACCTGGCCCGGGCGCTGCTGAACGTCGCACGCAACAAGGGTGCGGCAGGTGTGGACGGACGTAGCGTAGGCGAGGTGATCGGGTCCGCCCGATCGCTTCTGCCGAAGCTGCGTGGGTCGTTGCGGGCGGGGACGTACCAGCCGGGTGCGATCCGTCGGGTTTGGATTCCCAAGCCCGGCGGGGGCGAGCGCGGTCTGGGCATCCCCAACGTCGTGGACCGACGGGTTCAACAGGCCTTGCTCCAGGTGCTGGAGCCGGTCTTTGACCCGACGTTTCACGAATCCAGTCACGGCTTTCGTCCACAACGCGGTGCGCAGACCGCCATCGCTGAGGCGAAGGGGTATGTGCAGGCAGGCTTCGGCCATGTGGTGGATATCGACCTGTCGAAGTTTTTCGACCGGGTTCACCACCAGCGACTGCTGGGCCGTCTGGCCCGGCGAGTCGACGACGGCCGGGTGCTGCGGCTCATCCACCGAATGCTCAAGGCGAAGGTGGTGCTGCCGGATGGCACAGCGGTGTCCACCGATGAGGGGACGCCGCAGGGCGGCCCGCTCTCGCCGCTCCTGTCCAACGTCGTGCTCGACGAACTGGATCAGGAATTGGCGCGAAGGGGGCTGCGTTTCGTCCGGTACGCCGATGACTTCCAGGTCTTCGTGCGTAGCGAGCGAGCCGGCCAGCGGGTGATGGGCTCCATCCGTCGCTTCATCGAAGGCCGGCTGCGGCTGAAGGTGAACGAGGATAAGAGTCGCGTCGCCCGCCCGGACCAATCGCAGTTCCTGGGCTTCACCCTGATGAAGCGCCGGGATGGCGAAGTAGAGGTTCTTCTGGCTGCACGTAGCGAGAAGCGATTGAATCGGCGTATCCGGGAGCTGACGCCCCGGGCGTGGGGTTCATCGCTGACCGCATGCGTGGCGCAGGTGAACCGCTATCTCCGCGGCTGGTATGGGTACTTCCGGCTGTGTACGGAGGAAGGTGCAAAGCGTTTCTCGCGGATCGATGCCCACGTCCGTCGACGTTTGCGGGCGATCATCATCCAACACAAGAGACGACGACCACGCTTTCTCTACCGTCACCTGCGTTCACGCGACGTTGCCTCACGGCGCGGCGGCTTCGGCCGCTTATCGCCGATGTGGCTCCTGGAAGCGAAGCAATCTGCCGGGTATCACCCGCGCCTATCGCAACGCTTGGTTCCATGAGCGGCTGTTCACGCTTGCGCATCAATGGCAAGCGGACCACACGCCGCCACGGGTCTCTGGCCAACAACTGGCGTTGTTCGGCTGAAGAACGATCGACCTGAAGAGCCGGATGTGTGACCCACAAGTCCGGTTCTGCGAGAGGCACGGGGCCGCAAGGCCCCGCGCCTACTCGACAGCGGAGGCATGCCCAGCGATGCGGCGAATCGGGCCGGGGGTTGGTAGTCCAACG
>CAYPWB010000489.1:0-4424 GCA_964414315.1 uncultured Planctomycetaceae bacterium | reverse complement strand
CCTTAACGGCCCCTTTTAGGGGCCTTCCTCATGCCACCGGCTCTGCCGGTGGTTGCTGACTTGACGTCGACAGCAAGTTCAGAAGACCCTCTCCGGGCCTGAGAGCCCGATTCTCCCAGAGGCAGAGTGGTGTACATGCACAAACCAGTGCCCAATTCGGTCTGGTTATGGCATGCGCGAAAGTGACATATATTTGCGCATTTGTTGGATTGCTTGACCCATTGGCGCGCTGTACAATCAACCATGCACGTCGTCACCTACATTGCACGGGAAATCGAATCAAACAGACCAAGAAACACCCAAGGAGGCTTTCCGTGGATACGCGGTCGTGTCTTCTCCTGTGGGTTGCCGTTTTGAACGGCGCCGCTGCCGCGAACCGGGCCGAGGCCGGGTCCGTGATGATTCCTGCCTGGTCGTTCGCCCGTGGCAACGTCCGGGTTGATGCAGACCCGGCGGAGTTCGCCGATGCCGCGCCGGTCGTGGTGAGCGGCCCGGCCGAGCACTGGGGATGGACGGTTGAGTATGATGTCGACATTCCCGTCGAGGCCGAATACACCATTCAAATCTGCTACGCTTCGGCCGAGTCCCGGCCTGTCAACGTCCTTGTGGATTCGAAGTTAGTCGGGAGAGCATGTGACCGCGTGACTTTCGGCCCAATGTCATCCGGCGACTCGATGGCACCATCGTCGAGGAGCAGCAGCGCGAAGTGGGATCTGGCGGTCAACCGGGGAAAGGTCGCCACCGTTTGGAAGAAGTCGCTGCTCAGCAAGGGCAAGCACACATTGAAACTCACTCGGCGTCAGCCGCTGCCTCACCTGGTGGCCTTGCGTTTGGAGACGGATGCGGAATTCCCCGAAGAGTGGCAGCCGCCCCAGTTCAATGTGCGCGACATGGACCGCATCCCGGCCAGGTTCCGCGAGGCCTTCCGGACACCCGACCGTATCCAAGCAACCCTGCCGCCGGCGCTGGCGCTTTCCCATACGAAGGCTCCCGGGTCGCTGGTGATACCGGCTCATACCTTCGATCGCGGCAATGCCCGAATCTATGCAAGCCCCGATCAATATGCCCTGAGCGGCACCTTGACCGGTGACGGTCCCCTTCGACAAGGCGATGAGGCGGTGGTCGAGTACGACATCGATTTCCCCGTTAACGCCGAGTACACCCTCCACATCCGCTATGCGGCCGTCGAGCCGCGGCCGACCGCGGTGTTCCTGGACGGCAGGAAACTTGGCTGGTGCTGCACCGGCACGTCGCACCACACGGCAAACTATGTGCGACCGCACGGGTTTCCGGTGAACAGTAAGGTTGCGAAATCGGAGAGCCTGCATGACGATGCAACGGGGACCCTTCTGAAAGTGCCTATCACCCGGGGAAAGCACACGCTGAAGCTTGCCCGCCGCGGGACGCTGCCTCATCTCGTGTCACTGAGCCTCGACTCCGATACAGCGTTCCCCGAGGATTGGGTCCAGCCTGTGCGCAAGGTGGACCTCCATCGCATCCCGGCCCCGCAGCGTGCGGCCTTTCTGCCCTTGGATGCCGTCAATCTGGCGGCGCTGCGGTTGGCCGTCGAGGACATGATCAGGACGTACGGTTCGCGGTATCCCATGGGGCCCCGCTACCTGAAGCAACTGTCCGAGTTGGCGGTCCGGCAAGAAGCCGAGGATGCGACCACAGAGCAACTGCAGGAAATCCACGACGCCTCGATTGCGCTGCGACGCGAGATCATGCTGGCTCATCCGTTGCTGGATTTTGACAAGCTCCTGTTCCTCCAGCGGACATCCCACCATTACAGCCACACCTACGCGGGTCCGCAGGCCAACGCCATGGGCGGCAGTCTCTGTGTTCTGTCGCCGGTATGCCCGGAAGGCGAGGTCACTCCTCTCGTACCGGAACTTGACGGCGGGCTGTTCGGCCGGTTCGACCTGTCTTACGACGCAAAGAAAGTGGTCTTCGCCTACAAGAAGTCTCCCAGCGGGGCTTTCCGCATCTATGAAGTAGACATCGATCCCGAAGCCGGGAAGATGGTCCCGGGTAGTCTCCGCCAACTGACCTTTGGCGGCGAGGAGGAGGACGCCGCCCGACAGCGCCAGGTTGCCGACTGGCTGAAGGGCGGCTTCAATGACATGTATCCGTGCTACCTGCCCAACGGCAGGATCATTTTTTCGAGTACGCGCGCCCAGCGGATCGTCTTCTGCGCACCGCAGGCGGTCACGACCCTGCACGTGATGGATGCCGATGGGAAGAACCTTCGGCGGCTGTCGGAGAACCCGATCAGCGAAACCGTTCCCACCATGCTGCACGACGGCCGGGTGATCTACACGCGCTGGGAGTACCTGGACAAGGGGCTGGGCAGCGTGCAGAACCTTTGGGCGATGCGTCCCGACGGCAGCGGCGTGGATCACGTCTACAAGCTGAACCTTAACTGGCCGGCCGGCATGGGGGCCACCCGCGCGATTCCGGGAAGTCAGAAGTTGGTGACCGTTGCAGGGAACCACTATTTTCCCTCGGTCGGCTCGGTCGTGCTCCTGGATGTGCGGCGCAGTCGGCAAACGACCGAGGCGATGGACTGCATCACGCCCGACATCCCCTTCCGGGACACCTACAACAACTCGTTGCCGACCGGTGCGTTCACCGATCCGTACCCCCTTTCCGAGAGGTTCTTCCTCGCCTCTTATCGTTCCGGTGCTGCCACCTACGAGCGCGGGGCGGAATTCGGGCTCTGCGTGCTGGACGCCTGGGGCAACCGGGCGGAGTTGTATCGGGACCCGGAGATATCATGTCTTGAGCCCATGCCGCTGCGGCCGCGTCCCGTGCCGCCGTCGATCGCCTCAACTGCCCCACACGCTGGCGAGCGTAGCTACCGTCGCCAGTTGGAAATCCGCCGTGGCGAGACGGTGGCGGACGGCGATCCTACGCCAGACGACGAAAAGACAGGCACCATGTTCATCCAGGACATCTACCAAGGAATGACGGGCATCGAGCGCGGACAGGTCAAGTACGTGCGGGTCATGGGTAACCTGGAGTGGCCCTGGGACCAGACGGGCATGTCGTGGAGCCTCGGTTTTGACCCCCACCGCAAAGTCGTCTACGGGGTTGCGAAGGTTCATGAAGACGGATCGGCCTTTTTCACGGTGCCGGCCGAGGAGAACATCTTCTTCCAGGCGCTGGACGAGGACTATATGGCCGTGCAGGAGATGGCGACCTATATCAACGTCATGCCCGGCGAGAATCGGTCTTGCGTCGGCTGCCATGAGCCGCGCCGCCAGGTGCCGGACATTGCCGCCCGGCGGCCAATGGCCCTGGCACATCCCGCCGAGACACCTGCGCCGCAACCGGGTGATGCCGGGGTCCGCATGGTCGATTTCACCGCGGACATTCAGCCGATCCTTGACGAGTATTGCGTCGGTTGTCACAGCGGCAGGAACCCCGAGGGCCACCTCGATCTGGTGAACGCGCCGGACGGCAAGTTCAGCCGTTCGTTCAACAACCTCATTGCCACCGACTACGTCCGCTACCGGGGTTGGGGCGTGGCCGGGAACAAGGCCGTGCCACCCCTGACACACGGTTCGCGTGCCAGCCAACTGTTCGGGTTGCTCCGGGAGGGACACGCCGAGGTGGAACTCTCCCGCGAGGAGACGATCAGGATCGCTACCTGGATCGACGCCAATGTCCCGTATTGGGGCAGTTATCGCGGCCCGTGGCGGGCAGATGAGAAAGACCGCCCGGACTTCCGGCTGTTGCCGCTGCCGGTGGCGGCGAATTAGCAAGGACGATTGTGATGTATACGCTTATCGTGAATTGGTTCGGCAGGGCTGCCTGTGCCCCGAGGGTATCGGTCCTTGTGGCTGCGGCGACTCTTTTGTTTGCCACGGCGACACAGGCGGAGGAGAGGGAGCAGTTGAGTAAGCACTTTGGGCCGTTGTACAAGGAGTTCGGTCAGAAGAGCACCACGAAGGTGACCATCCTCACGGGGCCCGAAGCGGTCAAGATGAGGAATGGTCAGGTGCCTGGCCAGCGGTGGACGGCAACGGCCGGCAACTATAAGTTCAAGCTGACCATTCAAGACGAAACCGGGTACAAGCTTGAGAAGCTGATCGGCATTCTCGAGAAGCTGCCGCCGATCTACATGAGCGCCTGCACGGCTGTGTCTGACGAGGGGGAAGACGGGATCGCCGTCTACGCGTCTCTCGGTGGCGCGGCAGGCCATGGTGGGCAAGGGTATATCAATATTGTGCCGACTGCCGACGCGCTCGTCATCGCCCACGAGGCGGGTCACACGCTGGAGCAGGTGGCCCGGTCGAAAGATGAGAAGATTCTGGAGAAGTGGACCGCGGCCATCAAGGCGGACAAGGTGTCGATCTCTGACTACGGGGACTCGATCTGCCATGAGGATGTCGGCGAGTTCGCCAAGCTCTACGCGGTGT
>CAYPWB010000488.1:0-4425 GCA_964414315.1 uncultured Planctomycetaceae bacterium | reverse complement strand
CACAAAGGGCGATTTACCCAATCGTCCAGCCGCAAGGGCCGCGAAAATGGGACTGCCCCCCTCGCATGCAGCGGAGACGGCTCGCGCCGCCTACCCGTGAACGGTTAGGTAGGCACACGCCGTTGTGCCGTTTCCAGGCAAGGCACTCGGCACCTGGAGAACGGTGCCGGCGTTCGGGCCGCGGTGAACGGTATGTGAACACCCCTGCTCAGTTCCTGCACAGAGGCAAAGCGTTGTCGAAGCCGCCGGCGCGGCGCCGATGCCCGAACTCCGTTCGGCCATGCTCCCTTTGGTCGATCGCAGCCGGCTCAACGTTCGTTGGCATTGCTTTTGCACTCCATCTGGGCTCAAGTGCGACAACCAAGCGGCTGCAAGGAAGGACCAACCATGGTGACGAAGTACGATCATGATAGGGCGAGCAGCAAAATCGCCATTCCGAAGATTCGTCCTGCTTCCTGGAGGGTCTATGTTCAGGGGAAGCGGGAAGCGCAGTATGTGAGCCGTGTGCTTAGCCAGGCAGGAATCGATGTCACCGAGCCCGAGCTTGAGCCGGGACTCAGCCACCCGCCGCTGTATGCGATTCTCGCTGCGCCGCAAGCCGAAGTGGCGTTGACCCAAGAGGAACTTCTTGCCCTTCTGGAGCGGGACGACAAACTGACATTGGAGTTGAATTCTCCGTAGGCCGGGGCCGCCGGCCCGACAGGTGGCGGAAGGACTGGACGACCATGACAGCGGAACTCCTCAGCGCCGATTTGCCCGGTTACAGCATTCCATTGGAGGGTTTACCTGTCACGGTGGGCCGAGCGTCGGACGTGGCGCTTTGCCTGAGCGATCCTTACGTAAGCCACTACCACTGCAAGATCGAACGGATCGCCGACACGCTCGTCGTTCGCGATCTGGGCTCCCGGAACGGTACCTTCGTCAACGGGTGTCGGGTGACGGAATCGCCGCTAATGCCGGGCGACAAATTGACAGTCGGGCAGACCAAGTTTCGTGCTCAATACGAACGTCCGAATGACAATGATCCAGCATCAGACGATCAACCGTAAGCTGGCCGTAGCGGCTGAGGTCCTCGGCGCCGAAAACCACCCTTTGCCGCAGCGGGTGGAACAGGCTGCGAACACACTGTGGTCGGCCATGTTCGACCGGGACCACTGGCCGCCGCGGCTGCTGGAGCAGGCCGACCACATCATGGAGGACATTTTGATCGACGGCCCTGTTGAGTACAGTGTTCGAGCAATGGACGAGGCTACGCTGGACGGCACCGCTGAGGCCATCGCCAACCTTCTGGCAAAATCGCAAGCTGCTTTATCGGTAACTCCCCCGGCACCTCGACGCCCGGAAAGCGCCGCTAGTGCATACAATGGTCACATTTAGCCTGCTGCGTCCACCAGAAACGGCATCGCGGACCGATCTTACCGTTCGGCGTATCGCTCGGTAATGTCGACCACGCGACGTCCCCGCTGCCGATATACGCGAGAGTGGTCCGCCACCATCCGGGCGAACCACGGACCGGCGGCGGGCTGCAAACCGGAGGGCACTTCCCGGCGCACGCCGTGGTGGAGGACCGGATCAAGGTACGCAACGTCCAGGCCTTTCCAATGTCCGTCCAGGAAGACCTCGGTCCAGACATGAAAACTCCACGAGACCCGCCGGTTTGAAGTTCGCGGGTGCTCGATTTCGGCCGGATCCATGACGCTGGCGGCCGTCGCAACCAGGCCCGCGCTTCGAAGCAACGCAACCGAAAAAGCTGCGTAGTCGAAGCATTGGCCGCGACGGGCGCCGTAGCGCAGCCGCTGCGAAATGGACCGGATAGCGGCCGGCTTCCAGGAGTCGTCTTTTCGCACTTCGTCCGAAGAGCGGCCGCCTACTACACCCAAATTCGGCCAGTATCCTTCGATCCGGCCAGCCGTCACGCGCGCCACTTGCTCGACGGCATTCGCCGGATGCCGGGAGCCGGCCACGGCCTCCATCGCCAGGCGGAATACACGATCCCGGTCGATGTCCAGTTGCCAGTCGTACAAGTGCACTTTGCCGTCTTCGGATTTCTGAGCAATATACAGGTGGCTCGAAAGGTAGTCGGAGGCTCTCCAGTGATGGGAGGCGCGGTCCGCCTGATCGAAGGCGTTGAAGATGACATAGAAGGCCTGCTCGGCAATCCGATGGAGTTTTCCTTGCTGCCGCCGATAGACCGTCGCGCAGTAAGGACCTACTGCCATCGGCTCGTCGTCCCATTTCAGCGGAAACACGGCCCGAGCCCGTTCAAGCCCATTGGGGCGGAACCGCTTCGCGAGCATCTTGGGCGAGGCCGGGTTCGGCACGTCGCGCTGTTGCCACAACGGCTCGATCGCCACGATCATCTCCTCGAGTTCGCCGGCTGCGACCTCCTCAAGTTCGATCGTCAGCCACGTGAATCGCCGGTAGATGGGTACCCCGGAACACTGGGCCGCCTGCGGCCCACCCAACCGGACCGCAGGGGACTGTCGCTCCTCGGCCGCGAACGCATTTCGGGCCGCACCCGCCGGAGCGAAGATCAGCAGGGCCCAAAACAGGCCGACGTAGACGCTCGATTTACTCCACCCGGGGCTCGTCATTTCAATTCAGCGACTCTCGAGTCATTCCTCATCCACGGTTCCCCGGCCTTCTTCGCGTTCCTCGCCCCAGCATGGCCAACGGCTGCAACCGAGTAGCGAATCGCGTGCCAAAAGCCTGTGGGCTGCGACCGACAAGAACTATCGCATTTATCTGCTTTCCGCTCATGGCGGTCGCGAAGGAAGACGCTCCGCTTGGAGGCGGCCGAAATGCCGCCGACGCAAGGTTCCGGTCAGCAGCAATTTCAGCCGCCGGCCGCGCAGCATTCGCCCACGGGCGAGGTTGAGCAAGTCGCCCCCGGCAGCGGCCCGACGTAGGGTCGGGAAGGATCGTCAATGACCTTCCCTCCAGGGTGGGGGCGCTGGGTGCAAGTCGCCGTTCTCGGTTTGGAAAGAAGGTCCGATTCGTGATGCGCAGCGTTGCCCTCGCCCTCTTTCTGTGATATACTTCCCTGGCGACCCTCGCGAATGTGATATTTAGGGACGCAGGATGGCGGGAGAGCACCTCACTGGCAGCTACTTCGTTCGGGCATTGCGGCCCGCGTTCCAGGACGCCAAGAAGTGGCTACCCGCAGTGAAGGACCGCGCCATCTTGCGACGCCACGCTCTGAAACTCCGGTTCTGGCCCCAGCCCCAACCCAAAGATGAGGGCGGAAACGTGCTGGACCTCGACTGGTGTTGGATCAGAGCACTGGCGGGCAAGCGGGTGGGCGAACTGCGTATTCACGACCGGATCGGTAATTGCGATAACCTGCGAGTGATCTTCTTCGATCCCCGGCGCGATGCGCAACCAATGCCGACGATTTGGGTGATCGCCGTCCTGCAGAAGAAACGTAACGACTTCACGCGGGCGCAGATCGCCAACTTCAACGCTCGCCGATTGTTAGTCGTTGAGCGGTTCTATAACGATCGATAGGCGAAAAACAGTGAGGCTCGCCATGGCGACGGTTCAACACGACGTGGAAAGTAAGGTGGAAACGCTCGGCGAAGCCCTCCAGGCAGTGAAACTGCTACGGGCCTACCTCGAGTGCAGCGAGGCGGTGCAGGCGGCCATCCGAGAAATGCTGGCCGTCCTGAACGACCCGGAAACGGATGAAGACGACTATGAAATGACCCTCTTCACCCTCGCCGAAGCGCTATTCCCGGACCGGCACGAAGGACGGATCGGCACCGATTTGTGGGAATCGGAGCGATTGGATGCCGAATCGTCGGAGGAAATGCGGGCGGCCATCCAACGCCTCGATGAAGAGGAAGCCGCCTTTTCACGGCGCGTGCGCGAAGCGATGCAACAGCGAGGCTGGACCCAGGAGCAACTGGCCGAAAAGCTCGGCATCGGGCAACCTGCCGTATCGAACATTCTCACTCGACAGTCCCGGCCCCAGCGCCGAACTGTGGAGCGATTCGCCGCCGCACTCGACGTGGAGCCGGAAGCATTGTGGCCGCAATGGCCGCCTTCAGGGAACGAGAGTGCCGTGTAGGCCGCCAGTGTGCGGCTTTCAGGTGAATAGACAGCCACTTCCCAGGAGCACGTCAGGCGATAGAATTTTGGTCCCTGGCGCACGTCGGGCGGACCATCCAATGTGGAAACGGTCAAACCCGGCAATCACCCCCACTGGCCAAAACAGCCTTCGTGCGGGCTGTCGGGGTAGTGGGGCCCGAGGCAGGGGTGGCGCAGGGCGACTTGCTTCTCGACGCGGTGGAAGATCGACTCGCAGGTGGCGGCCAGTTCGCGAAGGCGGTCGGACTCCTCGTCGGTCGTCGGGCGGTAGGCGCGGCCGACGTCGATGGCCTTGTCCAACAGGTCGAGGAACGCCGGCGGGAAGCCCGCCACGAC
>CAYPWB010000487.1:0-4428 GCA_964414315.1 uncultured Planctomycetaceae bacterium | reverse complement strand
GCCGGAACGGCCCGGAGGGTGCTTCGCACAAATCGGACCCGTCCCGTTTTCTCCCTGTCCCGTTTTCCCCGATAGATAGCACGGTGCCTCAAGTCTGACTTGCGAAGAGCCATAGCATGACCGAACGTATCCTCTGTGTCGACGACGATCCGAACATTTTGCAGGCGTACCAGCGGGCGCTGCGGAAGCGGTTCCACATTGAACCGGCCCTCGGCGGCGAGGAGGCACTGGAGGCCGTGCGCAACGCCGGCCCGTACGCCGTTGTGGTGGCCGACATGCGCATGCCCGGCCTCAGCGGCGTCGAAGTGCTGGCCCAGGTGAAGGAGATGGCGCCCGACACGGTTCGCATGATGCTCACGGGCAATGCCGACCAGCAGACGGCGCTCGAGGCGGTCAACCGCGGACACGTGTTCCGCTTCATGACCAAACCCTGCCCGCCCGACGACTTTGCCCAGTTCCTCGAAGCGGGCGTCGAACAGTACCGCCTCATTCGCGCGGAGCGCGACCTGATGTCGAAAACGCTCGGCGGCTGTATCAAGGTGCTCACCGACGTGCTGGCTGCGGTGAACCCGGCAGCATTCGGCCGGGCCTCGCGCGTGCAGCGCCTGGTGAGCGACATGGCGACGGAGCTGGGGCTGGAGGACGCCTGGCGCATGCGTATCGCGGCGATGCTTTCGCAGGTGGGCTGCGTTTCGGTGCCGGAGGCGACGCTCGAAAAGGTGTTCCGCGGCCAGGAGCTTTCTCGCGTCGAGGCCGAGCAGTACGCCGCGCACCCCGCGCTGGGACGCGACATGCTCGAAAACATCCCCCGCCTGGAGCCGGTGGCCGAAATTATCGGCCTGCAAGAGCATCCGTACGAGGGGACCGGCCCCGAGGACCCCATGCACGGCGAATGCATTCCGCTGGGCAGCCGCGTGCTGAAGGTGGCGCTCGACTTCGACGCGCTCACCCACGGCGGCTACTCCGACGACATGGCCATGGCCGAAATGCACCACCGCACGGGACTCTACGATGCCCGCGTGCTCGACGTGCTGTGGAAGGTGCTGCGCATCGAGCAGACGTGCGTCGTTCGGCAGGTGAAGGTTTCGCAGCTTGCCGACGGCATGGTCCTGGCCGGCGATGTGCGCACCATGCAGGGCACGCTCCTGTGCGCCAAGGGGCAGGAGATGACCCCCTCCATGCGGGCCCGGCTGCGTAACTACGTGGCCAACGTCGGACTCAGCGCGCCCATCAAGGTGTTTGTGCGCACCGATTCGCCGGCCGAGGCGGGCGGTGCGGGCTGCGGAGCGGGTTCAGTATCCCATTGGGGGCAAGCATGAACGATCCCATCCCAACCCGCGTCCTGGTGGTCGACGACGATCCAGCCATGCTCCATTTGTTCCGGACGGTGCTCGAAAAGTCGTCGCCGGCTGAGGCCCGGCTGCGCGGCCCCGACCGAGGCGCAACACCCCTCGCGGCAACCGTGCCGGACGACGGGAACGAACAATGCCGCATGTACGTCGACACGGCCGGTTCCGGCGCGGAAGGCGTTGCCTTGCTTCAGCGCGACTACCAACGGGGCCGGCCGTACTCGCTCGCGTTCGTCGACCTGCTGATGTCCGAAATGGATGGCGTCGAAACGACGCGCCGGCTCTGGGCCGTCGATCCGTTCCTGCTCGTCGTGATCGTGACGGCGTCGGAGCGGGCGCTGCGCATGTCGGAGTTCGCAAAGTTGGACCAGGCCGACCGGGTCCTGCTGCTTCGCAAGCCGCTCCACCCGGTCGAAATCCGGCAGGTCGCCCGCTTCCTCGACCGGCGGAAACGGGCCGAGGATACCCTCCGGCGGCGCACCGCCGAACTGAACGAGCGCATCAAGGAACTGCACTGCTTGCACGCCGTCTCGCGGTTGATGGAGGACGCCGGGCAACCGCTGCCCGAGCTGCTGGCCGGGGTCGCCGGATTGCTGCCCGGCGGCTTTCAGTATCCCAGTTGTGTTTCGGCCCGCATCGTGCTGCGCGGCGATGTCTACCCGTCGGGCCGGTTCGAAGAGACGCCTTGGAAGCTGGCCTCGCCTATCGTCGTCGACGGACATCTTGCCGGCGCGGTGGAGGTGTGCGCCGCCGGGGAGCAATTGCCGCGGGGCGCATCGCCGTTCCTGGAAGAGGAGCGGGCACTGGTTGACGACGTCACCGCCCGGCTGGGCGCCTACCTCGGCCGCGTCGAGGCCGAGGAAAGGCTCCGTGTGAGCGAAGTGCGGCACCGGACGCTGTTCGAGAAGTCGCAGGACGCCATCATGGTCATCGACGTCGAAAACAGGAGGTATACGGCGGGCAACCCGGCCGCAATCGCTTTGTTCGACGCCGCCGACGAGCAGCAATTGACCGAGGTCGGTCCTTGGGACCTCTCGCCGGAGCGCCAGCCGGACGGACGGCCTTCGTGCGAGAAGGCCAAGGAGATGATCGACCGGGCTGTGCGCGACGGCAGCTTCTTCTTCGAATGGCAACACAAGAGAATCGGCGGCGACGCGTTCCCGGCAACCGTACTGCTCACGCGGCTGCAATTGGGCGACCGGACGTTTGTGCAAGCCACGGTGCGCGACATTACCGAGCAGAAGCGCATGCAGGGCGAACTGGCCCAGGCGCAGCGGCTGGAGGCCATCGGGCAGCTTGCGGCGGGTATTGCGCACGAAATCAACACGCCCACCCAGTACATCGGCGACAATACCCGCTTCCTGGGCGATGTGTTCCACGACGTCGCCGAAGTGCTCGATCCACTGGAGCAACTCCTGGCTTCCGAGGACGAGCCGAACGCGGAACTGCTCGAACGGCTGCGCGCCGCCGCCCACCAGGCCGACCTTCAGTACATTGCCGAGGAGATTCCCCGCGCCATCGAACAATCGCTGGAAGGAGTCGATCGCGTGGCCGACATCGTGCGCGCCATGAAGGAGTTTTCGCATCCCGGCGGCCGGAGCAAGGTGGCCGTCGACCTCAACCACGCGATCGCGAGCACCTTGACCGTATGCCGCAACGAGTGGAAGTACGTGGCCGAGATGGTCACCGACTTCGATCCCGCGCTGCCGCCGGTGCCCTGCCTGCCCGGCGAGTTGAACCAGGCGATTCTCAACATGGTGATCAACGCCGCGCACGCCGTCGCCGCCACGGTAAGTGAAGGCGGCGAGAAGGGGACCATCGCCGTTCGTACCCGACACAACGGCGACGTGGCCGAAATCCGCATTGAAGACACCGGAATCGGCATTCCCGAACCCTTGCAACCAAGAATCTTCGACCTGTTCTTCACCACGAAAGCCTTGGGGGAAGGAACCGGCCAGGGCCTGACCATGACGCGGTCGATCATCGTCGAGAAGCATGGAGGAACCATCGAGTTCCAAAGCCGGGAGGGCGAGGGGACGACGTTCCTCGTCCGCCTGCCCCTGGAGCCGGCGACCGAGCAACCGGCCGGCGAGACGGCCGCGGTGCTCGTTTGACCGAAACCCTGCCACTGATTATGCCGCTGTCACGTACACCGTTCCCACGCTGAGAGTGGAAACGACGACGAGGGAAACCAACCATGGAACCGATCGTTCTGCTTGTCGACGACGACGAGAACCTGCTGCGCGGACTGGCGCGCGTGTTGCACCGGCAGCCTTTCCGGCTTTACACGGCCCGCTCCGGCGAGGAGGCCGTCGCCGCCGTCAAGGCCCATCCGGTCGACGTGCTGGTGACCGACCAGCGGATGCCGGGCATTTCGGGCAACGATCTGCTGGCCTGGGTGGCGAAACAGGCGCCCGACGTCATGCGCATCGTGCTTACCGGGCATGCGACGACCGATGCGGTGATTCGCGCCGTGAACGAAGGGCGCGTGTTTCAGTATCTCACCAAGCCATGCCGCGAACTCGACCTGGCCATCGCCATCCATAAGGCGATCGACTACCGGAACCTCTCCCGCGAGAATGGTCGCCTTACCCGGCAGGGGCGCCGCTGGAGCGAGCAGTGCCGCGAGGTGCGTGAGCGGGTCGATCAGACCCGCGGCATCCTGGCCGGTCCGCTTCGCCGGCGACTGGCATGGCTCGCCGGCTGGCATCGGGCCGAAACACCCGGCGACGCGGTCCTTTCGGAAGCCGATGCGTACGCGCTGCTGGAAGAGGCGCTCGAATTGCTCGACGAAACCGAACGCCTCGCCGGCGAACTGCGCCCCGAGCCCAGCCGACAGCCGGCAGCCGGCGGCGTTGTTCACGCCGGACCTTGCGCGCCGAGCGGTTGACGGCCTCACGCGGCGCGTAAGGGGTCCACGTATTCTTCACGCTCCGCGTGAAGCTCCGCCGAGGATTGTCTGAAAAGGCCCGGGGCCACGTCCCCTCTCCCTCCGGGAGAGGGTTAGGGTGAGGGGCGTAGGCCGGCCTCGATCGTAACCTTGCCAACTGCTAGCAGTGAATGCGCTGAAGTTCACGGG
>CAYPWB010000486.1:0-4441 GCA_964414315.1 uncultured Planctomycetaceae bacterium | reverse complement strand
GTGCAGCAACGGCCGCGCATTTGGAGTTCACGCTTCAGCGTGCTGAATTGCCGCTACGCCGGGGTCGCACGCTGAAGTGTGACGCCATCGACCTGAACCGCGGCCATAACGACCATCGTTTCCTATCCGTGGAGAGAGAGCCATGATTGCCATGCTGCAAGCGATGCATTGTAAGTGGACGCGACGCGGGGTCGCGGCTGTTTGTCTTCTCGGTGTCGCGATCCTCGCCGGCGCGTGTGCGGGCACGGCCGAAGCGGCGGAACCCGACCGCCCGAACATCCTGTGGCTCACCTGTGAAGACATCAGCCCGTACCTCGGCTGCTACGGCCACGAGCACGCGCACACGCCCAACCTCGATCGGCTGGCGCAGCAGGGCATCCGGTACGACCAGGCGTACGCCAACGCACCGGTTTGCGCCGTGGCACGGTCGGCACTGCTTACGGGCATGCATTCGCCGGCCATCGGCACGCACCAGATGCGGTCGCGGCCGCAGTTGCCCGAGAGTATTCCAGCGTATCCGAAGCTGTTTCGCGAAGCGGGCTACTACTGCACAAACAACGTGAAGACCGACTACAACTCGAGCTACGAGGGCGACCGCTCGCTATGGAACGCTTCGAGCCGCAACGCCCATTACCGGAACCGGGCAAACGGGCAGCCGTTCTTTGCCGTGTTCAACAACACCGCGTCGCACGAGTCGCGGCTGGATCGTTTACCACCCGACTTCCAGACTCGCCTGGACCCGGCCGAAATCGAACTGCCGCCGTTCCATCCCGATTTGCCCGAAATGCGCCGGGCGTGGACCCGGCTGCACGAGCTGATCACCCGGATCGATGATTGGGTGGGCCGCATGCTGCAGGAGTTGGAAGACGAAGGCGTTGCCGAGAATACGATCGTCGTCTTCTACTCCGACCACGGCGGGATGCTCGCCGGCACCAAGCGATTCCTGAACGTACCCGGCACACGGGTCGCGATGATCGTGCATATTCCGGAGAAGTGGAAACACTTGGCGCCGCACCCGGCAGGTCGCGTGGAGCAGGAGGTGGTAAGCTTCGTGGATTTGCCGAAGACGATGCTTTCGCTGGCGGGTCTCGATCCGCCGCCGCTGATGCAAGGGCGCATCTTCCTGGGCCCCGACGTAGAGCCCCCGCCCGCCACAACGCTGCTGTATCGCGACCGCATGGCGGAGCGTTACGATTTCGCCCGAGGGTTGGTCGACGGGCGGCACTTCTTTGTGCGCAACTTCATGCCGCACCGTCCGCCCGGGCGGTGCTCCGTGTACGGCTATACGGTCCAGGAGAACTGGCGCGCGTGGCGCGAGCACTTCGAGGCCGGCAAGACGAACGAGGTCCAGTCGCGCTTTTTCCAGCCCAAACCAGTCATCGAAATGTACGACGTCCAGGACGATCCCTGGAACGTAAACAACCTGGCCGACTCGCCCGCGTTCCAGGCACGACGGAAGGAGTTCGAGGCAGCGCTCGACGCCCGAATGATTGAGAACCGCGACCTCGGGCTGATTCCCGAACCGCTGTACTATGAACTCGTTGGGCCGGACGAGGAGTACGCCACGCTGTACGAGTACGCCCAAAGCGACGCCTATCCGGTCGAGCGCGTCCTGGCCGCCGCGAAATCGGCCAGTTTGGGTGAGCCGGAGATGAAGGACGAGTATTCGGCACTTCTTGGCGACGACCATCCGGCCGTTCGCCACTGGGGGGCGTACGGGCTGTTTCTGGTGCGCGACGACGATGCAAACGTCCGCGCCGCACTCAGCAAAATGGCCGAAAACGACCCCTTCGCCGGCAACCGGATCATCGCCGCCCAGGCACTGGGCCGCAGCGGCGACCCCGACACCGCATTCAAGACCATTATGCGCGAGGCCGAGTCGACCGACGACGCGTATGTCTTCCTGTTCGCGCTCAACGCGTTCCAGTATTCGCGCACCGACGACCGCCTGACGCGCGAAGATTGGGAGCGGTTCCAGAAGAAGAAGACCAGCGGGCCTTACGGCCTGCCCGCCGGCTACGCTCGACGCATTGTCGCCGACGCGCTCGACAAGTGGCCCGAACGGCCGGTGGTCGAATGAGCTGCGAAGTCTGCCGTCCGCGAATTCGATAAGTTCTTTCCCGGTGGACGGGGAATACCGCCGGGACGATCGGAGGCTGTGCGCTCAGCGGATCGGCGTTGCGTTGCGGTCGGGCTGGTACACGCAGTCGGGTTCGGTAGCCAGGGGATCGCCGGTGACGGCGTAGGCGCGGGCGCGGCTGCCGCCGCACACGTAGCGATACTCGCAGAAGCCGCAGCGCCCCTTGAACCCGTCGGGATTGCGCAGGGCACGGAAGGTGGGGTGGTTCTGGTACACCTCCACGATCGAGTCGTGCGGGAAGCGGCCGCACAGGAGCGGCAGGAAGCCGGCAGGGAAGATCTCGCCGGTGTGGCTGACGAACATCACGCCCTTCCCATCGCCCACGCCCAGCGGCGCCCGGTGGCCGCGGCGCCGCGCGCTTTGGCCGTGTCCTTCGCCCGGCGGGCCGGCCAGTGGGTCGCCGCCGTGCTGCAATACGAAACGCCGGTAGTGCGGCGCTTCGGTCGTCTTCACCGCGTAGGGCTGGTGGCGCGAGTGATGCCACAGGCGGGCGAACACCTCCTCGTATTCCTCCGGCCGGATGCGTTCTTCTTCAACCCCGCGACCCACCGGGATCAGGAAAAAGGCGGCCCACATGGCAATGCCTCGGTCGGCGAGCAGTTCGGCAATGGCGTCGATCTGCCCTACGTTCCGCCGCGTGACGGTCGTATTCACCTGCACGGCCATGTTGAGCTTCCGCGCGTTATCGAGCATTTCGAGTGTTCGGGCGAAGCTCCCCTCGAACCCGCGGAAGGCGTCGTGCGTCGGCGCGTCGGCCCCGTCGAGGCTGATGCCCAGCCGCGGCACTCCCGCCTCACGGGCCTTGGCGAACGCCTCGTAGGTGGCCAACGGCGTGGCCGACGGGGTCAGGGCCGGGTGGACACCCTGCCCGACCGCGTAACGCAGCAGGTCGAACAGGTCCGCCCGCTTCAGTGGATCGCCTCCGGTGAATACCATCATCGGCGGCCGCGGGAAGGAGGCCACCTGATCGATCAGCGCCTTCGCCTGCTCGTGCGACAGTTCCTCCGGGTGGGCGCACTCCTGGGCCGACGCCCGGCAGTGCTTGCACACCAGGTCGCAGGCCAGGGTGACCTCGTAGTAGAACATCAGCGGGTTGCGGCCGAAATCGTCGGGGGTATAGTCTGCGTGCGACATCGTTTCGGTGGGGCGAGGCGGTTCATCCTTCGGTCGACTGGTTGGTTACGTGGCCAATCTCGGCGCGTGCGTGTTCCTCGTCGGGGACCCTCTTGCGCGGTCGCGATACTACATCGTGCCCACATGCTCCCTGCCGTCCGCGAAGGTCCCGACATATGGCCGCCAGATCATACCCGAACCGGGCTGCATACTGTTCACGATGATGGCGAATTTCCTCGACGATAGGATCGTTCATTGATCTGGTACCTCGATCAACTCAAGGGGCGTGCAGATTACCGGAGTGACATAACCTGCGGCACGGCACACTGCTTCAATTGTACCACGCATCGCCGGATTGGCAATATGCTTGCAGTTCCACGTGACGAGATAATCCAAGCCATGCACCGCGGTTGCTGCTATGTGCACTGCGTCAACAGAGGCCTTGGGTGGGAGCGGGATTCCGGCGGCAAGCGATCGAGCAAGGGAGAGGACCTCGTCGGTGACGTCAAGGACGGGAATGCCGTGCAGAAAGGCCCCGCGTTCCGCTGCCGCGTCGGAGTCGCCTGCCATACACTCGTCCACGACCGCAAGCGAAACAAACAAATCGAACCGCGGCCGGTGGTCATCCCAGAACTCGCGAGTCACCTGCTGATGGGCTGCAGTGACGAGTTGAGCGGACGGCCTCATCGCCAGGTAGCCGAACACGGACGTCTCAATGTAAACAGTTGGCCTCATGGTATCCCAGTTTCCCTTTGGCAATAGGCGACGCAGCCACCCGATGCCACCGCCGCGGCCAAGCGGCTTGCCATCAGGACCGACCCAATCCGCTGCTCAGCTGCAATCGCTTGTCACCCCTACTGTGAAAACAGCGATCGGCCTCCGCAGCCAAGCAGCATCTTCTTGTATTCGATCGTGCGTGTGCCGGGGCAATTTAGTACCGCGCCGATGAACGCGTCTGGCGGCCGGTAACGATGCGCCGCGATGTAGTGCGTGATCAGTTCGGGACACACCAGTATACCAGTGCCGTTCGGCACAAAAAGGTTCAAGTGCCCGTGTGGAGGATCATATTGGCAAAGTTCGCAGTTGTGGACGCCAGCAGACACGATCGGTTGCCATGGATCTTTGAGTAACGCCTTGAGCCGCGCGAATACCTCGGCGGATGTCGGCCCAGTACAACACGGCTCGCTG
>CAYPWB010000485.1:0-4450 GCA_964414315.1 uncultured Planctomycetaceae bacterium | reverse complement strand
CAGCTTTCCGCCGCCTTCGGCGCGGGATAGGCTTCCAGCCTGTCTCTTGCGGGGACAGGCCGGAACTCGATCCCGCGCAATTCGCACCTTTGCCGTTCCGCACCATTTTCGGCCGGGGTTCTTCCCGCCCTACTCCCCTTTACGTTGCCGGACTTCGTAAAGGTCGAACAGTTGGAACCACAGATCGCGCAGGTTTCCCTCGCATTGCGGGAATAGGCGGGCGACATCGGCATCGTGGATCCGCTTGGGGAAGCCGTTCTGGAGAACCTGGGCAAGCCGTTGGGCCAGCGGCAAGTCGACTTCGGTGCGGAACAGCACCGGCAGGCGAACGGCGGCGTGGACCGTCACCAGAAGACCAAGCTGTCGGCGCCGGCAAAGCCAGCAAAGCCGGCATCGGGCGCAGAACCCCAACTGTTCGTAACCGTCGACTACGACGACCGTATCGGCTCGGGCCGACGGCGGCGGAAAACACCGCGGCAAATGCCGCTGCCCATCGTGCAATGCGATGGCGGCGATGTGCTGTCCCTGGCGTTCCAATTCGGGCAACAGGGCTGCCAAAAGCGTCGACTTTCCCGAGCCGTGCGGACCGACGACGGCGCCCCGCCGCCTGGCGCGGCGGAAGCGGTCGACGAGGTCGGCCGCCGTTTGCCCCGGGAGGAACAGAAAGGGGCGCGCCCCCGGCCGCACGCAACGGGTGCAGAAGGGATTGGCCGGGCCGTCGGCTTCCGGGCAGGCGAAGCTCACGGCTCGACGGTCTCCACGGCGGGGAGGCTGCCCAAACGAAACCCCCGCTGGCCGATGACCTCGCGCCCTCCGTGCAGGAAAACGCGAACCCGAACGCACCAGCGAACCTTCAGAATCGCCCCGGTGTACGAAAGGGGCGACTGGGGCAGCAACGTCTCAAAGCGGCCGGCGCGCTGCGGGCTGGTCCAGTCGCCCGGCTCGGCGCTGTGACGCCAAAAGGCGTGGACCGCCATGTCTTCGTCGCCCTTTCCCTCGGTGTACCAAAGGACCGACGTCTCGACCGCCTTCAAGTCGTCGGCCACCACCCCGCGCAGCCAGAAGCTCCCGGCCAGGATCGTTCCCGGCGCGTAGCAGCTTTGGTCTTCGTCGAAGCGAATCACGACTGCCGGTTTAGCCATGGCCGTTCGTCTGCTCAGCAGGAAAGACAACGACGGGGTAATCGCGGCGGTAGTCGTGCCGGCCGGCGAGACGCCCCTGAACCACCAGCCGCCACGTCACCGAATTGTGCTCCGACTTGAACGAATGCATCACGTCGGACGGCACCACGAGTTCGCACGCCGCTTGAAACGGCGTGGAGCGGTGCCCCTTCAGGCCCTCGCCGCAAAAGAGTCGCTGCGAGTACACCCCGCGGGTTTCCGTTCGCGTATTCGTCCCTTCGCGGTAGGTCGCCTGCTCTTCGCAACGCAGTTGCAACTCCAGCGACTCCAGAGGCAACCGACCCGACTGCGAAATATACACCTCGTAACGACTTCCGGGACGCAGCGGATGGTCCGACAACTCCACCTGGGTCGGCCCGACGCCCGTGGTCCGCAGCAACTGCCGGATTACCGCTGCGATGAGGAACACGCCCACGAGAACGAACGGCAGAAGGAACAGGATCGTACCCCAATCGGGCATGCCCGCCCAATGTCCGTGCACGGCCACGACCAGCAGCACCGTACCGTTCCAGCCCACGCAGGCCAGGAGGGTTCCGAACAGGGCCCAGCCGGGCGACGTGGCAATCGGCAGCCGATATTGCAGCCTGGTCCCAGGACTGTCGGTAATACCGGCCTCTTCCGGAACCGTGGGGAACTCGACGGCCGGCCGGCCGTTACCGCCCAGCAGTTCGCGTGCGGCGGCGCGTCGGGCGAGGATGGCCCGCCGTTCCGCCGACGTGTGCCAGTGCAGCAGACTAAACAACAGGCCGCCCGCACCGATGAGCATGAACAGCACCGGCAAGGCAAGAATGGCCCAAATCCACCAGCGATGTCCCCGGATCAGCACGACCATCTCGGGCTGGGTGGGATCGTACCAGCAGCGATACTCTTCGCCCCGCGCGAACCGGCCGAGGGCCTGGACGGCCTGGTCGCGCTCACCGGAATACGAGTCGGCGGCGTCGGCGGCCGTGGCGACGTCGTACGTCCAGGCGGTCAAGGAACGGCCGTCGACCGTGTAGCGGACTTTCACCTCGGGCCGGTACATGCGGTCGTCGGGGTTTCCCCGCTCGCCGATTCGCTTGTCGAGCACAAGGCACGTGTGTTCGACGAACTCGTGGTTCACCCGCCACTCGGGAAGGACCATGCCGTAAAGCACGCCGGCAAAAACACCCGCGCCCGCCGCCAGGAGGACGGCAAAGAACGCAGCTTCTCCGGCAACGCCCAGCTTGGTCGAGCCGGTGCGCCGATGGCCCCGTTTCTTCTCAAAGATACGCAATCCGCGCGGCAACGTCGATCTCCTGTCCGAAGCGTGCCGGCGCGACGTGCGTCACCGCAGACCGACCCCGCCTTGCCAAGCCGGCAGAATGCCGGGCGGAATGATGGCGACCGTCAACGAGGTTGCGACGGCTGCTCCTGATACAGTTTTTGTTCCGAATCGTGCTTCGCCTGGCGATGGAATCCGATGCCCTCGAGCGCCTTGTAAACCTCTTCAAGCGTCTTCTCTCCGAAGTTGGAGATTGCCAGCAGGTCGTCTCGCGTGCAATGAAGAAGGTCGTCGACCGTGAAGATGCCGCGTTCCTCCAGACAATTGGTAGTGCGAACCGTCAGGCCGATTTCCGCCGTGCTCAACTCGAGCTTCGCCGCCAGTTCCCGTTCTTCGTCTGCAACCGTGTGTTTAAGTGGAATACGAGTTCCCATCGGGTTCCCTCCCAGCAATGAGCCGAACGTTCCGTGAAGATGCCTGCCCGGCGACGAGCCCTGAATCGGGCCCTGACCCGCCCCAACCTCTCCTCACAGTATAGCAAACGGCATCGAGCCGGGGTAGTCCCCCGCCCACGGCATTTTGCCTCCAGCGGCAAGCGACACCGCCCGCTTCCACCCCTTGGGACGACGCCGGGGCGGTGCCGGCGTGTACCGTCTCAGGTTGTATGATATCCTGGTTGTTCCCGGTCCGACTCGCCGCGACCGGTTGCAACCGTCTCCGGGTAGGCGGCGCGGGCTGTTTTTCCCCGACGCGCGAAGGGGACAGTCGCCGCGAAAGGTTACCGACCGGTTCCTACATCACCCTTTGGAGGGCATTCATGGTCTACAACCTGCGTTACTCCACCGTCGCGATCATTGCGTTTCACGCCATCGCCTGCTTTGCATGGGGTTCCGAAACGGGCGAGAATCGGTGGGAATCCAAAATTCGCCAGTTCGAAGCCCAGGACCGCGAACAGCCCCCACCGAAAGGGGGCATCCTGTTCGTCGGCAGTTCCAGCATTGTCGGATGGGACTTGGAGCGCCATTTCCCCGATTTGCCGGTCATCAACCGCGGATTCGGCGGCTCGCAGATTGCCGACTCGATCCACTTCGCACCGCGCATCGTGCTGCCGTACGAGCCGAGGACCGTCGTGCTGTACGCCGGCGACAACGACATCGCCGCCGGCAAGACGCCGCAGCAGGTGCTGGCCGACTTCCGGCGATTCGTCGAAATCGTGCATGCCGACTTGCCGAAGACCAAGATCGTCTTCATCGCCATCAAGCCGAGCATTCGCCGCTGGCAACTGATCGACCGCATCCGGGAAGCCAACCGACTTGTTCAAGAGGCGAGCGAGAAGAAGGAACGGCTCGTTTTCGTCGATATCGATCCGCCCTCGATCGGCGACGACGGAAAGCCTCGGCCCGAACTGCTCAAGGCCGACGGGCTACACCTGAACGACGACGGATATCGGCTCTGGTCATCGTTGGTGCGGCCGCACCTGTAAGGTAACCCGCTATCTGAAAACTCCCCTCTCCCTTTGGGAGAGGGGTTGGGGGTGAGGGCCTGTGGAATCATCTTGGTAAGATCGGGGCAAGGCATATTGCTCATGGGCCTTCCCCTCACCCTCTCCCGAACGGAGAGGGAACCTGGATCCGAGCCTTTCCTGATAGCCGCCAATGTGCATCGTATTCCGGGCGTTCGCAACGGCTGCCGGCCGGCCGACAAAAGCGGCCGACCCCGGAGCGCGTTGCACCCCGGGGCCGGCCTGCTGACTTACGTCGGAATCCGATGTCGACCGCGACGTCTACTTGCCCGCCTTTACCGCGGCCTGGGCGGCGGCCAGCCGGGCGATAGGTACGCGGTACGGGCTGCAACTGACGTAGTTGAGCCCATTCTTGAAACAGAACTCGACGCTCTTCGGGTCGCCGCCCTGCTCGCCGCAGATGCCTACCTTCAGGTCCTTCCGAACGCCCCGGCCCTTCTCGACCGCCATCTCGATCAACTGGCCGATGCCCTCCTGGTCGATCGTCTGGAACGGGTCGGCCGG
>CAYPWB010000484.1:0-4469 GCA_964414315.1 uncultured Planctomycetaceae bacterium | reverse complement strand
CGTGCTCAAAACGCCCTGGCTGCCTGCCATGGATATCCGTCCCGTGAACGGTTACACGGCAGTTAGCCGGCTCGTTGTCTATCCCTCGCGAGAAAATGCTGATAGACTGTTGTCTCTCCAAGACCCCCAGGAGCAGGAACTCATGAAACCGCCCCGCCCAATACTTTCCATCGTTGCTTTCGTTGCAGCACTTACCCTCGCAACCGCCGGTGCCGCAGCGGGCAACGCCGTGCACGAATCGGCTCGGGAACTGCCCGTCGCGTACGATGTCGACGTGGTCGTGGTCGGCGGGGGCACGGGGGCCGTCTCGGCGGCGGTGTCGGCGGCGGAGGCGGGCGCGACGGTCTTCCTGGCCGCACCGTACCCCTACCTGGGCGACGATATGACGGCGACGCTCCAGCTTTGGCTCGAAGAAGGGGAACAGCCCAGTTCGGCCTTGGGGAAGGCCCTCTACGACGACCCACTGACTCTCCACGCCGGCCCGCACCGCAACCGGCTCGACCTCACCTACACGGCCGACGTGCCAACGGGCGCTCCACATCACGATACCGACCCGCCCGGCCGGCTCACCGACGGCCAGTGGGGAGTCGCCTCCAAGCAAAGCGTCCAGTACAACGGCAGCGTCACACTCGATGCCGACCTGGGCAAGGTGCAGCCGATTCGCGAAGTGCGCATCGTGGTATACCACCGCGAGCACGAGGAGCCCGAAACGGCGTTCATGGTCGATCGGGTGCGGGTGCTTACCAGCAACGACGCCAAGGATTGGACCGAGGCCGCGGTAATCGAGAACAAGGACGCGCGCGGTTCGGCCGATACGCCCATGCTGCTGTCCGCCCCGGTGGAGGGTGAGGTTCGCTATGTGCGGTTCGACGTGATGAAATCGGACGCCGCGGCCCGGGTGCTCGTGGGCGAGATCGAAGTGATCGGCGCCGACGACGAGCCGCAGGCCGAACCGGAGCGTCCGCGCACGCCGCGGCCGCTGCACGTGAAGAAGACGCTCGAAAAGGCCCTGCTCGACGCGGGCGTCGAGTTCCTGTTTAGCTGCTACCCGACCGATGTACTGCGCGACGCCGACGGCGCGCCCGCCGGCATTGTCATGGCCAACCGTGCCGGGCGCCAGGCGGTGCTGGCGAAGACGATCATCGACGCGACCGACCGCGGCACCGTCGCCCGGCTGGCCGGCGCCCGCTTCCGACCGTATCCGGCCGGCGTGCAGACGTTCCGCCGTGTGGTCATCGGCGGCGAGCCGGTCGAGGGGGACTGTCCCGGTTTTCGCGGCGGAGCCTCCGATGGTCCTGACGCCGGGTCTTCTGCCGCGAAAATGGGACTGTCCCCTTCGTCAGCCGGTCGGATCGTGGCCTCGCGCGTCATCGACCCGCCCTTCTATGGATATTGCCATTGCCGCTTTCCGGGCAGGTGCCCTGTTTGCCTCGGTCAGGCCCCGCCCAGTTCAGCGGCCGGGCCGTTCACGGTGATCGAGTACTTGCTGGAAATCAACATGCCAGACGGCAGCTACAAGTCGTTTGCCGCGGCCGACCAGGCCGCACGAACGCTTACCTACCATCCCGAGCAGCAGGCCACGGCCGACCGGCTGTTCCAGGTTCCGCCCGACGCCATGCACGGCCGGCAATCGGTCGAGGATGCCGATGTTCCGGTCGGCGAGTTGCCGCTCGGCGCATTCCAGCCGCAAGACATCGACCGCCTGTACGTGCTCGGCGGCGCGGCCGACATCGGCCGCGAGCGGGCCGAGAAATTGCTTCGTCCGCTGGAACGGATCGACTTGGGCGCGCGCATCGGCGCGGCCGCCGCGGAAGAGGCCGGCCGGGTCGGCAAGCCGGCCGTTGTGCGGCTGCCGGGTGAAACCGAGGCGGAACCCGCCGGTGAGGTGAGCGAGTTGCTGGTCGGCGTGCGTCCGATTCAGCAACTGCCCACCATTACCCAGGAGCCCCGCGACCTGCCTGTTCTCGGGCGCTACGACGTCGTGGTGATCGGCGGCGGGACCGGCGGCGCGCCGGCCGGCATCGCCGCAGCCCGCGAGGGCGCGAAGGTGCTCGTTGTCGAATACCTGCACATGCTCGGCGGCGTGGGAACGGCCGGGTTCATCTCCACTTACTACTGGGGCAACCGGGAAGGCTTCACCGCCACCGTCCCCGGAGGTGCACAGTGGCGGCCCGAGCAAAGAGCCGAATGGTGGCGCCGCACGCTGCTCGACGACGGGGCGGAAATCTGGTTCGGCACGATCGGTTGCGGGGCCGTGGTCGACGGCGGCCGCGTGGTCGGCGCCGTGGTGGCCACGCCCGAGGGACGCGGCGTCGTGCTGGCCGACGTGGTGATCGACTCGACCGGCAACGCCGACGTCGCCGCGGCCGCCGGCGCCGAGATCGACTACACCGATGCCCGCGAGTTCGGCATGCAGGGCACCGGCCTGCCGCCGCGCCGGCTGGGGGCCAGCTATACGAACACCGATTTTACCATCGTCGATGAGACCGACATGGCCGACATCTGGCACGTGTTCGTTTACGCGAAGCAGAAGTACCCCGACGCATTCGACCAGGGCAAACTGATCGACACCCGGGAGCGGCGGCGCATCATCGGCGACTTCTACATGACCATCCTCGACCAGATGGTCGGCCGCACCTACCCCGACACCATCGGCCGCTCCTACAGCGACTTCGACTCGCACGGCTTCACGGTCGATCCGTATCTGCTGCTGGAAACTCCGCCGCACCGCCACGGGTTCTGGGTAAACATCCCCTACCGATGCCTGCTGCCGCAAGGACTCGAAGGTATGCTGGTCACCGGACTGGCCATCAGCATCCACCGCGACGCCGTGCCGCTCACACGCATGCAGCCGTGCATCCAGAACCAGGGCTATGCGGCCGGCCTGGCCGCATCGATGGCCGCCCGCGATAAGACGGCACTGCGCGAAATCGACCTTAAGGCATTGCAACAGAAGCTGGTGGATACCGGCAACCTGCCCAAGGAGACCCTCCAGCAAGTCGACTCCGTTCCCATGTCGGCCGAAGCGATTGCCAAGGCGGTTCGCGAAGCGCCGGACGACTATCGTGCCGCGGCGGTCGTGTTCCTCCATCGCGAGAAAGCGCTGCCGCTGCTGCGCGAGGCTTACAACACAACCGAAGGCGACCGCCAATACGCCTACGCCCAGAAGCTGGCCATGCTGGGCGATGCCACCGGAGCGGAACGGCTGATCGAGCGGGTTCGCGCCGCCGAGGCATGGGACCAGGGTTGGAACTACCGCGGCATGGGCCAGTACGGCAACGCCTTGAGCCCGTTGGATACGAACATCGTCGCCCTGGGCAGAGCCGGCGCCCACGATGCCGTGCCCGCCATTCTCGAAATGGTCGCCCTCCTGGACGCCGAGGCCGACTTCTCGCACCATCGCGCTGTGGCGATGGCCCTGGAGCGGTTGGACGCCCCGGCTGCGGCGCCGGCGCTGGCCGAGCTGCTCGCCAAGCCGGGCATGGCCGGCCATGTACACGACACCGTGCAGAAGGCCAAGGCCCACGACGGCCGGGAGGCCCGCTACCTCAACGCCGTGCATACGCGGCGCGAATCGCTCCGCGAACTGCTGCTGGCCCGCGCCCTGTACCGGCTGGGCGACCACGAAGGCATCGGCAAGGCAACGCTCGAGGCCTACACGGCCGACCTCCGCGGCCACCTGGCCCGCCACGCCCGAGCGGTGCTCGCGGAATGACGCCGCTCCAACCGGGCTGGCCGCAAGGGGTTGTTTCCGCGCAGGCCCGCGGAAACAAGGGAAACGCGCAGGCGAGCGGCGGCCGTAAGGCCCGGCATATTCGGGCCCCTTTCCCAAGAGAATAGGGAGCTAAGACCATGACACGAGTTTTCGTTGCTTACGCCGTCGCCGTTTGTATTGCAGCGACAGCCTGCTCGCCCACCTTCGCGGACGAAGACTCCAAGGACCCTCCCAACCGCCGGCGGAAGCCGCCTTTGGAAGTGGTCATGCGAATTGCTGAGGAGAGAGAGTCATGGCATGTGGGCGACACTGTTCAGGTAAGTGTCGCGTTGAAAAATGTGTCGGACCGAGATATCAACGTAACGGGCGTTCAGGGGCCTCGGGCATGGAATATTGAACTATGGTATGAAGAGTTCCCCGGTGTGGTCAGAGGGCAGATGATTGTCGATGAGCCAAGGGACTATTCCGGCGAGTACGATGCCCGAAATGAGGAGCGCACGGTTCTACGTCCCGGTCAGATGTCGCCAACCATCGAGACGGAACGCACGTTACTTCTTCCTGGCGATGCAGGCATTCTTGCGGCATTCGACGCGGGCAATGCAGCATACCGAGGTACCAGGACTCCATTTCTTGTGGCATATGGCCCAGGAATCAACACGTATTCGACCCTGGTTGTATCACAGCGCATGTCGGGCCCAATGGCGGAGAGATATGGTGATGCGCGCGGGCGTGTGGGCGCTTCCGGTGCTTCGGT
>CAYPWB010000483.1:0-4486 GCA_964414315.1 uncultured Planctomycetaceae bacterium | reverse complement strand
CCGGCGGGGGAGGTGAAAGATGTGGGCCACGACTTGTGGACAACAGCAAGGGCATTTCCCCCCGAACGGCGGGAAACCAATCGCCCCCGTTAGGAATAAGCTACGTATTACCAGGGCAGTGTGCGGCCGTGCGCGCCGAAACGGGCAACTCGGGCGGCAGTGTCCCTGGGAGATGCCATGGGCATCGGTTTCGCCATCCGCCACGGAGAACGAGTATGCCATCAGCCGGAGCAACCCTCGAAGCGAGCGGCGGCAAGACGGCCCTGGAACAGGTCGTCCGCCGCATCGATGAAATTTCGACCCTGCCGCAAGTGGCGTTTCGCGTCATGGAAGTGGCCAACGATCCCGAGTCGGGCGCGGCCGACCTGAAAGACGTGATGGAGGGCGACGCCGCCCTCAGCGCCCGCGTGCTGCGGTGCGTGAACTCGTCGGCCTACGCCACCCGCACCCGCATTACGAACCTCCAGCAGGCCATCGCCTACCTCGGGCTGAAGCAAATCCGCAACCTGGCCATGACGGCCAGCGTGAGCGAATTGTTCAAGAAGGACGAGGCCATCGGCCCGTACCGGCGCTCGGAACTGTGGAAGCACCTGGTGTCGGTCGGCATTTGCGCGCGGCTGATCGCGCTGCGGCGCAAGCTGCACGATTTCGAAGACGCCTTCCTGGCCGGCCTGCTGCACGACGTAGGCATCGTGCTCGAAGACCAGCACGCCCACCAAGCCTTCTGCCGCATGATCCGATCCCTCAACGAGCAGAAAACGCTCACGGCCGTGGAAATGCGGGAACTCGGGTTCGATCATACGCAACTGGGCGAGCAGGTGGCCAAGGCGTGGAACTTCCCGGAATCGATCGTGGCGGCCATCCGATACCATCACGCTTCGGTCAGCTACCGCGGCGACGCGATCGACATCGTCCGATGCGTTGAAGTGGCCAACCTGTTGTGTACGCTCACCGGCGCGTCGTCGGTGGGTATGAAGCTCGTTCGCCTGTCGCAGCCGGCGCTGACGGGCCTGTCGCTCACGCGGGAGGACATCGCGGTCCTGGCGGCCGACCTGAAGGAAGAACTTACCCAGAACGCGTCGCTCTTCGTCATGTAACCCGGAGCCATGGAAGCACTTCTTTCCGACCTTTCCGATCTGCTGCTGGCGGTAGCGCCCTCCCAATCGGGGGCGGCCGAGGGCGAGGCTGCGCTTGCGCGGCTGCGGTCGTGGCAGCCGCGGCTGGTGCTGGTGGCGGAATCGGACGGCCGGCTCGTCGCGTCGCTGGGCGACGGCGACGGCCTGAGCGAGCCGGTGCCGTCGATCGCCCTGCGTTGCGCCGAGCATTTGCAAACCCGGTCGGAATGCCGTTTCACCATCGGCGCGGCCGGCGTGCAGGGAACGGTCGTCGCCGCGCATTTGCCCGACCGTACCGCCGGAACGATCGTCGCGTGCGTGCTGGGGCCCGAGGCGCCCGGCGATTTGCCCCTCGACACCCGGGCCGACCTCGATGCGATGATCGCAACGCTCGCGGCCGAGGCGGCCGACAGGGCGGTGGAGCAGGCGGCCCTCCTCACGCGCATCCGGCACTTCCAGGCCGAGCACGACACGCTGCGGGCCGCTCATTCCGAGGCGACGGCCATGGCGCTGGAGGAGCGGGAGGAGCGGCTCCACGCGCAGCAGGAGCACGCACGGCAACTTCATGCCGTCATGATGATGGCCGCCGACGGCATTGTGACGGTGGACGAGGAAGGCGTGATCGAGTCGTTCAACGAGGCGGGCGGGGCCATTTTCGGCTACGTGCCCCGCGAGGTCGTCGGCCGCCCCCTCTCCCTCCTCCTGCCGCCGGAACGGCAGGACCCCGCCGACCAGCAAGTGATGGAACTGCTGGCGCGTTCGAAACCCGGCTCGGTCAACTTCGCCCGCGAGGTGGTCGGCCGCCGCAAAGACGGCACGGCGTTCCCCCTGGATATTGCCGTGAGCGAGGTGGGCCTGGGCGACCGCCGCATCTTCACCGGCATCTTCCGCGATATTTCCGAGCGCAAGGCGGCCGAGCAGGAGCTGCGCCGCCTGCACCTGCAGAACGAGATGATTCTGAACTCGGCGGGTGAGGGCATTTGCGGGCTGGACGTCGGCGGCCGGGCCATGTTCGTCAACCCGGCCGCCGCGCGCATGCTGGGTTATCGGCCCGGGGAACTCGTCGGGCAACCGTTGCACGAGCGCATCCACCACAGCCGGGCCGACGGCACACCCAACCCATGGCGGCAATGTCTCATGTGCCGGGCGTTGACGGGCCGGCTGGCCGCGCGGATCGACACCGAAGTGTTCTGGCGGGCCGACGGCTCGCCCTTCCCGGTCGAGTACACCGCCACGCCCATCGTCGACGGCGGCAAGGTCGCCGGCGCGGTGGTCACCTTTCGCGACATTACCGAGCAGCGCATGCTCGAAGCGCAGCTTCGCCAGGCGCAGAAGCTGGAGTCGATCGGGCAGCTTGCCGCCGGCATCGCCCACGAAATCAACACGCCCACCCAGTACATCGGCGACAACATCCGCTTCCTCGGCGATGCGTTCACCGATATCGGCAACGTCCTCGACCAATACGGCCGGCTGCTCGAAGCGGCCAAGTCGGGCGCGGTCGACCAGTCGCTGATCGACGAGGCGGAGCGGGCGGCCGCCGAGGCCGACCTGGAGTTCGTCACGCGCGAAATCCCCGCGGCCATCCGGCAGTCGCTCGACGGCGTGGCCCAGGTGGCGAACATCGTTCGCTCGATGAAGGAGTTCTCGCATCCCGGCAGCGAGGAGAAACAGGCGGTCGACCTCAACGAGGCCGTCCGCAGCACGCTCACCGTTTCGCGGAACGAGTGGAAGTACGTGGCCAACGTGGCGACCGACTTCGACGAGTCGCTGCCCACGGTCACCTGCCTGCCCAGCGATTTCAACCAGGTCATGCTCAACCTGGTGGTGAACGCGGCGCACGCGATCGGCGAGCGGCTGGGCCCCGAACCAGGCGAGAAAGGCACCATTTCCGTGCGCACCCGGCGCGACGGCCCCGTGGTGGAAGTGCGCGTGGCCGACACGGGCACCGGCATTCCGCCGGCCGTTCGCGACCGCGTGTTCGACCCCTTCTTCACCACGAAGGAGGTCGGGCGCGGAACGGGCCAGGGGCTGGCCATCGTCCATTCCATCATTACGGAACGACACGGCGGCACCATCCACCTTGAAACCGAGCTTGGCGTGGGCACCGAGTTCATCATCCGGCTGCCCATCGAGCCGAAGGAGATACCGCGTGCAACGAATCCTGTTTGTCGATGACGAACCGAAACTCCTCAGCGGGCTGCGGCGCATGCTGCACGGTATGCGAAGCGAGTGGACCATGGAGTTCGCTGAGAGCGGCAGCGAGGCGCTCAAGCGGCTGGCCGAGCAACCGTTCGACGTGGTCGTTTCCGACATGCGCATGCCCGGCATGGACGGCTCCGAACTGCTCCGGCACGTGCGGGAGGAGCACCCGGCCACGGTGCGCATGATCCTTTCGGGCCAGTGCGATCGGCGCGCGGTATTGAAGGCGGTCGGGCCGGCCCACCAGTTCCTCACGAAACCGTGCAACTCGGAAACGTTGAAGGAGGCGATCGGCCGCGCCTGCCGCCTGCGCGACCGCATGCCGTCCCGGGCGGCGCGCGAGCTGGTTTCCGGTGTCGAGGCGATTCCCTGTCTGCCCGAAAGTTTGCCTGCCTTAAGTGCCGAGCTGAACGCGGATGCGGGCAGCGGCGATCGGGCCGGCCGCATTGTGGCCGCGGAACCGGGCATGGCAGCCCGCGTTCTGCAACTGGTCAACTCGGGCTTCTACGGCAGTCCGCAACCGATGGCCGACCCCTGCCGCGCCGCCGGCCTGCTGGGCCCGGAGCGGCTGGCCGAACTGGTCGGTTCGACCGAGGCGTTTGCAGCCGTCGATCTGCCCGAGCCGCGCATGGAGCGGTTTGCCGATACGGTAGGTCACAGCCGCGCGGTGGCGGAAGCCGCCGAACGGATCGCCCGTGCGGAGTCGGATTGCCCCGAACTGGCGGCCGAAGCGCGCTGGGCCGGGCTGCTGCACGACGTGGGGACTCTCGCGCTGCTCCATCAGTCGCCCGACCGATACGCCGACCTGGAATCCGCAAGCGACGACCGCGACGATATCTGTCGGCACGAACGGCGTACGTTCGGCGCCGACCATGCCGCGATGGGCGCCTACCTGCTGGCCCTGTGGGGGCTGCCCAACTCGATGGTTCGCATTGCGGCGCTCCATCATACGCCGGGTGAAGCCGACGACGCCGTTTTCACGGCCCTGACGGCGGTCCACGCCGCCAACGTGTTGCTCCGCAACGCCTCGGGCGGCCCGTCGAACCGCGAGTGCACGCTCGACTACCCGTACCTCGAACGAATCGGCAAGACCGACCGCATTGCCGCCTGGACCGAACTGTGCCGGGCGGGGGAAAACGGCGAGGGAAAACGGGACAGGTCCGATTTGCCGG
>CAYPWB010000482.1:0-4491 GCA_964414315.1 uncultured Planctomycetaceae bacterium | reverse complement strand
CCAACCCCCAGGGGCGGCCGAGAACTCGGCGAGTGTTCGTTTTCGCGGCCTGTTGGAGTTCACGCTTTAGCGTGTGAGGTGTCGCGCCCCCCTCGCTTCGCACGCTAAAGCGTGAACTCCAACGGGGACTTCGCGCGTGTGCTTTGGCCCGGCTGCGGTTGTGTTAAGCGGCAAAACATGGTATTCAATGAGGGCTTGCCCTTGGGGATAGCGCGGTTTCTTTCAGCCTCATGCCCGACCCGTTCTGAGTTTCGCGAAAAGAGGACGACGAATTGGCACCCAGGATCGACATCGATCGAGCCACCGAAACGGCACGGCACGCAGGCGGCTCGCCGCATTTTGTGCGGGCGGGTTCGCGCGCGGCCGGCGAGGCCACGTCGGCGGCCGTTCGCCTGCATGTGGCGGTGCACGAACCGCTCGACGTTCCGCGCCGCCCGCAGGTGCTTTCGCCCGAGGCGTTCTACGCACTCGCCTATCCGGCCATGTTCCTTTCGCGGCAACTGGAGGAGCGGCTGCTCGACCTGTTCCGCAAGGGATACGTGAAGGGGACGGTGACCAGCAGCGCCGGCAACGAGGCCACGGCGGCGGGCGCGGCGATGCCCCTGCGGCCGGGCGAGGACGTGGCGGCCTTGCTGCATCGCGACTTCGTCGCGCACCTGCTGCTGGGCGCCACGCCCTATCAACTGGTGTGTCAGTACCTGGCCAACGCCGAAAGCCCCACCCACGGGCGCGAGGGCAACGTGCACCACGGCGACGCCGCCCGCCGGCGCATGCCCATGATGAGCCACCTCGGCCGCATGCTGAGCGTGGCCGTCGGGGGCACCTGGGCCGCGCGGCGCCAGGGCGAAGACGTGTTCGGTCTGGCCGTCATCGGCGACGGCGGCAGCAGCACCGGCGAGTTCCACGAGGCGATCAACCTGGCCTCCGTCCATCGCGTGCCCGTCATCTTCCTGGTCGAGAACAACAACTACTCCTTCTCGACGCCCACCGAACTGCAGTACCGGTGTAAGAATCTGTCCGATCGGGCCGCCGGCTACGGCATCGTCGGGAAGACGATCGACGGGACCGACGCCTGGGAGGTGTATTCGACGGTCCAGGAATCGCTCACGGCAATGCAGGCCGATCCGGCCCCGATGATCCTCGAATGCCGCGCGCTCAGGTTGCAGGGGCATGCGGCGTACGACAAGGGCGATTACGTGCCCCGCGAGATGCTCGACGCCTGGCTTCGGCGCGATCCGCTGCCCGCCGCCCGGCAACGCCTGCTCGACCTTTCCGGCTGGGGCGAGCGGGAGGTGGCCGAGCTGGAAGCCGAGGTCGAAACGACGATCGAGCAGGCGGTGCGCGACGCGCTGCGGGCTGCGCGGCCGGAGCCGAAGCGCCACCCATGGAAGGCGTACTGCACCAACGCCCGGTCGCAGGTGGCTCCGTTCGCGGCGCCGCGGGCGAAGAATGGCGATGCCGTTCGGTTGGCGCTGAATTACTTGCTGGAGCACAACGGCCGGGCGTTTCTGGCAGGGCAGGACGTGGGCGTGTACGGCTCGGCGTTCAAGACGTGCAAGGGGCTCATCGAGCGGTTCGGGGCGGAACGCGTGATGGACCTGCCCATCTGCGAGTCGGCCACGGTGGGGTTCGCCTTGGGCGCGTCGCAGGTGGGCGCCGAACCGATCCTCGAGTTCCAGTTCGCCGACTTTTCGACGGAGGCCGCCACGCAAATCGGCCTGAACGCCGGCACGTGGTACTTCCGCGCCGGCCGGCCGGCGCCCATTCTCATGCGGCTGCCGTGCGGCGGGGGGCTGACCGTGGGGCCGTTCCACTCCGGCGAGTTCGAGGGCCTGTGGTCGTGTTTCCCGGGGCTGAAAATCCTTTACCCGGCCACCCCCCAAGAGACCTTCGAAGCCCTGCTGGCCGGCTTCTACGACCGCAACCCGTGCCTGGTGCTCGAACACAAGCTGATGTACTGGAGCCGAAACGGAGCCATCGAGTTCGACGGCAATCTGGCCGAGGTGTGGCGGCCGCGGCGCTACACCGAGGGCGACCGCATTACGGTGGTGGCGCTCGGGGCGATGGTCCACGACGCGATCTCTGCCGCCGCCGCGGTGGGCGAAGGCGTCGAGGTGTGGAACCCGTTCGTCCTCCGTCCGCTGAACCTGGAGCCGATCCGCCGTTCGGTGGAGAAGACGGGCCGGCTGCTGGTGGTCCAGGAATGCGCCGCCACGGCGGGGGTTGGGTATCAGCTTATCGGGCGGCTTTGCTGTGAGGGCGGAGTTTCGCTACAATGTGCGCCCCAGCTTCTTGCCGCGCCCGACACTCCCGTGCCGTTCGCGCCGGAGCTGGAATCGCACTATCGCCCCAACCCCGAAAAGATCACCGCCGCCATACGGCGGATGGTGGATGGATGATGCAGGACGAGTCGTTTCGGCTATCGCTGTTCTTGCCGGCTCAAGGCGCCGCGGAAACCGAGGTCACGATCATCGAATGGAACGTGGCCGAGGGGGACCGTTTCGAGGCGGGCCAACCGTTGGCCCAGGTCGACAGCGCCAAGTCGGTCTTCGATTTCGAGGCGCCGTGCGCCGGCAAGGTCATTCGTTTGTTGCACCTGGAAGGCGAAACGCTCGCCCTGAGTGAACCGGTTATGGAAATCGAAACGACCGACCCCGCCATGCGCGACTGGATTCCGCCGGCTTCCGCCGCGGCCGAAGGGGAGCGGCCCCTGCCGGCGACGAACCGTCCGGCGTACTCGCCGGCCGGCGAAGGAAGCGAGGTGTTCCTGCGCGGGTTCGGGGGCTATTTGCCCGAACGCGTGGTGACCAACGAGGAACTCGCTCGGCAGTTCGCCAACATTTCGGCCGACTACGTGTTCCAAGTGACCGGGATTCGCGAGCGACGTTGGGCGGCCGAAAATGAGAAGCCGTCGGACCTGGCCTACGCCGCCTCGCTCGAGGCGATTCGCCGTTCCGGGGTCGACACAAAGGACATCGACGGCATCATCCTGGCCACCACCACGCCCGACGTGGCCATGCCCTCGACCGCGTGCATCCTGCAGGACCGGCTGAGCCTGCGGGGCATTCCGGCGTTCGACCTGAACGCCGCCTGCTCGGGGTGGCTGTACGCCGTGTCGATGGCGCAGGGGATGATTCGCTCGGGCCTGGCCCACCACGTGCTGGTCGTGGGCGTCGATATGCAGTCGCGTCTGCTCGACCCCGACGACCAAAGCGCGTACTTCATCTTCGGCGACGGGGCCGGCGCCACGGTCGTTTCCGGCACCGGGCCGGGCCATCGCGTGTGCGACGTGCTGCTCGGCTCCGACACCCGCGGCCTGCGGATGGCGCGCCGGGAGGAGCCGGGCTACGTGGTGCTCAACGGCCAGTGCTCCGTCGATCCCTGGATTCGACTCGAAGGCCCGTCGCTGTTCCGCCTGGCCACCGAGAGCTTCTCCGGACTGATTCGCGATTCGCTCCGCCGCGCCGGCTGGAAAGACGACGAGCCGCGATGGATCGTTCCGCATCAGGCGAACGGCCGCATTCTGAAGGCGGCCGCCAAGCGCAGCGGTTTGCCGTTCGAGCGATTCTTCCTCAACGTCGACCACGTGGGCAACACCTCCAGCGCCAGCATTCCCGTCGCCCTGACGGAACTGGCCGACGGGCTCCAACGCGGCGACAAACTGCTGCTGTGCTCGGTCGGCGCCGGCATGACCACCGCGGCCGTGGCCTTGGAGTGGTGAGCGGCCCGTGGGACAAGCTTCCAGCTTGTCATCTGTACGACTAACCGCAAACATCGTGAATTTTTTCACTGAGTTCTGGTCTTGGCTTCGAGCGGAAGCTCGCATTGGTTGGCGGCCCTGCCGCCCTGTGTTGGCTGGGGAGAGCCCCGTCGTGGGTAACCGTTCACAGGGGACTGTCCCGATTTTCGCGGCACAAAGGGCGATCTGCCCAATCGGCCGCCTGCCGAGGCCGCGAAAATGGGACTGTCCCCTTCGCATACAGCGGAGAAAACAGCCCGCGCCGCCGACCCGTGATTGGTTCTCCGGTTTCTCCCGAAACCGGCCGAAAAGTGCGTTTTACCCTGTGTTTTTAGGCTTTTCTGCGTTTCCAGCCGTTCGGCAGTTAATCCCCGTTAATCCCCGTTTTTCCCTGCTGACGGGAGTCAGTGACACCCGGGAGTTCGGGTGCAACGGTAGGGCACGTCCATCTTTGACTCGCCTTTACTGGGCGTGCAGTCAGGTCGTCCTTTGCCGGCCGTCTTCTCCCCGGGGCGAAGCATCGAACCCGCTTGATTTCGACCCCCGTGGTGTCGCTCGCCCGCCGGCATGGCCCGATGTGCCGCTCCGCCGTACCGTGGCCATGCCTCGTAGACTCGGCGCATGACCGCCTCCAACAAGAAGTGAGCATACTGCGTCAGGCGATGCGGGTCAAGGACGCGCGGATGGCCCAGATCGCCCCCAAGCAACGACCGTCCACCGCGAGTATGGCCGATTGGGAATATGGCTGTGCA
>CAYPWB010000481.1:0-4495 GCA_964414315.1 uncultured Planctomycetaceae bacterium | reverse complement strand
GGCGGCGACGGTGGTCAAGGCACTGGCGGCGATCGAGCCGTCCACGCGCAAGCTGCCGGCGCTGACGGTGGTCGTTCCGGTAAACGTACTGCCGCCGCGGAGCGTCTGTATGCCGGAGCCCATCTTGACAAAGTTTCCCGGCGCCGATCCGTCAGCCAGAACGCCGTCGAATGTAGCGCTTCCGTTGTCGACGCCGAAGTTGAAGTTCCGGTAGCCTGCACCGCTGTATCCCGATTGAATCACTCCGCCGCCGGAAAGGGCGTCGACGCAGACATTGGCTTCGACGCCGCTGAACGTCGCGCCGGCTGCCACGTGGAGGTCGGCCTTGTTCGCCGTCCAGTTCTCATTGGCGTGCGATCCGCCGATGAAGAGGCCTTCCCGCACATCAATGAGTGCGTCGGAGTCGAGAGCGAACGTGCCCGACGCCGAAGCCCAGCGAGCCGTGCCGGCCCCCGTCTTGCCCAGCGTGCCGGATCCCGTGAAGGTCGCGCCGGCGTAGTGTCGCTCGCCGGAAGCCACGTGCAATTCCAAGGTAGCGCCGGGCGAGATCTCATAAGCCGGCGAAGCGTACGTGCTACTCAGTCTCAGCGTGCCGTCGCCGACGGTTGTGGATCCAGTGTACGTGTTCGCCCCCGAAAGGGTCAGTGTCGCCGCACCGGCCTTCCGCAGGGCGAGCACGCGATTGGCGCCGGAGGTGGCATTCGTCAGCACGCCGGAGAAGGTGCCGTTGGTGGTCTGGTTGACCTGGAGCGTGCGGGTGCCGGTGTCGCTGCCGAACTGCGGGTCGACGCGGCCGGAGCCGGTGAAGTTGCCGATCGTGGCGATGCCGCCCACGAAGCCGTTGCCCAGCGAGAGTGTAGCGCCCGACGCCACATGGACGTCGGGCACGCCGTTCTCGCTGCCGGAGCCTACGAGCGCGAGCTTGCCCTGCTGGATGTCCAGCTTACCGGAGAAGCCGGAATTGTCGCCGGAAAGGGCGAACTCCCCGTCGCCGTACTTCGTGATCGTGTGCGAGCCGCTGATCGGCCGGCTGATCGTCAGCGTGCCGCTGCCGTTGTGATTGACCCGCAGCGGTTCGCCCAGCACCACATTGCCGCTGCTCCCACCGCCGCCGATGTCGATATTGCCGGTTGCGTCGTGGTGGACAAGAATCCCCGCGCTGCCGCCGGTCACATTCGACTCGAAAGTGAGCGTGCGGCCGTGGTTGATGTGGTTCTTCAGGCCGAGGTTCACGTCGGCATCGGCATAGGTGCCGAAGATCAGGGCGCGAACCGTTCGGTCGCCGTCGATCCGCATGGTATCGAACTTCGCGGTGCTCGACCCGCTGCCGATGGCCACCGCCAGCTTGTTGTCGAAGCCGGGCTCGACATTCCCGCCCCAGTTGTCGGCCCTGTCCCAGTCAGAAAACTCGCCCCCGCCGTCCCAATAGGCGATCGTCGTTGTGTCCTGGACGGTGGGCAACTCCAGGTGGTGCACCCAGGCCCAATAGGGATCGTCCAGCGCCACGCCGCCGATGACCTTGCCGTCGGGCGTGACCGATCGGGCCAGGCTCGGGTTGGCGATCGTACCGTGCCAGGCCGACTGGGCGTAATCCTGCCACGTCTGGCCGTTGTCGTAGCTGACCAGCGCCTGCAGCCGTTTGCCATCCGAACGCTCGCCCACCACGTACAGAGCCCCGGTCGAGTTGCTCGTGTCCGAGGCGAACGACGCGGCCTCCGAGTTGATCGCGTAGCTGTTGCCTTCGAGCGCCGTGCGGTCGATCTCCCGCCTGCCGGTCGCCTCGTCGTAGCGGATGTAGCTCATGTAGGGGCTGATCGGGGCCGGATTGCCGGCGCCCGCGGCGTCCCAGGGGTTGCGCGTCTGGTAGGTGAAGTGAACCTTGCCGTCCTTCACATGCATGTTGGACAGCCAGGAGGCGTAGTTGTGCTCGCCCGAGCGGTTGATCAGGGTTGCGCCCGAGCTGCCGGACGCGCCGGTCGGGGTCGAGACGGCCGTTCCGTCCATCGCCTTCCAAGTCTGCCCTCCGTCCAGCGATTTGATGTAACGGATGTCGGTGTAGGGGACATCGTCCCCACCGTCGGCGACGGTCATGGCGTAGTGGATCACCCCGAACTCGTCGACCATCACGTGCGGGTAGGAAGGACGCGAATCGCCGCCGTCGGTGATCAGGTGCTTGTTTCCGGTGACGTTGCCCGACGTGTCGTACGTGAGCAACCGCCCCCACTGCGTGCCGTGGTAGATCCGGTTCTGACCCGCATCGTAGGCCGAGGCGAACTTTGACGCGCTGGAGGCGGCGGTCGTCAGCTTGTTCGTCACCGGCGAGCCGTAGTTGTTCGACGAACTGAACTTGACGAACCGCGTGCCGCCGCTATTGGGATAGAGGATGTAGACATTGCCCGCCGGATCGGCCTCGATCGTGGGCGGTTTCAGATTGTCGCGGTGGACGCCGGTGTCGTAGAGTGTGCTCCAGTTCCGGCCGCCGTCGGTGCTCCGCTGGACGACGACGTTGTCGGAGCCGTTCGGCCAGCTCTGGTAATCCCCGCTGCGGAACAGGCCGCTGGACGTCCAGACGACGTTTTGATTGTGGCTCTGGAAGTTGTCGCCGCGCAGCGCCGTGCTGCCGGTGTTGTGGCGGAGCGTGAAATCAACCGCGGAAGCGACCAGAGGACCGTAGCAAGAAAGGAGTATTGCCAGGATTGTTGCTCGACCGAAACGAACCGGACTTTTGTTAGTCATCACTGCCTCTTGGTAATAAACTGGTGTGATTCGCGGGGAAGGCTGTGGGCTTGCAGGGATCAGACGTCCAGCCTGCACATGGGATTGTGTAACTCCCGTCACCTTCTATGTTTGGCGAAACTCGTGTCGAACTGGAAGAACAGTGTGGTGGCCCACTTGGGTTTCGCGGCCGCGAAGGTGCCGATCACCTGGCCTTGCTGCGTGACATAGCGGCAACCGCCCTCCGCCCAGACCTTGCCGACGTCGCCGCTGACGGCGAAGTCCTTCCAGGTAGTCCCGTTGTCGTAGCTCACCAGCGCGGCGAGTTTCCGGGGGTCGCCCTTCCAGCCGGGCGCGTCCAGGGCGCCGACGGCGAACAGCGGGCCCTTCGGACTGGCAGGGTCTGAAACGAACATTCCGCATACCGAGTGGATTCTCAGCTTGTCTCCGTTCCAAGAGTTGTTCCAATCGGACCAACTGTCGATCTCCCGCTCGCCGGTTTGCACGTCGAACCGCATGTAGTGCTGCCGCTCGTCGATCTTCGGCGGCCCGCCCGGCTTGCCGGCGTTTGTCGGGTTGCGGGTGAGGTACATGAAATGAACCTTCCCGTTCTTCGCGTGCATGCCGGCCAACCAAGTGTTGTACCGCACTTCCTCCGGCAGGTTGATCATGGTCGACGGGCCTTCCGGGTCGCAGCGGGTCGGCAGGGAAACCGGCTCGCCGCCCATTCGCCCCCATGTTCGGCCGCCATCGGACGACGTCAGATATCGGATCGTCTCGTAGGGGATGACATCCGATCGGTCGGCCGTCGTCATGGCGTAATGGACGGCGCCGAACTCGTCGACAAACACGTACGGGTAGGACGGCGCCGAACCGTTGGAACCGGCGGAAAACATTTGCCGGCTGCGAAGTAAGTTGCCCGACTTGTCGAGGATCAGCATGTGACCCCACTGGGTCGCGTGGTAGAACTGCCCTCGGGCTCGGTCGTAGGCTGAGGCGAAGCATGAGGCGCTCGATGCTTCCGTGTACGCCTTGCGGATGACCGGAGCGGTATAGCCGTTGGCCGCTGTGAACTGCAAGAAGCGCGTCCGCCGCTGTGCGGGCTCGGGGTAAATCAGGTAGACGTTCCCGTCTTCATCCGTCTCGAGTGTCGGCGGTTTGAGGCCTTCGATAGCGGCGTTGAATATCGTGTTGAACGTCCGCCCGCCGTCGGTGCTGCGTTGCAGGATGCCTTCGGCATGGGTCACGAAGATGCCGCTTTCGTTGGCCACCACCTTCTGATTGTGGCTCTGGAAGGGCACTTCACCGACGAGACCGCCCTCGGGACCGGTCAGCGCAATGTCGCGGATCCGAGGCTTGGGGGGGCGGACGTTGCGCACGAACTGCATTGCCTCGGCCCCCGTGGGCGACGTTTCCAAGATCCCGGCCCGGCTCGCGGCGGCTACACCTCCCGGGCCGACCCGCACGGTACGCCGGTCTGCTGCCCGCAGCCCGACGGCAACCTCCACTTCTCCTTCGTAAACCGCGACGCGCGCGGCTTCGTCTTGAACCTCGACACCGAACTCCGTGCCGAAGTCGGTGATGGTCGCGTACCGGGCGTTCACCGCAAATCCCCGCGCGGTTTCACCCACGCGCGCGGCCAGCTTGCCGTGCCGCAGGGTTCCCGAGTTGGGCGAATCGACCTGGAACGACACCGGGCCTTCGAGCACCACCCGCGCCCCACTCCGGAACGTCACTTCGACAAGCCCGGCCTCCAGTTCCAGCCCATCTCCAGCCGCCA
>CAYPWB010000480.1:479-4500 GCA_964414315.1 uncultured Planctomycetaceae bacterium | reverse complement strand
CGTACCTCGTTCGTCATTCTCCACATAGCACTGCTTAACCCGTTCGTGAATCGGTGCTTCCCGGGTCGCACAAAAGCGGGTCCCCATGTTGATGCCATCGGCACCCAGTGCGAGAGCCGCGACGAGACCGCGGCCATCGGCGAAGCCGCCACTTGCGATCATGGGAATTCTGATCTGGTCCGCAGCTGCAGGTACCAAGATCAGCCCCGGGATGTCGTCTTCGCCGGGATGACCCGCGCACTCGAAGCCATCGATAGAAATGATATCCACACCCCTGCGTTCGGCAGACAGTGCGTGGCGGACGGCGGTGCACTTGTGCATGATCATGATGCCCGCGTCCTTGAACAGCTCCCATAGCTCTGCGACGGCAGGTGTGCCCGCGGTCTCGACCACGGTAACGCCGCTATCGATGATCGCGCGGCAGTAGGCTTTGTAATCGGGAGAGTTGATGGTTGGAAATACGGTCATGTTGACAGCAAAGGGCCTGTCAGTCAGACCACGACACCGCTCGATTTCCGCCATCAGGGCATCCGGGTTCGGTTGCGTCAGGCCGGTAATGATTCCAAGGCCGCCCGCATTAGATACCGCTGCCGCGAGTTCCGCCACGCCCACGTAGGCCATACCACCCTGCACGATTGGGTGCTCGATGCCCAGCAGTTCAGTGATTCTTGTCTGAAACGGCATTTCAATGCTCCTAGGTAAGGTCAATCGGCTGTCGATCTATGACTTCCTCGGCAATCACTTCAAGCCAGTACTCCGTACCGCCCAGTGACAGCTCCAGCTGCTTCCCGCGTCTAAGGAACAACGTCGTGTCATGCTCTTCCATGTAGCCCATGCCACCGAAGATCTGTGATCCGATATCCATGGTCCGGCAGACTGTTTCAGCACAGAACGCTTTCATCTTGGCGACATAGCCTCGCACGTTCTCACCCTGATCCATGTAGGAGGCCGTGAATAGCGTGAGCATATCTGCCCCGTACAGCTCCATGATGGTCTGCGCGAGGTACATCTGGATGGTCATCATTTGCCCGATGGGCCGATCGAACTGGACACGGTCTTTGGCGTACTGCGTCGCATGATCATGCATCTCGAAACCCGCGCCGTTCGTGTAGGCACAAAGAGCGACGGCCGTCCTCTGCAGGATTGGCTCCAGTTCGCGCCACGCTTCGTTGACTCGACCGAGGATGGCGCTGTCCGGGACCCGAACATCGTCGAACACGACTTCATACTGCCGATCTCGAGACATCGTTGGCAGCGGGTTGCAGGTAATGCCCGAACTGTGTCGATCGATGAGAAACATGGTCAGGCCGCGCGTGTCTTTGCTGTCGACTACAGTGGCTCCTGTTCGTGCAACTACCAGCAGAACGTCCGCGGGGTCGGCGAACTCGACGAACATCTTGCGTCCGTTGATAACGTACGTGTTGTCGACGGTCTTCGCTTCGCATCGTATGTGCGAGGGATGAAAAAAGCGGGAACGTTCCTGGAATGCAAACGCGTAGACGGCTCTTCCCTTGATGATGTCGGGCAGTAGCTGGCGCTTTTGGCTCTCGGTGCCGCATCGGGCAATGGCGCCGCCTGCGGTTATGACTGTATGAAGCAACGGGCTTGGGCAGATATGTCTTCCGAGTTCACGTTGCAGGATCACGTTGTCGATGACGGTCATGCCCAATCCGCCATATTCCTCTGGCAGATTTATGCCGAGCCAGCCCATCTCGGCAAAGCCGCTCCACATCGTCGGGCAATAGCCTGTCGTACTGCTGTTCTCGACGCTGCGAAGGAACGCGAAGCCGCACTCCTTGTCCATAAATTTCGCGACGGTTGTCTGCAGATGCGACTGTTCTTCGCTTAGTTGTATATCCACCTTCGCTGCCTCAAGAATTCACGGCCGGGGCGCCAGTGGTCACCGCCTCATTGGGGGCCGACCCCCCGGCACGGTGTCGAAGGATGGCGCTCAATGCGCCGACGCGGCCGGAGGGCCGAAGGCATTGGGAAGACCCAGGAGACGCCTGGCAATAATGGTCCTGGCCGTGTCCACCCCCCCGGCGGCGACGCGTCCGTGGCCGGCCATCAGGTACTCTTCCATGATGTAGCCCTCCAGGGCGGCATATTCCGATCCCTTTGCCAGGTATCCATAAGGACCGAGGATGTTTTCCGCCAGGGAGCATGTCTCGTCGTGCATCATCGCGCCCCAGGCTTTGTTCATACTGGCCTCGACGGAGGGCACGCGTTCCGTTGCAATGCACATACACAGCCGCTCCAGCATGTTTCCCACTTCCACGCGGGAAGCGAGCCGCGCCATCTGGCGACGCGCCGTGGGGTCGTCCACGAGCGGCTTCTCGCCGTCAAAATCCGTCTCCCTGAGGTAATCGAGAATCCTGTGAAAGCGACGGTGATGCTGGGCGGCGGCAATGATGGCGAAGCGCTCGTAATCGATCGCCTGCATCATGTAATAGAAGCCCTGGTTGATTTCGCCGACGAGACGCGATTTCGGAACCTGTACGCGATCGAAGAAAACCTGGTTGGTGCGCTCCGCGGTCGTTGTGCCCACACACCACATCGGCGAGATGGAAATGCCGGGAGAGTTCGCATCGACGATGATGAGACTGAGGTTCCGGTGTTTGGGCAGTTCATGCGAGGTTTTTACAACCATCCAGTACCAGTTACAAAAGTGAGCCGACGTAATGTAGTGCTTCATTCCGTTGATCTCGAAATGATCACCCCGGTCCTCGGCAAAGGTTGAAATGTTGCCAAGGTCTGTGCCCGCACTAGGCTCGGAGTACGTTAATGCCCATTGGCCCTCGTTGTTGAAGATCTTGGGAAGAAACTCGAGTTTCAGGGACTCGCTGCCGACATGGAGAATCGTCTTGGCAATCGTGCCCACATTCTTGCCGACGATTGGAGCGTGAAAGCGATCGAGTTCGACATTGAGTATGTATTGAGCGAAGGGGGTGATCTCCGGAGAGCCCCCGTACTTCTCAGGGAAGCCCTGGCCCAGCCATCCCTTAGCCGCCATCTTGGAGACAAACTCCGCGCGCGTCGGGGTGTCGACCAGCCAGCTGCCCCTGACCTCCTCGGTAACATGCTCCTGGAGGAAGGCGACAACGTCAGCGCGATACGCTTCCTCGGCCTCGCTCCATTTGAAATCCATCAGCCGTCTCCAGTGCTAACTCACCCGTTCGAAAATGTGTACACCGCAGCAGGTGCCCAGACCGATCACGTGGGTCAATCCGAGCCTGGCGTTGGCGACCTGCCGTGCGCCCGCCTCACCACGTAGGTGCGTGCAGACTTCGACGATATTGGCGATTCCGGTGGCCCCGATGGGATGGCCTTTCGAGAGGAGACCTCCGGATACATTCACAGGAATCCTTCCCCCCAACGTCGTCTCGCCATCCTCGATAAGCAGGCCGGCTTCTCCCTCGTCGCACAGGCCGAGATTCTCGTAATGAAGGAGTTCAGCCGTTGCAAAGCAGTCATGCAGTTCTACCAGATCGAGATCGCCGGCGCCTATGCCGGCCATCTCATACGCCGTTTTCGCCGCGAGCTGGGTGCAGGCGTTTATGTCGGCGAGGGTGGGGTTCCGTGGCTGGTAGGGATCGGTCGCCAGTGCGGACGCGGCCACGCGCACGGCTCGCCGCATACCCATCTGCCGTGCCTTCTGTTCCGATACCAGGATCGCAGCTGCCGCGCCGTCTACGTTTACCGAGCACATCAGCTTGGTGTTGGGGTAGGCAATCATTTCCGAATTCAGAACTTCACCCAGAGGCGTCTCCTTCTGGTACATCGCCTTCGGATTCATCGTCGAGTGCCAGTGATTCTTCACTGAGACCATGGCGAACTGCTCCACGGTCGTTCCGTGCTTGCGCGCGTGCTCAAGACCGATGGCGGCAAAGGTGGCTGGCATCGATGCAGAGCCGAGAAGGCCCTCTCTCGATACTCCCTGCCACCCGCCAGCGCTCCCGAGAAGGCCCTTGCCCATCTGCTCGACGCCGACCGCTAAGGCCACGTCGCAAACACCAGCTCT
>CAYPWB010000480.1:0-469 GCA_964414315.1 uncultured Planctomycetaceae bacterium | reverse complement strand
CGCGAAATGCCGTCGCCCCCGTCGCGCATGCGTTGGAAACATTGACCACGGGTATGCCAGTCTGCCCGATCTCCTGCAGTATGCGCTGCCCCACCATGGCATTCGCCTGATAGGCATTACCGCAATACAGGGCCTCAATGTCGGCCATGGACATGCCGGCGTCATCAAGCGCGAGCAGCACGGCTTCAGCTCCGAGCTGGGGCACGGTTTTTTCGGGGTAGCGACCGAACCTGATCATGTCGGTGCCGATCACGTAAACGTCCTTCATGGTGAACTCTCTGGTTCCTGTCTCGTCAGGCTGCGGGCACTGGGGCGGGGGAGGGCGAGATCGGGCTGAAGAAGTAGCTCAAGTAGCTGTTTCCCTCCTTATCCCTCCGGCCGAGTGCCTCGGCAAAGATCACCTCCACCGGCATCCCGAATGCAACGGCGTCGGGCGTCGCTTCGACGTTCATCAGGTTGCCAATGAGGG
>CAYPWB010000479.1:0-4501 GCA_964414315.1 uncultured Planctomycetaceae bacterium | reverse complement strand
ACTTGTCTATTCCCTCCTCCCACACCGTCCGGTACGCGCCGAGGCGCTCGAAGTAGTCGAGCATGCGCTGGTAGAACGGGTGGCGGCCGAGGGTGGCGCTGTCGCCAAGGACGAGCAGCTTGCGCCGCGCGCGGGTGAGCGCGACATTCGTCCGGCGGATGTCGCGGAGGAAGCCGATCTCGCCCCGCGGGTTCGAGCGGACGAGCGAAATCACGACCGCCTCCTTCTCGCGGCCCTGGAAACCGTCGACGCTGTCGATCTCCAGCCCGGGCACGGGCAGCAGCTCGCGCAGCAGCCGCACCTGCGCGGCGTAGGGGGCGATGACCGCGATGTCGGCCGGTCGCAGGCCGCATTCCAACAGGGCCTGCACCTTCCGCTGCGCCAGGTCGGCCTCGTGCGGGTTCAGCCGGCTTTCGCCGTCGGGCTCCAGGGCCTCGTCGAAACCGGCGCCGGCCGTGTCGATGAACTCCAGCGGTGAACGAGTCACCGGCGCATCCTTTACGTCGGCCAACTCGGCCAGCACGTGCCCCGCAACCGGCGGCGCGGCCTCCAGTTCGCCCTGGTAGAACTCGGCCGACGAGAAGCCCATGATCGCCTCGTGCATGCGGTACTGCACGATGAGCCGGTGGGCCAGCGGGGGGCCGTAAAGGGCCATCAGCCGCTCGAACAGGCTCACGCCGAACCCGCCCTCGGCCGCCTCGCGGCTGACCACCGTGGGCGGCAACTGGCAGTGGTCGCCGGCCAGCACCGCGCGGTCGCACCGCAGCAGCGGGATCCAGCAGCCCGGCTCCGTGCTCTGGCAGGCCTCGTCGATGACGGCCAGGTCGAAACGCCGGTCGCCGAGCACCTTGCTATCGAGCCCGGTGGTCGTGGCGCACAGCACGCGGGCCGAGTCGAGGATGCTGTCGACCGCCTGCATTTCCATGCGCCGGGCGTCGGCCAGGAGCGACTTGGCGTCCTCGCGAAGCTGCCGCCGCGCGCCCGGCTTGGGCGCCGCCCGCGTCCGCCGCTCGGCCTCGCGGAACAGACCGACCGCCTGCTTGACGAACTTGCGGGCGAGGCGGACGTCGCGGTGCCGCTCGACGAGCAGGTCGAGCGTGTGCTCCCGCAGTTCGGGCAGCACGCGGGCCGGGTGGCCCAGGCGGACGACGCGCTCGCTGAAGCCCAGCAGCCGCTCAAACAGGTTGTCGACGGCCAGGTTGCTCGGGGCACACACGAGCACCCGACGGCCGCGGCGCACCGCCTGCCGGACGACCTCCACCAGGGTGACCGTTTTGCCCGTGCCCGGCGGGCCGTGGATCAGGGCGACGTCGCGGCCGGACAGGGCGAACTGTACGGCGTCGCGCTGCACCGGGTTCAGGCCGCGGTCCAGCGGGCGGACTTCCGGATCGACGCCGAACTGCGGCTGCCGCCGGCCCACGAGCACGTCGCGCAGGATGGCGAAGCGGTCGGCCCGCGCGAGCCGCGCCTGCTCCAGGGCCGCACGCTGGCGATCGGCCGCGACGTCGTCAAATGCCAGGTCGACGCGCCAGGCGTCGTGATCGGGCAGGTTTTCGGGCAGGCGCTCCAGGGCGACGCAAACGGCCTGCTCGTTCCGCTCGCAAACGACGCCGCGATGCGGCGGTTCCCGCCCGGGCTTGTTGGGCGACAGAACAACCGGCGTGCCGACGCCGAGCCGGGTCCAGGGCAGCGGCGCCCCGCCGCGTTTGCTTAGGTGAACGAGGTATCGGCCTCCCAGGCCCGCCTGCTCGTCCTTCACCACCAGCCCGACGAGCGTGGTGCCGGCCTGCTCGGCCTCCTCGGGCTTCAGTCGGCGTGCCCGATCGGCCGCCCGCTGGGCCTCGGCGCGGCTTTCCATATCGAGCAGCCGGGCGAGTTGCTGGAAATGATCGGCCTCTCCGTCGTGGTCCGGCGCCGTGGCGGCCGTGGTCCATGCCCGAATGCGGCGGTCGCCGAACTGCCGGCCGTCGAGGGCTTTCACCAGTTTCGCTTCCCAGCCGTCGGGCACCTCGACGACGGCCTGCCGCCCGCGCAGCTCGATGCGACCCACCCGCCGCCGGTCCAGCCCGCCGTCCTTTTGCAGCAGCACGAGCACATCGCCCTTCGATACGCGGCGCGGCAGAGGTTCGAGGTGAATCAGGGGCATCGGAGTTCTTTCTCTTTCCGTGGGCCAGGCTTCCAGCCTGTCGTCTCCCGTGGGATAGGCTTCCAGCCTGTCAGCTTCCGGGGGCCAGGCTTGGAGTCTATCCGATACTTCTTGACAGGCTGGAAGCCTATCCCACGGTGTTGTAGCCTATCCGGGGGTTGGGTCGAGCCGCGCACCGCAGGCTTTGCAGTAAGCGGCGTCGGGGTCGTGGCCGTGCAGGCCGCAGGCGGGGCACGTGCGGCGGGGTCGGCGGGGCTTTCGCCCCAGTTCTGCGGTCAAAATTCCCGTGGGCACGGCGATGATGCCATAGCCGAGGATCATGACGGCCGAGGCGAGCATTTGGCCGGGGACGGTTTGCGGGGCGATGTCGCCGTAGCCCACAGTGGTCATGGTGACGATGGCCCAATAGACGCTGGTGGGAATGCTCGTGAACCCGGCCTCGGGCCCTTCGATCAGGTACATGAGCGTTCCGATTACCACGACGAGCGACAGGACCGCCATGAGGAACACGGCGATCTTCTGCCGCGACGCCAGGAGCGCCAGCCAAATCGTATCGCCCGCCCGCACATACCGGCCCAGTTTCAGGATACGGAACACCCGCAACAGCCGCAGCACGCGCACCACCAGGAAATAATGCCCGCCGAGCACCAGCAGGCCGATGTACGTCGGTACGACGGCCAGGAAGTCGACTACGCCGAAGAAGCTCGCAGCGTAGCGTGCGGGCCGCTTCACGCACAGCAGACGCAGGAGATACTCGGCGGTAAACAGTAGTGTCAAGCCCCATTCCAGCACCCGCAGCAGCGTGCCGTGCGCGGTGCGGAACGACTCGACGCTTTCGAGCATGACCGTGCCGACGCTCAGCACAATGGCCACGAGCAGCGCCACGTCGAACGCCTTTCCCGCCGGCGTCTCGGCCAGGAAGATCAACTCGAACACGGCCTTCTGCCACGGCCGGCTGCCGGGTTCGTCGCTTGCTTTCGCGTTCAACATCTCCTCCATCCCGCAAAACGGGCGCTGGGCTCTTCCGACTCCCGAGGCAAACCATTCGGCCGAACGGCCGCGTTCCGCCCGATACAGCGGACGGCACGACGGAGCGTGCCTGCTACTTTGGCGGGCTTGGCACCCGGAAACGAAAAACTCGTGCTTATTCCAGGCGGAAACCGTCGCTGTCGATGCGGATCGATCGCTTCCCTTTGTACCGATCGCACACCCGTTCCATCTCCTCGATGCTGTCGAACCAGCCCACGGCGTAGGCCGCCCCGAACGACTCGCCGGCCGATACCTTGCGCTGGTGCAGTTCCTGAATGAAGCAAACGTAACCGCGTTGATGGCACCACGCTTCGGACACGGCGGCGGGATCCAGCGTCAGCCCGCCGAGCCACGGCCCGGCCTTGCCGTCGTGTTTGACCTGGTAAGCGCGGATCATTCGCTCGGGAATTGCACCTTCCCGGCGCCGGTAGAGATAGCGGTCGTCCGGAGCGAAGTTGTCCCAAAATGCGGCGGCGGGAATCGGCTTGTCAAGATAGCTCAGGTAGATTTGGGTAAAGGTGTCGCCGCGGTTGTGGCGCAAATGCCCGGGCATGTCGATACGATAGAACAGATTGTCGACCTCGTTGACGCTGGTGATCCGTTCACTCGAAAGGAAGTAACGCAAGCCCGGCTGAAACACGAGGGTCTGCTCCCACTCCGAGCCGGGCTTCAGGTCTTCCCGCGCCGTGGTGAAGCGGAATCGGAGCCGGACCGCGACGAAGTCGTCGCCCCGGATGATTTCAGGGCGAAGTTCCTTCGCCTGGGTACATATTTGCGGACCTTCGACGTAGTGTTTGGGCAAGTCGCCATGCAACGTCTTGTCCCGAAGGTAACCGTCGTCGCGCCAGCCCGGGGCGAGCAGGAAATCCATGATGTGCAGGCCGAACCCGACATCGCGGGCACCGGTCTTCTTGTCGAGCAGGCTGCCGGCCACAACCCCGCTGACGTATCCCTGCTTGGCGACCCGGGCGACGAGGGCGTCGGTTTCGATCTCGACCGCCTTGTCCGTTTCGCGAACCCGTATATCGGCCGCCTCCGCTGCGATCGACGCCACTGCGAGTAACAGAATAGCCAACAGCCAGCGCATGAGCATTCCTCCGGGCAAGGGACCAAATGAAACGGGCTTCGATTTCACGGGGCTTTGTTATAGCAGGTATTGCGCCTTCTCTGCTAGCTTTTCAGAGACTGTCCGAAAAGGCTCGGATCCACGTCCCCTCTCCCTCCGGGAGAGGGGAGTTGTCAGGCAGCTTCTCAGTTTCCGGCGATCTGTGGCCGGCAGCCTAGCTTTTCTTCAGGTCTCGCTTCAGCTTCCGAATCTTGACCCAT
>CAYPWB010000478.1:0-4521 GCA_964414315.1 uncultured Planctomycetaceae bacterium | reverse complement strand
GAGGAGTACGGGTATTCATCACGCTCCGCGTGATGGCGCGCACAAGGCATACCACGCAGCCGCCGGTTGAAGCATTGCGGCGGCAAGGGCTTGCCGAGGGTGTTGTATCGGCCGGCCATGCGGGAAAACGGTCCCTCTGACCTCACGCGGAGCGTGAGGAGTACGGGTATTCATCACGCTCCGCGTGATGGCGCGCACAAGGCATACCACTCAACCGCCGGTTGAAGCATTGCGGCGGCAAGGGCTTGCCGGGGTGTTGTGTCGGCCGGCCGTGCGGGAAAACGCTCCCTCCGGCCTCACGCAGAGCGTGAGGAGTACGGAGGTTACTCGCACGCTTCCAGCAGTTTGCGGCGGGTGGAAACTTCCGGGTAGTCGGTAGCCAGTTCGAGGATGGCCGGGATGCTGTCGGGATCGGCGATGTCGCCCAGCGCTTCGGCGGCGGCGTAACGCGTATCGACCGCGTTGTCGAGGTTGCGCACTACCTCCAGCAGCGTCGGGACGGCCCGACGGTCGCCTATCTTCCCCAACGCCCACGCGGCGGCGGCACGCCAGCACGGGGTTGCCTCCATCTGCAGCAGATGGATGTTCGGTTCCGCCGGATCGGGGCGGCCGTGGCGTGCTTCGTTCAACTCCGGCGCCAGCGAGGCCAGCAACATTTCAACCGACGAGGGATCGCCCAGGTTGCCGAGCGTCCGTCCAAGGTACAGCAGCACCCAATGCCGGTGCGGCAGTTTCACCTGGAAGGTTTTCGGATCGTTCAAATTGCGAACGAACGTCTCTTCCGGCTTGGCCCGGTATCGTTCGTAGGCCGCGCGGACGGCCGGGGCGTACTGCATGTCGCGGCAGGTTGAGGCGAGTAGCTGCGCCGCCCGATTCTCGGCGCCCGGATGGCCGGCCCAGGCGTTTATCGTCGTACTGACCGCCTCCCGCAATTCCTCGGAAGCTTCCGCATTGGGATCGCCCAGGATGGTCAGGCAGGTGCCGACCAATTCGTCGCCGCGGCCGCTGCGCCGGATCACCCGCCCGGCCAGCAGTTCGTAGGTGTCGGTTTCGAGGTACAGCGCGCGGTCGGGGTCGGTCGGAATCGAGCGAATGATATGCGGCACGATCGTCCCCGCGCGGGTCGAACCCATCCAGTCCAGCGACCGGATAATGCGCGCGTGGATCGGCGACGAGTGGCAGGCGTACAGCGCCGGATGGTCGCTGTACCATCCCACGTAGGTCGAGTAACCGCCGAGCCGGGCGAACGTGTCGATCAGCACGGTCTCGGCTTCCGGTGTACCGATCCAGCCCAGGGCCTCGGCGGCCGACTCGGCCAGAAACAGGTTGCCGGTTTTCGGGTCGATGTGGTCGACCAGTATCTGCCGCAGCAACGGAATGGCCTCGGTATCGTTCAGGAAGCCCAACGCCCGGGTGGCCGCCTGCAAGGTGCGCGGGTTCAGCGGCGAGGCGGCGTTGAAAGTAAAACGATCTGTGCGATTGCCGAACTGCGGATAGGGATTATTGTCCTTCTCGCGTGCCACGTAGGCGCGCAGGGCCGCGCGGGCGGCGTCGCCGCCAATGTGGCCAAGCGTCACAATCGCCCGTCGCTGTTCGACGCGGTCCTCGCTGTCGATGCGTTCCACGAGCGCCGCTTCGATTTTCGGCCACGGGTTCTCGCGAAGCCAGGCTCGCCAGGCGTCGGCCTGGCGCTTTCGGCCGGCCTCGGTCACCGGCAGGGTCACCGGCTCATGGTGCGCGGTCAGGTTTTCCAGAGCCACGGACGCCGCTTGCGCGACGTTGGGGTCCGGATCTTCCAGCAGGCCGACGAGCGGGGGCACGCTGTCGCGCGTGCCGCAGGCCGAAACGGCCATGGCGGCCGCCACCCGCAGCTCGCGGCTTTCGTCGCCAAGCGTCTCGACGAGAGCGGGCGCGGCGGCACGGTCGCGAAGCAGAGCCAGCCGGTGCGCGGCCGTAATGCGCACGGCCTCGTCGTCGCTTTGCAGCTTCTCGATCCACGCCGAAACTTCCTCCCGGCCCGGCTCCAGCGTCGTGCCCGTATCGTGGTACAGGTTCAGCGAGGCGGTTTCGCGGTATCGTTCGAACTGGAGGTCCATCATGCCCGATACGCCGGAGTTATTCCCCCGCCACCGGTGCTGCTCGTCCTGGAGGAGCAGTTTCAGCGGCTTCGCCCGCTGGGTTTCGGCCCGTATGCTGCTCACCGGCGCGGCGGCACGGCGCGGTTCGTGGCAGCCGACGCAGGAACGTTTCTCGCCGGGACGGACGAAAATCCACGACATTTCGTTCAACTCCGAGCGACCGTCGGCGTCGACCGCCTGCAGCGCGATCGGCACGTCGGCCGGCACCTCCACGGAAAACGAACCGTCCGGCCCAATGGGCACCACGCCCAACTCGGTCACCTCTTTCCCCTGGTGGACGAAATCCCAGTGCGAGGACCGCATGCTGACCCCCCGTGAGCGAAGCACGCGGATCGCGCGAATCTGTCCCCAGTCGGCCTGCGTCTTGCGCGTGATATGGACGTTTTGCGCGTACAGGAAGCCCGTCGCGCTGGGCAGCCCGGCGCGCGGATCGTGGACCGTATCGGGCAGCACCGGCGGGCGCGGCCTCGCTCCCAGGAAGATGGGCGAATGGATGGGCGTGTCGTCCGATTCGTAAATCTTCACCATCCGGTTGTCGGCCGGGTCGAGCACGGCCAGCACGCGGCTGCGGCGATCGGTCGGCTGGTGGTGGAGCACGGTGGCCAGCAGCCGCCCGTCGGGCAGCGGGGCCAGGTCGCCCAAGTTGCCCGGGAGCCGCTGGAACGACCGCTCTGCCCCGCCCGGTTGGGCCACGAAATTGCCGCTTTTTCCGATGACCGCAATGCGTCCGTCGGGCAAGGGTGCCGGACTGCCGTAGCCCAGCAATCGCAGCCGGTGCCCGTACACGGCCCCCACGTCGGTGCCGACCTCGGTTTGGCCGGCTGTTCCGTCGGGCCGCATCGCGTGAATTTGGGTTTCGACCTTGGCGCGGCCGAAGAAGTTGTCGCTCCGAACGAAGGCGATCCGCCCGTCCGGCAGCACTTTCGGCTCGTTGTCGAAGATGGGCGTGTGCGTAAGGGATTGGATCCCGGTGCCGTCCGCCTGCATGACGCACAGGATGCGCGCCGGCGCCGAGTGATACTCCTCGAACGTTCCGGCCCGCGTCGACGCAAACACAATCCGCCCATCAGGCAACTCGGTCGGATCGATGTCGTGGAACGGACCGGTGGTAAGCTGTTGCGGCGGGCCGCCGTCGACGGGCACGCGGTAGATGTGAAAAAAGCTCGTCCCCTCCGGCGCCATGGCCACGAGAATTGACTTGCCGTCGTAGCTGGCACTAGGCGACCCGATCACCCCTCGGCCCGCGTCGATCAAGACGCGCGGCTTCGCCTTCGGGCCCGCCGGATCGAGTACGACCAGTTTCCGGCCGATTTTCGACGGGCAGGGCAGGTCGAACATCGTGTATGCGCGGGTCCAGTCGCCGATGCGGAACTCGATGCCCCAGGCCTCCCCGCGAAGCTTCTTGTAGATGCTGCAATCATCGGCAAGGAAAGCGACCGCTTTGGGCCAGGCGAAGTCGGCGTCGGGAGGGGCCAGCGCCAAGCGCACCGGCAGCGATCCGCTACGGCGGCCGCCCCGGGAACCCTCATACTTCAAGTGGCCCCACGGCGCCATGCCCATCGGCCCCAGCGCCGTGGCGGCGACCCACGCCTCGTCTTCCTCGTAGCCCGGCAGGGAGTATTCGTCGGGCTCGGCGTCGGAGGTGACCCTCCAGGCCGGGTCGGTGACCAATTCGAGCGCCTTCCCGCCCTCCATCTCGACTCCCAAGGCGGCCACGACGCCGCGGCTGCCGCCGAGGCAAATGCCGCGAATGCCCAGCACGTTTTGCCCTTGCACCAGCCGTTCCTTGACATCCCACCGTTCGACCGAACCCCACACGTCCTTGTCCGAGCCGATATCGAAACCGACCAGTTTGCCGTTGACGTACAACTCGTACCCGTTGTCGGCCGTAATGAGCACGTCGGCCGCGGTGGGCGGGGCGTCGAGCGTGAACTCGATGCGGAGTTCGGACAAGTCGCTGTTCAGGTCGCCCCATATCCAGGAGGCCTTCTCGATGGGCGGCAGCGAGGCATTCGACGCCGACGCGGCAACTCTCGGAACCGCCGTCAGGCCCGCAATCAGCAGGGCGGCGGCAATACACTTGAGCGACTTGTGTCGAAGGGGCATCATCAGGCAGGTCACGGCTATGCTCCTGAGGGGGGGTTAGCGTTCAGAGGGGACTTGTCTAAGTATACCTCTAGCGAAGGCGGGGTGTAAAGGTGCGCGGGCCGATCGGAAGACAACGGCAGGGTGCGGCTTCAGAACTTCGACGCATCGAGCGGCTGCCCGCTGGAGCGATGCCCCAGCCAACGGTGGGTATCGGGATCGATCGAGTAGCTGATGCTCCGGACCGAGCCGTCGCAGAAGGCCATGTTGAAGCCGGAGGGGTGGGCGCTGCCCCAGC
>CAYPWB010000477.1:0-4522 GCA_964414315.1 uncultured Planctomycetaceae bacterium | reverse complement strand
TCGACCGGCGCACCATCCCGTGGACTTCATAGCCCCGCCCCAGAAGGAACTCGGCCATGTAGGCGCCGTCCTGTCCGGTAATGCCGGTAATGAGCGCGCGGTGGGACATCGATCTTCTCCTCGGCGGGGCTCGTGCCGTCTGAACTAAACGGCCGCCGTTACGTTATTCTAGCTCAAACTGAAGGCGTCACCACCCGGGTTCATTCGGGTGGGGCGACGTTGGTCTGAACTCGGTTGAAATCGGGGCCGCACAGCGCCCGCTCGCCGATAGGCCTGCGAATCGACGCACTTGTTGCCGGTCCTGGTTCCGTAACGCATAATTCGGTAGAAACAGGGGCCTCACAGCCCCCGCTCGCCGATGGGCATCATTCGGTAGTCCGTTCGTGCCGATGGACGTCGCCAATCGTGCGGCGGGACCGATTCACTTCCCCGGGGAGAGGCAACCGTGTTGTGGCTTCAAGTGATTGTTCTGGCGGTCGTTCAAGGCATTACCGAGTTCCTGCCCGTCAGCTCGTCGGGGCATGTGGTCGTGGGCGCGTCGCTGTTCGACCAGATCGGCGAGGCCATGACCGAGAAGCTTACCTTGAACATCGTGCTGCACGTCGGCACGTTGGCGTCCATTCTGGTCTTCTTTCGAGATCGAATTATCGCGCTGCTCGGGCGCGACCGGCGGGTGATCGGGCTGTTGGTGGTGGGTACGCTGCCGGCCGTGGGCATCGGCCTGTTGCTGAAAGTCTCGCCATGGGGCGAGACTATCGAAGGCGTTCTGGAAAACCCCATCGTGGCCGGTCTCATGTTCCCGGTGACCGCTGCCATGCTGCTTTGGGGCATGCGCCATGCCGGCGGGCAACTCGTCGCCCGCGAAATCGGCTACGGCCAGGCCCTGGTGATCGGGCTGTTTCAGGCCTTTGCGGTCCTGCCGGGCATTTCGCGCAGCGGATCGACCATTGTGGCATGCCTGGGCTGCAAACTGCGCCGGGAGGAAGCCGCCGCTTTCTCCTTCCTGTTGGCCATTCCCGCGTTGGCCGGCGGAGGACTACTCGAAGCCGTCGATTTGGTGCGCGAAGGCCCCGGCGACACGCCCGCCGGCTTGCTGCTGGCCGGCGGGCTGATCAGTTTCCTGGTAGGCCTGCTCTCCCTGTGGTGGCTGGTGCGATGGCTCCGCCAGGGTCGGCTCAGCCTGTTCGCCTGGTACCTTGTTCCGCTTGGGGTTGCGGTTGTGGTTTGGCAGGCGCTCACGCTGTAGAGCGACTCCGCTCGTGCACCATCTGAACGAGCGCGGCGGCGTTTTCGACCGGCGTTTGCGGGAGTACGCCGTGGCCGAGGTTGAAGATGTGCCCCGGCCGGCCGCCGGCCAGGTCGAGGATTCCCTGCACGCGGCGTTCGATTTCCGCCGGCGGCGCCATCAGCACGGCCGGGTCGAGGTTGCCCTGGATGGCGCGGTCGTGGCCGATGGCCGCCCAGGCTTCGTCGAGCGGGAGGCGCCAATCGGCGCCGATAACCTGCCCGCCCGCCTCGCGCTGCGACGGCAGCAGCGCCGGGTTGCCCGTGCCGAAGTGGATCACCGGCGCGTGCGGCTCGACCGCTTCGACGACCGCCCGGGTGTGCGGCAGGACGAACCGGCGATAGTCGTCCACGCCGAGGCAGCCGACCCAACTGTCGAAAAGCTGCGCCACCTGGGCCCCGGCCTCGATTTGCCCAATCAGGTATCGGGCGATCGATCGGGCCAGCCGGGCCATCAGGGCGTCCCAGGCGCCGGGGTCGGTCATCATCAGCCGCTTCACGTGCAGGTAGTTGCGGCTGCCGCCCCCTTCAATCGCGTACGCGGCCAGGGTGAACGGGGCCCCGGCGAACCCGATCAGCGGGAGCCGTTCCGGCAGGGCGGCCCGGGTGTGGCGGACGGCGTCGAACACATATTCGAGCGGGCCGCAATCGTCCAGTTCGCGCAGTCGGTCGACATCGGCCGGCTCGCGGATCGGGTTATCGAGCACCGGCCCGTCGCCGGCGGTGAACTCCAGCCCGAGGCCCATCGGCTCGAGGATCAGCAGCAGGTCGGAAAACAGGATGGCGGCGTCGACCCCGAGCCGTTCGACCGCGGTGAGCATCACCTCGGCGCACAGGGCGGGCGTTTTGCACAGGTCGATGAACGGCACCCGCTCCCGCACGGCGCGATACTCGGCCATGTAGCGCCCGGCCTGCCGCATGAGCCAAACGGGGGTATGCTCGGCCGGCTCGCGGCGCACGGCGCGCATGAAGGGGCTGTTGTGGCTGGGGTGGGTCATGGGCGACGTACGAGGGTGCTTCTGCCCACTTGGCGCGCTCGAAACGACGACCGGCAGTCGCCGGACTACTCGTTCGAGCCGCGTGCCGAGGAGCCTGTGTTGATATTGCAGGCCTGAATTCTAGTGATGGGACCACGCATTTTCAAGGGTTCCGTGTGCGGCAAATCGCCGACCCGTGAACGGTTGCTACACTGGCCGTCCGGGCCGGTTGAATTTTCCGGTAGAATTACGTATGCTGTAATGTTCGATATTTTCGCCCGGCCCCCACCCGGGGGCCGCCATCGTTGCAGGAGTTCCACAAAATGGCCGCAACCGCCGCCGCAATCCCGCCCAAAGCAGTACGCCAAGAGTCCACAAGTGGGGCTGATATCGCCATCCAGACGCTCGTCAACCATGGCGTCGATACGGTGTTCGCGTATCCCGGCGGGGCCAGTATTCCGCTGCACCAGTCGCTTACCCGGTTCCGCGACAAGGTGCGCGTCATCCTGCCGCGGCACGAGCAGGGCGGCGGGTTCGCCGCGCAGGGATACGCCCGGAGCACCGGGAAGCTGGGCGTTTGCATGGGCACCAGCGGCCCGGGGGCCACGAACCTCATCACCCCCATTGCCGACGCCAAACTCGACAGCATTCCCCTGCTGGCCATTACCGGCCAGGTGGGCACGCCGGTCATCGGCACCGACGCTTTCCAGGAAACGCCCATCGTCGAGGTCGCCCGGAGCGTCACGAAGCACCACTACCTGGTGACCGACGTGGCCGACGTCGCCCGCGTGTTCCGCGAGGCCATCCACGTGGCCACCACGGGCCGGCCGGGCCCGGTGCTGATCGACCTGCCGAAGAACGTCCAGCTTGCCGAGACGATTCCCGACTACGACGCGCCCATGCAGCTTCCCGGCTACCGGCTCGACGAGCGGGCCGTGTCGGCCGACGAGATCGACGCGCTGGCCACGCTGATCCGCCGCGCTCGTCGGCCGGTGCTGTACGCCGGCGGAGGCGTGATCGCGGCCGGCGCCTCGGAGGAGCTTTGCGAACTGGTCGGCAAAACCGGCATTCCTGTGGCGATGACCCTCATGGGCCTCGGGGCCTACCCGGCCGACGACGCCCTGTCGCTCGACATGCTGGGCATGCACGGCAGTGTGTACGCCAACGAGGCGGTGAACGAGGCCGACCTCTTGATCGCGCTCGGCGTGCGGTTCGACGATCGCGTGACGGGCAAGGTGTCGGAGTTCGCCAAGCGGGCGGCCATCGTCCACGTCGAAATCGACCCCTCGGAAATCAACAAGATCAAGGGGGCCGACCTGGCCATCAACGCCAACGTGAAGGACGTGCTGCGGCAGTTGAACGCAGTGGTCGAGCCGCCGGAAGACCTGGCCGACTGGCACAAGCAGATCGCCGTGTGGAAGAAGGCCGACCCGTTCCACTACAAGCCCGACTTCCCCGGCATCCTGCCCCAGTACGCCATCGACGAGCTGTGGCGGCTGACGCGCGACCGCGATACGATCGTGGCCACGGGCGTGGGCCAGCACCAGATGTGGGCGGCGCAGTTTTACAAGCTGCGCAAGCCGCGGCGTTGGCTTTCCAGCGCCGGGCTGGGCACGATGGGCTTCGGCCTGCCCGCCGCGTTGGGCGCCAAGGCCGCCAACCCCGACGCCCTCGTGCTCGACATCGACGGCGACGGCAGCCTGCTGATGAACATCCAGGAAATGGCCACCGCCCACTGCGAGAAACTACCGGTCAAGGTGCTGCTGCTGAACAACATGCACCTGGGCATGGTGGTGCAGTGGGAGGACCGGTTCCACCAGGCGAATCGGGCGCACACGTACCTCGGCTCGATCGACGATCCCGAGGCGTTCGGGCGCGGCGACGGCCTTACGCCCGAGGTGCGCTACCCCGACTTCGTCGCCGTCGCCCGCGGCTTCCAGTGGCAGGCCCGAGCCGTGCACGAGAAGGCCGACCTGCTCGACGGGCTGCGCGAAATGATCGAGGCCCCCGGTCCGTACCTGCTCGACGTGCAGGTGCCGTACCAGGAGCACGTACTGCCGATGATTCCTTCCGGCATGACGGTGCACGAACTGATCAAGGAGTAGGCGGCGAATAGCCGCCGTGTTCCGATTCGGGCAAGCGGGGGCCGTAAGGCCCCTGCTTCCGGGAAGCCTTGCGGAATGCCCGTCACTTCCCCCTTCCGCTTGGGAACTGTTGCTATTATGCATTGCTAGCAATGCATACTGAAGTTGCTGCGGGTG
>CAYPWB010000476.1:0-4526 GCA_964414315.1 uncultured Planctomycetaceae bacterium | reverse complement strand
TCAGTGCACCGTACTGCAGTGACTCCGGAAGGCAAAGAGAAACTGAGGAAGGCGCAACCGCATTTGACTGTTGGGTCGTAAACGGAGGCCCGACAACAATCGCGATGTTCATCCGTCCGGTGGCCAGGGAACATAAGAGCAAGCGGGGGGCAGAGAATATCAACTTTACTGCCGTCGGGACAGGTGCTATACTGAGGCCATGGCACGGCCGCCGCGAATCGACGTTCCCGATGCGCTTTACCATGTGACTGCCCGCGGTGATATTGAAAGTGTGCCCCCGATTGGCCCCTCGCAGAATCGACCGACCCCGCCGGCAAGGCGCGCTCACCATGATCAAGCTCAACATCTTCTGCATCCTGCTCCTCCTTTGCTGCGGCGCGGCCTCAGCGGCCCCGGCCACCCGGCCGAACGTCGTGCTCCTGCTGGCCGACGATCTTGGTTACCGCGACCTGACGTGTTTCGGCGGGTTCAACCCGACACCCACCCTCGACTCGCTCGCGGAAGAAGGCATGCGGATGACGCAGTTCTACGCGGCGTCGGCCGTGTGCACGCCCACCCGGGCGTCGATCCTCACCGGCCGCTATCCGCTGCGTTTCGACATCCGGCAGCACTTCCGCGACGGCCCGGAGCATCTGCCCCGCGGCACGGTCACCCTGGCAAAGCTCCTCAGGCAGGCCGGCTACCAGACCGGGCACGTCGGCAAGTGGCATCTGGGCGGGCTCCACGTGGGGCCGGACGGCCGGCGACTGGAGACCATGCCCGGGCCGAAGGAGCATGGATTCGACTTCTACCAGTGCCAGATCGAGCAGCAGCCCCTTCGCGGACGGATGGGACGCGAGCGCATCCTGTTCCGCCAGGGCGGCACCTGCCTGATCCGCAACGGGCAGGCCGTTTCGAAGACCGACCCCTACTACGCGAAGCACTTCACCGACGCCAACGGCGACTACGCCGTGGAGCTGATCCACCGGTTCGCCGAGAACGAGCAACCGTTCTTCCTGAACGTCTGGTGGCTTGTGCCCCACACGCCCTACGAACCGGCACCCGAGCCGCACTGGTCGGGCACGGCGGCCGAGGGCATCAGCGACAACCAGCACCGCTTCCGCTCGATGGTCCGCCACATGGACGCCAAGATCGGCGAGATCGTTGCCGCGCTGCGTGAACAGGACCTGCTGGACGACACGCTGATCCTGTTCACCTCCGACAACGGCGGGGCGTTCGAGGCCAATATCGGCAAGCTCAAGGGCGGCAAGACCGACCTTCACGAAGGCGGCCTGCGCGTGCCGTTTGTCGCCCACTGGCCCGGCCGCATCCCCGCCGGCACAACCAACCATGCGATGGCCGGCACGGTCGACCTGCTGCCAACGATCTGCGAGGCCGCCGGGGTGAAGCTGCCCGCCGATCTGCCGATCGACGGCATGAGCCTGCTCGAACCCATGACCGGCCAGCAGCCGCTTGGCCAGCGTGAGCTTCTCTGGCAACTCGACCTCTACCGGCACCTCCAACGCCACTACCCCAAGCCCGAGCCCTACGCGACCGAGGTGATGCGCTCCGGGCCGTGGAAGCTACTGAGCCGGGATGGTGAACCGACCGAGCTGTTCAACATTGCGAAGGACCCGCTGGAGGAGAAGAATCTGCTGGAGGCCGAGCCCGACCGCGCTGCGGCGATGGCCGCCCGAGTTCGGGGGTGGTTGGCCGAACCGCGACATTCATGGAAAGACGACGTCGCCGAAGATTGACTTGGGCCCGCAATACGGTCGAAAACACGGCGGACCCGGACCACTTCGGCGTGGTTTACAGCCGGTACCGCCGGCGATCGAGGGGCACTCTAGGATCAGACCGGGATCAGGGATTGGCGAAGCGTCTTCTGAGCCCTGAAACGCAATCGGCCGAGTTGTGGTACAATAGCCAGAGCGATGCCCCCAGGACGGCAACCGGCAAATCGCAGGGCTCACGCCGGTGGTCGCCTCGGCCCAACCAGAATCGAAACGGGGACACAGCTAGTCTTGACGCTCACAAGGTGGACACGCGATAGAACTAGCTGCGTCCCTGTTTCGACTCCTGGTTACGGCATTCAGCGACTAACTGACGCTGTATAGCATAATGGATCGGAGAAGCAGCATGTACCGACGAAGCACCTTCGTTGTCGCACTGGTTGTGTGCTCACTGCTTGCGACAGACGTCTTTGCCCAGGAAGATCTCGCACCGCCGTTTGCGACTCTTGACAAGGAGACGCGGGATGAAACGCGATGGTATGGGGGCGGTCAATCGTTGGCTGAACTCTTTAATGCTGAGCGGGATCGTCTGGGTGAACGATTCGACGCTGCGTTACTCGACTTCGTTGGACAGTGCGACGTAAGACACTTTTACTGCGCAGAGTTCCTGGTTGATCCCAACTCCCTCCATGGGCGGGAACCACGCCCATACTTGAGCCTCCTGCTGCTGGAGCAGGGACTTGTCCTATGCCAGACAAAGGACACATGGATCAGGCCGGACAGCCGGTGGGTTCTGCAAGTGCCATTTCGGTTTCATCTGGCAGTGGGTTATCAACGAGTGGGGCTTACCGCTTTGGCCGCCCGTCACAAGCAGTGGTACGAGCCCCGGCGAAAGAAAGAGCCCGATCCCGGCGCGAGTGACAAGGACTGGAAGGTATACCGGGCAATTCCCCTTCCAGAGCCAAGAGGCAATGGAGAAGTGCCGAAGGCTGGACATTGAATTGTGACCAGCGCCTTGACCGAAAACACGCAATCGTGATAATCTCGCCGACCTGGACGTCAACCGGCAGAACACGTTCACGTTCAGCTACGACCTGGCCGGGCAGATGCTCTCGGCGTCGGTCGCCTCAGCCCAACCAGAATCGAAACGGGGACACAGCTAGTCTTGACGCTCACAAGGTGGACACGCGATAGAACTAGCTGCGTCCCTGTTTCGACTCCTGGGCTGTTCGGTGACCACTATGAAACGCCGATGGGCGAGCCGCAGGGTCAGCAAGCCGTGATATTTATAGTTTGACCCTAATGCACCCTACGGCTTTCAATGGCAAACATGCCCACTCCCGGGCAAAGATTCCCGACCCATTTACCCTACTCCGATCCCAATGTAATGTGCACAGGTCCATGATGAAGTCCAGAGCGCTGCGGAGAATTGGCTGTGCAGTGTGTGCCCTTCTGCTTCTTGTGCCCCTCACGGTTCTTTCAGACTACATTGTCAATGTCTTGCTTCTGCGAAACACTTCTTGTGGAATCGAGCAAAAGGTACTCGATTGCATTGAGGCAGGGGACTACGAGGGCGCACTTGAAGCTGCGGATAGACTAGTCGCCTTGAACGGTCAATGGGTCGCGCTAGCATACTATCGGCGCGCCGCAGTACACGCACACCTAAATGATTACGATGCAGCGATTCGCGATCTTGATCAAGCACTGTGCCCATCGTTAGCCGGCTGCATCGATGGCACGCGATACTTGATAGCGCGTGGTCGATGCCACGAGGAGGCGGGGGCGCCGAACCTCGCCGCGGAAGACTTTGTCGCAGCGCATGAGTCCCTTCCCCCGAGTCACGAGACTGACCGCGACGTTCATTCGCCTGGAAATGAGCTTCCCGCGCAAGTACTGGATAGCTTCTGGCACAAACGGCACACAGTGGATACAGATTTCGGCTTGCCGAAGCTGAACTTCGACCGAAGACCGTCAGCCCGCGAGAACACAGAGGTGCGACGACAAACCACACAGGAATGGCTCGAACCGTATCTGGACCTCGCGTCGCGGAAGGGCGCCCCGGTACAGAAACGTCGTCAGAACGATTGACAACCTGGGGAAGCCAAGCCTGGAATCGAAACGGGGACGCAGCTAGTATTGACGCTCACAAGGTGGACACGCGATAAAACTAGCTGCGTCCCTGTTTCGACTCCCGCGCGGGGCCACTTGGCCTGGCATTGCACACTCTTGGCAACAGCCGAACGATTTCCGCGACGCATTGGCCCTCTTTAACAAGCGATTCAATACACAGTTGGATTGAATACAATGTCCACAGAAGAGCTCGAACCGGCCGGGACTGTTTCTCCGACCTTGTGGATACGGCGGAGCGCTAAACGTTCACGTCAGAATCAAGTCATCCTCATGATGATGCTTCTCTGCCTGGGCGTTACCGCCATGGTCGTTGGCGGCGTATATCTACACGTAGAAGCTGTGCATGGGAACCGCTACGAACAAGACTTAGCGGCCCTGCAGGGAACATGGCACGAGTATAAGGGATATCGCGTCATGGTTATGCAAGACAACAGGTTTGAGATACTCGCGGAGCCGCCGCGGTTTTCAGGTGCATTCGGTATCTTCTCGCTCGATGTTACGACGACGCCGAAAACGATCGACATGCTCTGGCAAGGCCACTCAGCCCAGGTTCATCGGATTGTTTACAACTATACCCTCACGGGAGATCGGCTCACAATGCGGGGGGTCAGCAGCACCGACCGTGATGGTCAGCTTATAGAACTTCCCAACGACCTTGTTGTGATCTGGGTGCGTCCCAGCAAT
>CAYPWB010000475.1:0-4531 GCA_964414315.1 uncultured Planctomycetaceae bacterium | reverse complement strand
TCGGGACAACGATAACGAGAAGCTGGTATCCTATTCGCTTGAGTATGAATGACGCGGATGAGCCTTTGTAAAGGAGAGCACTCTCGGCCGATGACTTCCATTCTTGACATAGACCTGGACTACTTTCGGTTCTTCGACGATCCCCTCGCCCAGCTTCACGATCTGCTTCACTGGGCAAGACGGCCAGTGGACGAGGTTTTGGAGCATCACCATGAATCGCTTGAGTATTGGATCGACACTCTCGCCAAGAGATCCCTTCCCGCCCCACGGTTCATCCTCCATGTGGACGAACATCACGACATGCTCAGCGAACAGAAGCCGATCAACTTTGGCAGTTTCCTCTACTTTGCCATGCGGCGATGGCCGAAGTGCCGTGTCCATTGGCAGGTCGATGATCCGATTGATTCCCCGAGCCTGTGGCTGTCGGACGAAGCGTGGGAGTCGGTGGCGGAACGGTTTACAATGGGGCCTCGTCGCAAGCGGGGATGGCCCAGGCCCGACATTGTGACAGTTTGCACCAGCCCTGGGTTTATCAGTAGTCGTTTGGCCAGAAGGCTGGTGCGAGCATTACGGCTTGCGAAATAAGAGCGAACCCACAACAACATACCCGACTTCTCCCGTCGCCGAAGGTGAAGTCGGTCGCATTGGAAACAGGACGGTAACAAGGGTCACCAGCCTCAGCGATGCCGGGAGGCACATCATGGAACCACACTGGTCGCAAAAGGGAGCGACGCTCAGCGACAAGTCCGCTCGGCAGGAGTTCGGCCTCATGCAACAGGAAATCATTGCGGCCATCCGGGCGGGCAAGTTGCAGTACCGGGAAGGCAGCATGCACGGCAACCCCTGGCTTCGGCTGTTGCGACATGAGGTCGAGGCACTCGTCAAGGAGAAGGGCGGACAGGACCACCTGCGCAGAAAGAAGCTCCAGAAGGAGTTGGCCGATCTCGACAAGGAAGCCAGGAAGATCAGGAGCCGGTTGAAGGCGATCGAACGGCGGCGGGCTGAATTGAAAGAGGAACTTGACGGGTGACGACACCTGCGGTGAAGGAGCGATTACGATGAGACTGACAGACGCGGAGGTCAGGCTGTTTTACGATCTGTATGCCGCCTTGCTCAGCTTCGTAAACCGGAAGGTGGAGGTGTCGTCGGCAGAGTTCTCGACCGCCGCCGGATACACCACTACGCCACCCGAGGCCAGGGCCGCCATTCGGGACGCCCTCTTCGAACACAGAGAACTGATCGACGAGTTCGTCGCAGAGAATCCGGCACATTTGAAGGCCCACGACTTGGAGATCGTCGCCGCCTGGAAACACGCCGTCGTCGGCAAGTTCTACGTCTTTCGCTATCTGAAGAAGCACGCGGTCTTCCTGACCAGCGGCGGCTCCCCAAACAGAGCCTTTGGCGTCCTTGGGCTGGCCGACCCTTTGGAGGAGATCATCGGCTCCCACCTTCCCAGGCTGATCACGACGGTCCTGCTGCCTTTCCGGGACAAGATCGTCTACGACGGCCTGGTCTCCGGGTACAATATCACCTTCGGCGGCGGCGTGAAGAGGATGCTCAACGAGGAATACAAGCAGGCGAAGGAGGCGTTCGGAATCATCACTTTGTTGCCGTTTGAGGGTGAGGAGGCGAAGCCAACCGAAGAGGATGAAGCCGTCATCGTGACCTATGATCGTTCCGGCAGGGCACATGAAATAAGGATCGGCGGAAACGACAAAGCGTCTGCCCCCCTCCGACTCACCCAAGCCCAGCGACGTGCCGTTGCGGGGCTTCTGCCCGACCTCGCCCCACGCCTTCTCCTCGAAAACAAGAACCAACGGACCCTCCATTTCGCCTTGGCCAAGATGAAAGAAATCGCCACCGAATGCACCAAAGCCATTTCCAAGACCACCGGCACGGAACGCAACTCCTTGCGGCACGTGGTCGAGGCCGCCGAACGGGGCATCGAGAAGTCGCAGGGCATCGCCAACATTCCAGCCAAGGACCGGGTGTACCAGTTCAAGATTACCCTGAAGGAGGTCCAGCCGCCGGTATGGCGGAGAATCCAGACCAGGGACTGCACGCTGGATAAGCTGCACGAGCGCATCCAGACCGCCATGGGCTGGACCAACTCCCATCTGCACCAGTTCACGATCAACGGCACCATCCACGGTGACCCCGAGTTGCTTTGCGAGGGGTTGGAAGGTGAGGAACCACCGGTCGATTCGCTGGAAACACGGATCAGCCGAATTGTTCCCGAGGACGGCAAGCCATTCCGTTTTGACTACGAGTACGACTTCGGCGACGGCTGGGAGCACGAAATCCTCTTCGAGGGATGCCTTTGTGCCGAAAAGGGCGTCCGCTATCCTCTGTGCGTGGAGGGTGAGCGGGCCTGCCCGCCGGAGGATGTCGGGGGCCCACCTGGCTACGAAGAGTACCTGGAGGCACTGGGCAATCCAGAGCACGAGAATTGGGACGAAATGAGCGACTGGCAAGGACCATGCCGTCCGGAGCACTTCGATGCAGCAGCGACCACCAAGGACATGCGGCGGGGGTTGCCGAATTGGCGAAAGATGGAGTGAGCATGAGCGACAGCGACACGAAGGAAGTTCTACTCGCCCTCGGCAAGGCCCAGGTGGACGCCATGTTTCGGCGGCTCAAGGCCCGTGCGACAGACGATTCGGAGTTTCTACCACTCCTGGAAGCCGTGCTGACGGCATTTGAGACCATGGGGGTCGATACGGAGGTGGTGGAGGAACTCTGGGAGTATGCCTTTGCTGCTTTCGACCAGGCCTGCAAGGAAGCTGCCCCGAAATTCACCACGGCCGACAATCGAAAGTTGATGCGGGAGCACCTCCTCGGGCCACGGGGCCTGAAACGGAAATCTCGAAGATGAATCGGCAGGACCGAACCCAATCTCACTGAGAGGGGATGGACCAGATGTCAGGAAAAGGACGACGACAGGCGGCCCGCAAACCGGCGACCAAGTTGCCCCATCTGCGGAAGAAGATGGAGAAGACCCGGATCGCAACGAAAGCCGGCAAGAAAAAGTAGTGATTTGACGATGGGAAAAGACGACTGGCGGAAACTGCTTTGCCCCAAGTGCCATCAGCTAAAGAAGACTTGCACTTGCACAAGCGGGCCATCGGTTCCGAGCAAGTCCACCGTGGTTCGGGTGGGCCGAGAGACCAAGGGCAGGCGGGGGAAGGGAGTGACGATCATCTCCGACCTGCCACTGGACGAGGACGGCCTGACGGAGCTTGCCGCCAAGCTGAAGACACGGCTCGGCACCGGGGGGACGGTCAAGGATGGGCGCATTGAGATCCAGGGGAACCATCGGGACCGTATCGTCGCCGAGCTCGAGGGCCTGGGCTACCGAGTGAAGCGGGCCGGGGGGTAAGATATGAGCGTCATCCAGACTGGCCGCTACCACCACCCGTGATACTCGCATCTTTGGCGGGGAAACGGGGAGATTTCCCGGTCGCGGTTGCAGATTGCAGATTCGCGGAACATTTGAAGCGTGTGTCGGGACGGAGGGCGATCGAGCAGGCGTTTACAGACGCCGGAAGCAGATTGTGGCCCCCCGCCCTTCTCCACCGGCAGATTGCGGGCAAGAATGGAGCCCGTGACGTCCGGCAATCATAGCGACCAGCGGGAGGCCCCGATGGCCCGAAAGAAGACCAAATCGCCCACCTCGGCCAAGAAGACCGGCAAAGCAACGGCCCGTTTCACGCCCAAGCAGGGGCAATACCTGGCATACCTCTACCTGTTCCGGAAGCTGCACCGATACAGCCCTTCGGAAAGCGAGATTGCCAAATTTTTTCGTGTATCGCCGCCGAGCGTGCACCAGATGATCGTCAAGCTGGAGGAAAATGGGCTGATTACGCGCGAGCCGGGCGCAGCCCGTTCGATCCGGGTGACGGTGCCTCGCAGCGAACTTCCACCTCTGGACGACGACGAAGAAGATGCGGCCCTGGCTGCCCGCCCGGTTGCGCCCGCCACGACCGGCGCGGTCCGCATCTATACCCTCCAGGTGTTTCTGATTGGCGGGCCGCTACCGGAGAAGTTCGCAGGCAAGGCCATCAGCCGGCTTATCCAGATCCGTGGCGACCAGACTTTGGAGCATCTGCACGGCGCCATCTTCCAAGCCTACAACCGCTTTGACGAGCACTTTTACGAGTTCCAGTTCGGCAAAGGGCCGAACGATCCGAAAGGCAAGCGATACGTGCTGCCCGAGATGTTCGCCGAGGGGGTTCGAGAGCCGACCGTGGTCGGTGACGTGACTCGTACCACCATCGACTCCCTGAATCTGAAGATTGAGCAACCGTTCGGCTATTGGTTCGACTACGGCGACGACTGGTGGCACCAGATCAACGTGGAAGCCATCGAGGAGAAGATTCCCAAGACCGCATATCCGAGAGTGACCAAGCGGGTTGGCAAGAGCCCGCCCCAGTACCCAGACCAGGAGGAGTCATCGTGAGCGCTCGCAAGCCGACGAAGACGATCGATGAGGTATTCGCTGAGTTCCTGGCAGACCAGGAGGCCAGGCTGA
>CAYPWB010000474.1:0-4546 GCA_964414315.1 uncultured Planctomycetaceae bacterium | reverse complement strand
TCATCGAGTCGGGAACAAGGTCGATGACCGTCGAGTGGGATCTGAAGTCGAACCCGTAGGCCGATCGTTACACAGGGCGGCAGGGCCGCCAACCAATGCGAGCTTCCGCTCGAAGCCAACGCCACGAATGTGTGAAAAAGTCCACGGTATTTGGGGTTAGTAGTACAGGAAAAGCGGGCTCCGTCCCGTTTTCGGCGCAAATCGTTTTCTCTGCGGTACGGCAAAGCGACAGTCCCATTCCCGGTTGTGCCGCGAAAAATGGGACTGTCGCCTGGAAACGGTTGCCGAGGGCGAACGGTCGCCTACAGCGTCTTGCGAACGTCTTCAAGCTGGCCGGCCGAGCCGAGCTTGGTGTTCTTGTGCACGATGTAGTCGGCGTAGGCCGGCATGAACTTCTTGCCCGGCGTACGGGGGTCGAAGTCCTCGGGCTGGTCGCGGAACGACTCGCGGTAGACGGCGCACCAGACCAACCGGCCGTCGGTGTCGATGTTGATCTTGCACACGCCCATCTTGGCGGCGGGCAGGTACTGCTCCTCGGGCACGCCGCTGGAGCCCTTCATGGCGCCGCCCGCGGCGTTGATCCGATCGACCCACTCCTGCGGCACGCTGCTGGAACCGTGCATGACGAGCGGGAACCCGTCGGGAACGGCCTTCTGGATCTTCTCCAGCACGTCGAGCCGGAGCCCCTGCTTGCTGGCGAACTTGTAGGCCCCGTGCGAGGTGCCGATGGCCACGGCCAGCGAATCGCAGCCGGTCTTCTCGATGAACTCCGCCGCTTCGTCCGGATCGGTCAGCTTGACGCTGCCGACGATGTCCTCCTCCACTCCGCCAAGCTGCCCGAGTTCGGCCTCGACCACCACGCCCTTGGCGTGGGCCGCTTCGACTACGCGGCGGGTAATTTCGATGTTCTTCGCAAACTCCTCATGCGAGGCGTCGATCATCACCGAGCTATAGAAGCCGCTCTCGATGCAGTCGTAGCACGCCTCCTCGGTGCCGTGATCGAGGTGAACGGCGAACACGACGTCGGAGAACACCTCGTCGGCCGCGCGGATCATGGCCTCAAGGAACCGCTTGTCGGTGTAGCCCCGGGCCCCCCGAGAAATCTGCAGGATGAACGGGGCGCTCTTGGCCGGGTCGGACGGCTCCTCGTTCGACTTCGACTTGCCCAGATTTCCGCGGAACAGGCCGACGGTTTGCTCCAGGTTGTTGATGTTGTACGCGCCGATGGCGTACTTGCCATAGGCGTGCCGGAACAGTTCTTTGGTCGTGACAATCATGGCGTGGTAATCCTCCTTCGAGTTCGAGAAATCCGGGGAAGCCCGGCGACCGCCGCACGGCAGCCTAATAACGCAACGCCGACCCCCTGGAAGTGGATGACTCACTGGGGGAAAAACGGGGAAGGTCCGATTTGCCGGAACGGCCTTTGGTGCTGCGCACCAAGGGGACTTGTCCCGATTTTCCCCCGCGAACACAGTCCAGGCTCAGACAGTCGGGCAATTGTACCGCCGGCGGTAGACCGTCGCCAAGGGGCACCGGACAAACGGAGTAGAGAAAAACCTCTGCTCACTCCCGCGCACGTTCCAACGCCTGCTCGATCTTCTCCACCGTCCGGACCGTGGGCGAATGCTTGCCCGACTCCAAACGGCACACGGTTTCCGGTCGCACGCCCGCCAATTTGGCCAGTTGCTGCTGGCTGAGCCCTAACGCCTGCCGCTCGCGCATCACATCGCGTGCGATACTGGCAGCGATGAATTCGGTGGCCGGCCGATTCCCCGCAGCGTCGGCGGGCGGGAGCGGGGGGGGCGCACAAGCCCCGTGCTCGCGCATCCGTTCGTAGTCTTCAGCCGGAAGAAGTACAAACCGCTTTCCTCCAACTTCAATGCTCTGAATGGTGCTCATGGGTCAACTCTTGTACGCATCGCGTCGGTGAAGGACGCTCTGGATCACCAGATTCTCGCCGTCAAGGCGAAAGATGATCCGGTAATCTCCCGTCCTCTTTCTAAACAGCCCGCTCTTGTCGCCGCGGAGAGCCTTGCCGCCGCTTACCGCCGGCCACTGCTCCAATTGCCGCACTACCCGGCCCAGCCTTGCCCGGATCACTTTCGGGAGGCTCTCCACTTGCTGCTGGGCTTCGGGACTCAAGAGAACCGTCACCATGCCCATAATGATAGACATCATAGACAAGTTTGTCAATGGCGTCAGGCGGCTTACGCTCGCGGCCGGGGTTTTCCAAAAATGCGCCGTGGAGTGGGGTTGACGGATCGGGCGCGGCGGGTTTCAATCAGGGTTGGCTGCAATCCGTGGCGCGCGGGGCGGTGGCCGGTTTCGTGCGCCTCCCCGGGAAACCGGGGTTGCTTCAAGTCGTCTTCCGGAACAACTGATGCTTATGTCAGCCGCACACGAAGTGCAAACGCGAGCCCAACTCGCGCTGAAAAGCAGCCCTTTTTATGAACTCCACGAACTGCAGGTGGAGCCGGTCCGGGATGCGTTGTTGATTTCCGGCTCGGTTTCCAGCTTCTACCATAAGCAACTGGCCCAGGAGGTCGTGCGGTCGGTGTGCAGGGACCTTGACGTGGTCAACTCGATTCACGTGCGGTAGCCCGTGTGCCGCCGCTTTTTTTTGGCCAAACCGGCGTGACAGACGCTCAGGAGGAGCCCATGGACGAACGACAACGCCGCTGTGACCCCGCGCGGCCGGACGGCCGCAACGGCGAGGATCACCCCCTGCCCGAAACCCTGGCCGAGGCGGAACTGCTGGTGGCCTCGATCGAGCGGGCCGTCCAGGAGGAAACCGGGCGCGGCGTGCGCGACCTGTGCGTCGAATTGCGCGAGGAGGGCGTGTTGCTTCGAGGACGGTGCAGCAGTTATTATACGAAGCAGCTAGCACAGCATGCAGCCATGACCGTTCCCGGCGGCGACGCCGTCACCAACGAGATTGAAGTCCACTGAGGAAAACATCTATGCCATCACCTCCCATCCGACGTGCCCTGATTAGCGTTAGCGACAAGCTGGGCCTTGCAGGATTCGTCCGCGGCCTGAGCGAGTGCGGCGTCGAAATCTACAGCACCGGCGGTACCCGGCGCCACCTGGAAGGCGAGGGCATTGCGGTACGCGATATTGCCGAGTACACGGGCTTCCCGGAAATGATGGACGGGCGGCTGAAGACCCTCCATCCGGCGGTTCACGGCGGCATCCTGTGCCGGCACGACCGGCCGGACGACCTGAAATCGCTGGCCGAGCACGGCATTGTGACCTTCGAACTGGTGGTCGTGAACCTGTACCCGTTCGAAGCGACCGTCGCCCGCGAAGACGTGACCCTCGACGAGGCCATCGAGCAGATCGACATTGGCGGCCCGACCATGGTCCGCGCCGCGGCGAAGAACCACGCCTTCACCACCATTGCGACCGACGCCGAGCAGTACTGCGAAATTCTCGAAGAGGTGAAGGACCACGGCGCCACCACGCCCGAGCTGCGCCGCAAGCTGGCCGGCGAGGCGTTTGCGCATACGGCCCGCTACGACCGGGCCATTGCCGAGTTCTTCGCCGGCGCCACGGCGGAGGGGGCGTTCTCCGGCACGCTGCACATCGCGCTGCGCCGCCGCGCCATCCTGCGCTACGGCGAAAACCCGCACCAGCAGGCGGCCCTCTATGCCATGCCGCATTCGATGGGCGCGAACCTCGTTTCGGCCAAACAGGTGCACGGAAAGGAGTTGTCGTACAACAACTTGCTCGACCTCGACAGCGCGCTGGCGATGGTGCGCGGGTTCGGCGCGCCGGCGGCCGTGGTCATCAAGCACAACAACCCGTGCGGCGCCGCCGAGGCCGACGCGCTCGCCGACGCGCTCCGCCTGGCCATGGCCGGCGACCCTCTCAGTGCGTTTGGGTCGGTGCTGGGTCTGAACCGCGTGGTCGACGCCGCCACGGCTGAAGTGCTCTGTGAGCCCGGGCTGTTCATCGAGGCCGTCATCGCGCCCGACTTCGACGACGCGGCGCTGGAAATTCTCACCACGCGGCCGAAATGGAAGGCCAACGTGCGGCTGGTGAAGGTGGGGCACATCGAGCCGTCGACGGAAACCTGGGCGTACCGCTGCCTCGACGGCGGCGTGCTGGTGCAACAGGCCGATGTCCTGCCCGATCCCGACGACGAGTGGAAGGTGGTGACCGACGCCGCCCCCACCGACGCGCAGATGGCCGACCTCCGCTTCGCTTGGGCCATGGTCCGCCACGTGAAGAGCAACGCCATCGTGCTGGCGAAGGACCGCATGCTGCTCGGGGCCGGGGCCGGGCAGATGAGCCGCGTCGACTCGGTCGAGATTGCCATCAAGAAGGCGGGCGACCGCGCGGCCGGCGCTGCCCTGGCCAGCGACGCCTTCTTCCCCTTCCCCGACTCGATCGAACAGGCCGCTGCCGCCGGCGTCACCTCGGTAATCCAGCCCGGCGGCTCGAAGAAGGACAGCGACGTCGTCGCCGCATGCAACCGCCACGGCCTGAGCATGATCTTCACCGGCCGCCGACACTTCAAGCACTGATGCCCACCATTCTCGAC
>CAYPWB010000473.1:0-4558 GCA_964414315.1 uncultured Planctomycetaceae bacterium | reverse complement strand
CGCGGCCTTCGATCGAGAACACGTCTTCGACAGCCATCAGGAACGGCTTGTCGGTGGCGCGGGTCGGCTCCGGAATGTACTCGTCGATGGCATCCATCAGCTCCTGGATGCACTTGGTCTTCTCCGGATCGCCCGGGCTGTTGTACGCCGAGAGCGAATCGCCGCGAATGATCGGCACGTCGTCGCCCGGGAACCCGTAGCTCGTAAGCAGTTCCCGAAGTTCCTACTCGACCAGTTCGAGCAGTTCCTCGTCGTCGACCAGGTCGACCTTGTTCAGAAACACGACCAGGGCGGGAACGTTCACCTGGCGGGCCAGGAGGACGTGTTCGCGGGTTTGCGGCATCGGGCCGTCGGCCGCGGAGACCACGAGGATCGCCCCGTCCATCTGGGCCGCACCGGTAATCATGTTCTTGATGAAGTCGGCGTGCCCCGGGCAGTCGATGTGGGCGTAGTGCCGCTTGTCCGACTCGTACTCGACGTGAGCGACGGCGATGGTCACCGTCTTCGTCGTGTCGCGGACCGTGCCGCCCTTGGCAATGTCGGCATACGACTTGAACTTCGCCAAGCCCTTATGCCCCTGCGCTGCCAGAATGGCGCCCGTAAGGGTGGTCTTCCCGTGGTCGATGTGACCGATCGTGCCCACGTTAACGTGCGGTTTCTTTCGTTCGAATACTTCCTTGGCCATGTTAGCTAATTCTCCCTGCGTCTAACGAAGCGGGTCGTTTCAATTACCTCGGTCGGCCCGCAGCGCGGGATGCCTTGCGACGACCGACCCACAAAAGAGCTGCTGATGGGGCTCGAACCCATGAACCTCGTCCTTACCAAGGACGCGCTCTACCAACTGAGCTACAGCAGCCCAGGAATCCATCGGGTGCCCCGTTAACCTCCGGTCCTGTCCTCTATGAAATCCATGCTTCCTGCCCAAAAACCCAGGTCGCTCCGGACCCGTTCGCTCCCGAACCTGCCCGGCAAAGCGGGTGAAGGGAGTCGAACCCTCGTAGGTAGCTTGGAAGGCTACTGCTCTACCGTTGAGCTACACCCGCGCCACAAAGCCCTTCCGGGCATCGCTACATCTGTACTGCCCGTGAGCGCTGGCACTGGTTGTCGCGATTCTCCGTGAATCTATTGCAATGGGGGGTGCAGGATTCGAACCTGCGAAGGCACTGCCATCAGATTTACAGTCTGACCCCTTTGACCGCTCGGGAAACCCCCCGCACGTTATTGCCGCTACGGGGAAAAACGGGACGGAGCCAATTTGCCGAAACGGCCCATCCGGTGTTTGGCACAAATCGGCCCCGTCCCGTTCTTCCCAGCAAACTCGGTAAGCTAGCGGAGGGACTTGAACCCACAACCTGCTGATTACAAATCAGCTGCTCTGCCGATTGAGCTACGCTAGCCGATCGACCCCCCCGCCGCGCGCACGAATCACTTAGTATAGCTAACTCCATCGCACGTGCAAGACGGAGAAGCCAGAAAAATACCTTCCTCGGACACGGTTCCCGGAAAAACCGGCCTGTCACGTAACCCTAGCTGGGGGTTGGCTTGGGCTCCCCTGCCGTGCGGCACGATTCTTATAACTCAATGGGACCGTCGCGCCAAGGACCGCCAACCTGCCAAACGCGTCATTCTCTCACCCGGGCCGATCCCCGTCAAGCCCCCGCAAACCAATTCCGGAAACCGGAGCATAAACGCTCAGGGGCTATTCAGAAAGCGGCCGATCCATGTCCCCTTGCCCGCTGGAAGAGGGGTTTTTTCGGATAGCCTCGCATTCGATCCACCCCCCGCCCAGCACGCGGTCGCCGCGATAGCATACGGCTGCCTGCCCGGGAGCGACGCCGTGCCGAGGCTCGTCGAACCGGACCCGGAACCGCCCCTCGCCCAGCAGTTCCACTTCCGCCGGCTCGGCCCGGCTGCGATAGCGGATTTTCACGTCGCATCGCCACGGGTCCCGCGGCGGATCGACCAGCCAGTTCGCCCCGGAGGCAGTTAACTCTTCCCGGGCCAACGCCTCGAGGCGGCCCAGCACCACGCGGTGCGAGTCTGCCTCGATCCGCACCACATAATGGGGCTCGCCCAGGGCCACCCCAAGCCCCTTGCGCTGGCCTACCGTGAAGCCCTCGATCCCGCCGTGCCGCCCCACCGGAGTGCCGTCCATCAGGACGATCTCGCCCGACGTGTCGCCCCCCGCCCGGTGCGAGCGGACGAACTCGGCGTGCCGGCCGGGCGGAACGAAGCACAATTCCTGGCTGTCGGGCTTTTCGGCCACGCGGAGGCCCAACTCGCCTGCAAACGCGCGGATGTCCTCCTTCCGGTAGTCGCCCACCGGAAACCGCACGTTCGCCAGCCGGCGGCGCGGGATTCCGAACAGGGCGTACGACTGGTCTTTGGCCGGGTCGCGGCCGCGGCACAGGGCCCAGTCGGCCTCGCCGGCATCGACGCACCGGGCATAGTGGCCCGTCGCTACGCAGTCGGCCCCGAGGTCGCGCGCCACCTCGAACAGCTTGCCGAACTTCAGCCAAGTATTGCACACGATGCACGGGTTCGGGGTGCGGCCGGCCGTGTACTCGTCGACGAAATAGTCGACGATCCGGTCGAATTCGGCCCGGAAGTCGACAGCGTAGAACGGCACGTCGAGCATGGCGGCGACGCGTCGGGCGTCGGCCGCGTCGGCCGCGCTGCAACAGCCTTGCCTCCGGCCTCCGGCCGCACGGCACGCCGCTTCCGGCACCGCCCCAACGCCGTGCCGCATGAACAGCCCGAGCACCTCGTACCCCGCCCGCCTGAGCAGCCATGCCGCGATGCTGCTATCGACCCCCCCCGACATGGCTACGACGATCTTCTTTCCCATGAAGGAAGTGTATCGGCACAAGCGCGACGGGCAAAGCAGCCTCGCTGCAAGTAGCCGCGGAAGGCCTTGTTGACACCCCCCACACCGCACGTTAGGTTTGTAGCTGGCTGGGGCGTGCCATGCGCTGTTTTGCGGAGATACCATAGCGATGCCGGAATGGATCGGGGACGCCGATTTGTCTACATGGATATCGGGGGCCGGAAGCGCGGCCTCGGTTGTAGCGCTTTGCCTTGCCGTTTGGGAATGGCGCCGTGTCAAATCGGTACGGCAGGAAGTCGAGGAACAGCGAGACTACTTCTCGAAGCTGCACTTCCTCGCTGATGATTTGCGGCAACTTCGAGATCACTCCATAAAGCTTGACAATCATCGCAAACGCAAGCAATGGGAGCAGGTAGAGCGAAGAATGCGACGATGCCTGGGTAATCTCGAGGCTATGCGCCCGCGACTGGATGAATCGACCTCGGACTCGCATAGGTCCCTTGTGGTGGCAATACACGCGGTGCTTAAACGCATGGAACGAACTCAGGACGATAAACTGACGCTGACAACCCCGGTTTTCAAGGTGATCGGCGATCTTGACGAGTTCATGGTGCTCGTGGATAATGTACTTCGGGAGTACCCGTGGAGGCAGAAGCCATGAGCGATCGTGAAAATTGGGACCGAGCGGTCCAGAAACTGATTAGCTTGACCGAGACAGGTGGCCTGAAATGGCACCACGATCTGTTCGTCCAGGAGCGTCAGCGCAGTGACATCCAAGTCATTGGCACGGCTTACACCACAACAGTGGCCGGACGTAACGTTTGCGTCTATGAATACGCTTACGGAGGCCCCTCATCGTCCGGTGACGACGAAGACACCACCGACGTCGCGATCGAGTTCACCAATGGCCCGGAACTCTTATGGCGGTGGCCGCAGACCTTGCACCGCTGGGAACTCCTGGAAACGGTCCGAGGCCAAGTCGTGGGCGCCGACGAGTTCCTTGAGCAATTCCTCGGCAGCGAGAGTTCGTAGCGGGTAAAGCGGCGAATCACCCGTCGCCAGGGCGCCTTGAATCTCGCCCGCACGGATAGTGACGTAGGGTAGGCGATTCCGGCCGCACAGAGTTCTTGAACGCCCGTTTCGCCTCGTCGAGCGGCCGGTTTCACCAACGCGTGCCGGCGGGCATAGCCCGTAGCCCCCGATGCATGAAACGCCTGGGGCAAAGCGCCGTCAGACGTCCAGAATGCGGCGCTGCTGTCTAACGACACCCGACCCGAATTTGCTTACGACACAACTCGAGTTCGCACGGTTTACCACAGAGGACACCGAGAGCACAGAGACCGCCTGGATCAAGAACCGTTGGCCAGCAAGGTGGCGCCGGCTGCGCGATTGAGGCGCCCCTCGCTCTCGGGCATTCTCTGTGGCCTCTGTGCTCTCTGTGGTGAACCACCCCGCCCTCTCACATCGGACCCTCCTGCCCGGTCACGATCCCCGACAGGGGGACGGGGTACCGGCCGTCCTTGCTCTGCAAGGGGGCGGGCGAGTCCATCGTCCACTGGTTCACGCGCGCCGCAATCGCGCAGCCCTTCGGGCCGTGCAGTCGGCTGGTGAAATCGAAATGGGCGGCGGGCATGCGCCGCCCGTTGAGGATCAGCCGAGTTCGGTTTACTTGCTCCCGCCGTCGAGCAGTTTCGCCATGGCCCGGCCCATCGCCTCGCCGACGTTCATGTA
>CAYPWB010000472.1:0-4567 GCA_964414315.1 uncultured Planctomycetaceae bacterium | reverse complement strand
AGCGGCAATTCAGCACGCTGAAGCGTGAACTCCAAATGCGCGGCCGTTGCTGCACCTGCGACAGTGTATCAAACTTTCCCGGCGGGCGCCACCGGGCACCGTTTTTCGTTGAGCGGCCGCACGTACGGCGTCGGTTGGCCAACCTGCGCGCCCACTCGCCGGCACGTCCCTAGTGAGCGGTGCTACAGCCGCCCTGACATCGCACGGAGCAGGACGGGCGATGCTTGACAAACGGCCCCTTATTGCGTACACTAATGATACCGCGTAAGTGCATTTATCTCCTTGAGGAGTCCAAAGGATGAAGTTCGTCACCATTCGCGACTTGCGCAGCAACACGGCGAGGCTTCGCCAAGACCTTCAGGCCGACCGCGAGGTGGTCGTCACCGCCAACGGCCGCCCCTTTGCCGTGATGACCCGCGTGGATCCGGAGGGGGTGGAGGAGGAGGTCCTGGCGATTCGGCGCGCGCGGGCCCAGGCCGCCATGCGACGCATCCGGGCGAAGGCCAAGACCGACGGCCTCGATCGCCTGACAAAGGAGCAGATCGACGCCATCGTTGCCAAGGCCCGGCGCGAAAGGCGGGCGGCACGGTGAAGGTCGTGCTCGACACCAACGTCGTCGTCTCGGCCGCCCTGACGGCGGGCGGGACATGCGCTCAAATCGTCGACCTGCTGGCCGACGGGGCGTTCGATCTGTGTGCCGACGACCGGATTCTCAACGAGTACGAAGCGGTGCTGCACCGCCGTGAACTCGGCATTGACCCCAACGATGCGGCCGTCGTGCTCAACTGGCTCCGCTCGACCGCCGAACCGGTGGCGGCGGTCCCGCTGGCTGCCGCGCTGCCCGACCCCGGCGATTTGCCCTTCTTGGAGGTCGCCGCCGCCGGGGGCGCCGTGTTGGTTGCCGGGAACCTCCGCCACTTTCCCAAGAAGGCGCGCCGAGCCATCACCGTGCTCAGCCCCAGAGATTTCCTCGAACTGTTGCGACACGCGGGTGCGTAACCCGATGCCCGGCTCAACAGAGAACTTATTGCGTCTCCACCTTCCGAACCGCCTCCGCCCAAACCCCGCCGTCCCTACCGTCTTCCGACGTTTCTCCGCCGTCATCGGCCTGCCGGGCGATGTGCTCGGTTGAAATCGCCTCGCCGTACAACCGCACGTCGGCAAGCTCACACGTGCTCAACTCGCCCGCCTGTGGATCGCCGCCAAGGTAGAACGGCAGCGCGGGCAGATCGGCGGGCATGTTGCCCGTGGCGACCGGCTTGCCGTCGACGTACACGGTCAGTTCCGGCCCGCGCTTGACGGCCGCCAGGTGGACCCACTGCTGTTCGGACAGGTCGTACTGCAAACGCAACGTGGCCTCCCGGCCGCGATAGGCCTGGAAGCTGTGCGAGGTGAACTTGACGAACGTATCGGCCCCGGCGCCTTGCGAGTCGCGATTGCCGATCAGCACGCCTTGCCTCGCGTGGCCGGGTAGAATGCGCGTGCGGAACGCCCAGGTGAAATCCGCCTCGCGCGGCAGGGCCGGCAGCTTGCCGCCGGGCAGGAAGCTGCGGCCGTCGAACCGCAGGGCCTTGCCGGCGGGGCCTTCGACCAGTTCAGCGCCCTCCCGCGCGGCCGGTCGGGCGGCAGGCCGTTCCGCTTGCCGCGGCGAAACGTAAGGCCCACCGTATTGGTCGCGCAGCTCATCACAGCGCTTGCGCATCTGCTCGGCAATCGCCTGGTACTCCGGATCGTCGATGAAGTTTTCAAGCTGGTCCGGGTCGGCCTGCAAGTCGTGGAGGAACTCGTAATCGTGCTCGAAGTAGCGGGCGTACACGTACCGCTCGTTGCGCACACCCTCCCACTTGGGAATGCGCGCGCCGAACTCCAAAAGGTGCTCCAGGAACACGTCGTCGCGCCAATCGACGTCGCGCTCGTAAACCAACGGCATCAGGCTCCGGCCCTCGTAGCGCTCCGGCGGCTCGAGCCCGGCCAGGTCGACGAATGTGGCAGGAAGGTCGGCGTTGAGCACGAGGCGGGGGTCGACCCGGCCGCGTTTCCCCTCCGGAAGGCGCGGGTCGTAGACGATCATCGGCACGCGGATCGATTCCTCGTAATGCGACCACTTTCCTGCGAACCCGCGGTCGCCCATGTAGTACCCGTTGTCGGCCGAGTAGACGATGATGGTGTTGTCGGCCATTCCCCGGGCCTCCAATTCCTCGATCACCCGCCCGACGACTGCGTCGATGCCGCTGATCATACGAAAGTAGGCCCGCATGTTGGTCGTGTACTTCTCCGGCGTATCCCACCGCCAGAAGAACCGCTCCCGGTTGATTGAGTTTTTCAGAAACTGCGGCTGGCTTTCGAAGATTTCCGGATCGCCGAGCCGCGGCGGGGGAATGGCCACGTCGTCGTACTTGCCGTCCTGCGACTGCGGCCAGGGAAAATGGCCGATGCCCGGCCGCTTGTCGCCGTCCTCGGCGTGCGATGCATTGAACCAGAGGTTCAGGCAGAACGGCCGGTCCTCAGGCTGCGAGCGGAGGAACTCGACCGCCCGATCGCCAATCAAATCGGTCTCGTGGCGCAGCGTGCCGTCGGGCAGCTTCTTGAAGTACGGATTGCGGAAGATGTTCTCGTAGCGGTCGAAATACTGCGCCTGGTTGAACCCGGCCGGCATTCGGGCGTGCCACTTGCCGAAGAATCCGTTGCGATAGCCGGCTTCCTGCAGAAGTTTGGGGTAGATGGTGCTCGCCGCCTCGTCGCTCACCGCGTCGATCCGTTCCGGGCGGCCGTGCGAGCGCGACCACATGCCCGTCAGCACGGTCGCCCGGCTGACCCAGCAGATGGACGTGGTAACGAACGCGTTCTCGAATCGAACGCCTTCCTCGGCGAGCCGGTCGACGTGCGGCGTCTGCAGGATGGGATGGCCCGCGCAGCCAAGCGTGTCGTTCCGCTGATCGTCCACGAAGAAGAACAGGATGTTGGGGCTGGAAGGCTCAGCGGCGGGAGAGGAAATCGTCGAAACGAAAGCGACAAGGAGCAAGACGCAAAGCGAACATCGGAACATGACAACGGCACCGTAATTGGGGGGGCAGGATGGGCGTACTCAATCTTCCCCGCATTGTACCGCGCGCAGCGGCTGACGGCACCGGGGCGCGCCCAGGGCCCCGATTTGGTGCCCCTCGCCTTTCCCGCTTTTTCCGCTCCTCACGGGCGTTGCAGTGCTCCATGACGGGCCGGCTTGCGTTAAGGTTGTCACGTTGCGGTATTGACAGGTTGCGAACCCCGGCGTATTGTCTAAATATGGCATGTCTACCGCCGAAATAGGTCAAAAAATGGAAGTGCTGCCGCGTTTTTTTGCTCCACCGAACCAGAGTTACTACCTCTTCGGACCGCGAGGAACCGGCAAAAGCGCCTGGACGCAGATGTATTACGAGAACGCCGCACGCATCGATTTGCTACAGCCCGATGTGCTTCGCCGCTACCAGGGCAATCCTGAACGCATCCGCGATTTTGTCCACGCCCAAGCGGATGAACAAACCATTATCGTGGATGAAGTGCAAAGAGTGCCTGAACTACTCAGTGCCGTGCATGCGCTGATCGAGGAAAAGCGGGGCTGGACTTTCGTGTTGACCGGCAGCAGTGCGCGCAAGCTGAAGCAGACCGGTGTCGACCTCATGGCGGGCCGCGCTGTCGTGCGCAGTCTACACCCCTTCATGGCCTCGGAATTAGGTCGATATTTCAACCTGTCGACCGCGTTGACGCAGGGCATGCTTCCGATTGTCTGGGACGCTCCGTGCCCAACGGATGTACTGAAGAGCTACGTCGGCGTTTACGTGCGCGAAGAAGTACAGGCGGAAGGGCTTGTCAGAAACCTCGGGGGGTTCGCTCGCTTCCTGGAAGCGATCAGCTTCTCACACGGCCAAGTGCTTAATCTCAGTAATGTGGCACGGGAATGTGAAGTCCAACGCAAAACCGTCGAGGGATTTCTGGCTGTCCTGGAAGACTTGTTGCTCTGTTATTTGCTGCCGGTCTTCCAGAAACGCGCCAAACGCGCAACCGTCAAGCACCCCAAGTTCTATGTGTTCGATACGGGCGTTTTCCAAAGCCTCCGGCCGTCCGGTCCCCTTGACCGGGCCGAAGAAAGGGCGGGACCGGCGCTGGAAGGATTGATCGGACAGCATCTGCGCGCCTGGAATGCCTATTCCGGCGGAAACAACGACCTCTACTATTGGCGCACCCAGGCGGGCAGCGAAGTCGACTTTGTGCTCTACGGTCCTGACACATTCTTCGGTATCGAAGTGAAGCATGCGTCACGCGTCGACCGCAACGACCTGCGCGGGCTGAAAGCATTCCGTGACGAATATCCCGAGGCCCAACTTCTGCTGCTTCACCGCGGAGACGAACTGCTGCGAATCGACGGCATGCGGTGCATGCCCTGCCAAACCTTCTTGGAGCAGTTGACCCCCGGCAAGCCGCTTTTGGCTGCATAGCCCCGTGGAGCAGCGGGGCTTCGCCTGTCATCTTTCCGCTCAGTCCGACTGCATGTCGAACGTCAACTCCTCCCGTCGCCGGTCGGCGGAGAACG
>CAYPWB010000471.1:0-4576 GCA_964414315.1 uncultured Planctomycetaceae bacterium | reverse complement strand
GCCACAAGTAGTTCTGCGGGCTTTGCGACTTCTCGAACAGGGCGGCCAGAATGCGCAGCACCTCGGGGCTGAGTTCGGTGGGCATTTCGCCCTCGCTGCGCTGCCAGGGTTGCAGGTGGCGCGACAGCAGGTTGCTCAGTTCCCATTCCTCGGCCGTCATGTACACTTCGACCAGCGCCCGCTCGTGGTCCTCGCGCCGGTCGACGGCCATGTACCAGTCGGCCAGCGCGCGGTAGTCAGCCGGGCCGAGTTCATCGGCCTCGCGGATCGCCTCGAACTGGTCGATGGCCGGCGCCAGCTTGCCCTGCTCGGCCAGAAGGTACCCGAGCGCGAGTCGCCAGTGACTGACGGCCTGCCCGGGCTCGATCCACCCGCGCACGGCTGCTTCCAACTCCTTCGGCCGGTCGAGCGCGACGAGTACCTGGTACTTCAACTGCCGCCACGCTTCGGCCTCGGGCTCGGCGGCCAGGCCGGCGTCGAGGAAGGCGAGCAGGCGGTCGGCCAGCGCCGCGTCGGCGCCGCGGCGCGCGGCCAGGTTGGCCAGGGTGAGCAGGCACCGGCTCTGGAGCACAAGTTCAAGCCGCTCGGCGGCGCCGGGCGCCTCGTCGTGCCGCAGCCGCGGCGGGCGGGGGCCGAGCATCTCCCAGCACTCGTCGGCCACGCGGTCCAACGTGCGCCCAAGCTGTACTTCAAGGTACAGCCGCTCGATGTTGAGCCAGCGGACGAACGGGCCCTCGCGGGCGTCCATCTCCCGTCGCAACCGGGAGGCGAAGCCCTCGTGGGCCTGCCGCATCGCCTCCTCGTGCTTCGCGCGAAGTTCGGTGCGCGAAAGCTCGTGCGGTTTCTCGACGGCGGCCACGGCGGCGTCGAACCGGCCCTGCACCATCGCGTCGGTCAGCCGATGCAGGTCGACCACACGGCGGACGAGCCGTTCGGCCGCGCCCTCGTCGGCGGGCGGGCTTTCCAACTCGGCCATCCGGTCCAACAGCCCGAACGCCTCGTCTTCGTGCTCCTGCCGCCACGGCTGGGCCAGGAGCGCGTCGAACAACTGCCGCGCGTAGCCCGGGGCGTACTGCGCCGGCCCCTCGGCAAGCTGCGCCCGCAGGAAACCGAGGTGCTCGTCGGCCGTCAGACGACCCGAGAGAATCTGCACGAGTACGTTGCCGAGTTGATGCCGCTGGGCGTCGTCCTCTTCCGAGTCCCAACGCTTGCGCAGCGCAGCGGCCAGGTCGCGCCACTGACCGGCTTCGACCGCCGGGTCGTTCGGCATGATCCAGTGGATGTAGCGCTGGACGACCAGGGGCGGGAGCGTGGCGGCGCCGTCCTCGAGCCGCTTCAGGGCGACGGTGCGCACCTCGCGGCAGGCGTCGGTTTGCTGGAAGTAGTGGTTGTTCATGATCGAGTCGGCCAGGTGCGAGTGCCTCTCTTGCTCGGCCAGGAACAGAGCCGTTTCGACGAGCGGCTTGTGCCACCGCTCGTCGATCCGGTTGGTGCGCAGGTCGTGGCCTTGGCCCAACGCCTGATTGACCGCCGCCTGGAGCCGAGCCACCGGTACGGGGTCCAGCCCGCCCGGGCGCCGTGCGTCGCGCAGCCACTGCGCAATGAGCCGGTTGGCGTCGTTCTCGCGGTCCACGCGCACCAGGGCGCTGAGGTATTGGGCGTAGGGATCGGTCGCCTCGGGCTTGCGCCGCAGCCAGGCTTCCAGGAACTCGATCATCGCTTCGTAGCGGCCCTCGCTGCGAAGCTGCTCGGCGTAAACGCGGCGCAACGAGTCTTCCTCGTACGGCTGCCACTCGAAGTCCGAACCGAGCACCCGGTCGAGCCAGGCGTAGCTTGCCTCGCGCTCGCCCGCCTGGAACAGCGCCTGGGCGTACTGCTGCTGAACGCCATGGTCGTGCGGATACTGCCGGGCCAGTTGATGCTGCAATTCGAGGGCTTCCGCCGGGCGGCCGACCTGCCGCAGGAGGTTCACCCGCTGCTGCATCCATCGCTTCATGGCCTGGCAGTGCGCGGGCGACATGTCGTAAACGGGCCGCAGCACGTCCAAGAGCGCGAGCATCTCGTTCGCCTCCAGCACGCCCGACGCCTGACCCAGCAGGTACTCGGCCAGGAAGAGGCGGTCGGTTACGCCGCGGCGGCGCGGGCCATCGTCTCCGCTGCCTGCGAGGGGGACAGTCCCATTTTCGCGGCCCTCGCGCTGGGCCGATTGGGCAGATTCCCCGTCGTGCCGCGAAAATCGGGACAGTCCCCCGGGAACGTAGGGGTTCGCAACCCGTTCGGCCTCGGCCAGGATGCGCGATTTCAGTTCTTCATGCCGCCGGGCGACCTGGAGCACGGCGTTGCGCACGAAGCGGACGCCCGGTTTGCCCTCAGCGAGCTTTTCTGAGGCCTCGAGGTGCTCCATCACGCGCGGCCACTGCTGGCTACCGGCGAAGTGGAGCACCAGGGCCAGTTGGTCGCTGTAGCCGGCTTTGCCCTCGGCCGCGGCCTGCTTCGCCTCCTCGGCGGTCGGCATCGGTTCCGTAATGAGTTGCACCCGGTCGCGCCCGGCCAGTTCGAGTTCGATCCGGTTGACGGCCCCTTCGGCCGAAAGCGGCTCGAACTTCAGAACGACCCGCGAGGTGCGACGGCCCTCGGCATCGGTCGTTTCAATGCGCGTTGCCCACCACGTGTCTCGCACCTCGACAAACTCGTCGAACTTCGTCCGGCCGGTGAGCTTACCGTCCCGGAACGTCTCCATGGTCAGCACTACGCGGCGGGCCGTGTCGACGAGAAGCCGTACTTCGTATTGCGGGTTGCCCGGGGCGGTGAGCACCAGGAGCACCCCACCGGCCGCTTGCGGGCGCAGTTCGACCGTGTAGTTGCGGTAGGTCCGGTCGAGCGGCGTGAGCAGCGGGCCGCTCAGGTCGAGCGGCGGGCGGGCCAAGTCGGTCGGCGTCGATTTGCGCACGCGGCCAAGTTGGAACGCCCGGCCGAACGTGCCGCGCTTGTCCTCGTCGCACCAATGCACGTGCGATTGCGACGCGCCGTGGGAATGTCCGCCGGCGGTGCGAATGACCCACGCGCCGGGCGAAAGGAGCGATCGCGCGTCGGACACGCCGGTGACCTCGCCGGTGCGCGGGTCAAATGTTTCGCTGCGCCGCTCGACGGCCAGCCCGGCGTTGGTCATGCGTATGGCGTCGATGCGCAGCAGGCCGCGGGCCAACTCGCGGGCTTCGGACGACCAGGGGTGGGGCGCCTCGTCGGCCGGCGGCTCGACCGGCGCGGTCGGCAAAGCCGGGAAGAGCGTGTCGAGCCACCGGGTGTAGTGCTGCGGGTCGTAATAGCCGCCATAGCGCCCGTCGCTTCGATAGTTCCAATCCTTGCCGCCGATCCAGCCGCCTGCCAGCGACTGCCCGAGTGGCCGACGCGCGCCGACCGGCGCGGCGCCGGGTAGGCGGCTCTTCGCAAACGCATCCTGGCGACTGTAGAGATCGTAGTCGGCCGGTCCGGCAAGCCGCCGAGGCTCGGCGTCGAGCATCTCGTCGCCGGCCCATGCGCCGGCGTGGTCGGCGTCGAAGGCAAGCACCGGCTGCGGCTCGCTGGGCATGGGCGTCGCCTGGGCCATCTCCCTCGCCGGCGATTCATCCAAGTCGGCGTGGAACTCCGAAATGTCGTCGAACGCCTCTTCCTGTTCGAACTCCTCGCTTCGGCCGAAGGCGAGCCGGTCGATGCCGCTGAAACGCTCCGAGCGGCTGCGCAACTCCGACATGGGCCTGGCCGGGGTGGAAAGGCGTGCAGCGTACTCGAAACCACCCATCCCGCCGCCTATTCCACCCATGCCGCCCATGCCGCCGCCCATCCCCTGGTGATGCCCGAGGGACGCGAGCATCTCCGGGTAGCGGCCCAACTCGGCCAGCTCCCGCAGCACGGTCCGCCGCAGAGCCAGCCGCCAGTTGCCCGCCCGGAGCATCTGCTGTTGTACGAGTTCGTAATGGGCCGCGTCACGCCCCTCGGTGAAGAACTTCTCGCCGTCGCGCATTTGGAACCTGCGCTTCACGCCGAACCGTTCGCGGTCGGCGTCGGTTTCCAGCACCAAGAGCGAGGTGTACGGCGTGATGATGTGGTACTCCTCGCTCAGGGCGATGATGTCGTCCTGAATGGCCTGGGAGGGGCCCTGTTCGAGCAGGGCGTCGAGGTGCATGCGGGCCCACAGCCGCGGAATGAACGAGTTGCCCGCCTCGGCCTCGGCCAGCCTGACCGGCGTGCGGAAGCGGACCGGCCGGCCCTCGATGGTGCCCGTCACGACCACCTCGCCCTCCTGGTCCTCGCCCTCGGGCAGGTAGCGGCCCAGGACGATTTGCTGCGTTCCGGGGGCCAGGTTGGGCAACTCGCCGGGATACACTCTCGCCGTCCGTAGCCCGCGGAACTCGACCCGCAGGTCGCGGATGGCCGGCCGTGTCATTTCGCCGAGCAGGTCGAGGGCGACTTTGCTCGGCCCTTGCTCGCCGGTTACTTGGCGTACCGAGCCGCCGCCCAGCGAGGCGAGCGCCTTGAGCACGACCGACTCGTACCGGCTGCCGACCGAGACGGCGTA
>CAYPWB010000470.1:0-4582 GCA_964414315.1 uncultured Planctomycetaceae bacterium | reverse complement strand
CTGAAAGACGCATTGTTGGCTCAGAACTGGAAGCCCGACGATGTCGAAGCCCTCGGAATCGACGACATCATCACGGAAATCGAAGAAGACCGCGACCCTCCCGTACTGCGGTCGCTCAACCTGCCGTAAGTGTTCCTGGCGGCGGCTATCAACCGGTTGCAAGGCCGCGGACGGTTCCCCAGCAAACGCATCCAGCCATTGGACGCTCGACCATGAGCCTGAAGAATTGCCGACTTCGAACCACGTGTCTTTTTCTGGCGATAGCCGGCTCGGGTGCACTTGCGTTGGCGGACGAACGGCCGGGGGATGCCGAGCCGCCCGCGGAGCCGCTGCTCGTCCAAGCGTGGATTCGCGACGGCCGGCCTCGGGCGCGCGAAACGCGCATCCTCGGTCACCTCGCCGATTTCGACGCGCCGGCCGCGGTGCCTTTGAGCCGCTTTGGCGGCTGGATTGGCGGCGGGCGCGAGGAGCCGACCGGCTTCTTCTACCCGAAACGCATCGGCGACCGCTGGTGGCTGATCGATCCGGAAGGGTATCGGTATCTCAAGATCGGCGTGAACTCGGTCCGGGCCGGCCGTTCGCCGAAAAACCGCCGCGTCTTTCCCGAACGGTTCGGGACCATGGAGGCCTGGCGCGACGCGACGCTTGAACTGCTCGCCGCGCACGGCTTCCGGGGCACCGGCTCCTGGTCGGACGACGTCGTACTGGCCGAAGGAACGCCACGGCCGGTGTACACGCCGAACCTCAATTTCATGAGCGGCTACGGTCGCCGCCGCGGGGGAACCTACCAGTTGCCCGGGCATACGGGCTACCCGAGCCGCTGCATGTTCGTGTTCGACCCCGAGTTCGAGCAATATGCCGACGAGCGTGCGAGCGAACTGGCCGAGCGCAAGGACGATCCGTACCTGCTGGGTTACTTCTCCGACAACGAGCTTCCGTTTCCCAGCGACTCGCTGGATCGTTACCTGCAACTCGACACGAAGGACCCCGGCCGGCAGGCCGCTGAGCGTTGGTGGGCCGAACGGCGCGACGGCGCCGACCGCGACATCGCCGACGCCGACCGCCGCGCCTGGCTGGGCTACCTGGCCGACCGCTACTACTCCACGTGCGCCCGGGCCATCAAACGGCACGCCCCGAACCACCTCTACCTGGGCTCGCGGTTGTACAGCTCGGAACGCAACGTGCCCGAACTGATGCAGGCCGCAGGCCGGCACGTCGACGTCATTGCCGTGAACCTCTACGGCGCCTGGCAGCCATCGACGGAACGGCTACGGCAGTGGAGTGAATGGTCGGGCCGCCCCCTGCTGCTCACCGAGTGGTACGCCAAAGGAGCCGATTCGGGCATGTCGAACCTCAGCGGCGCCGGCTGGACCGTGCCCACGCAAGAGGACCGCGGCCACTTCTATCAGACCTTCACCCTGGCCCTGCTCGAATCGCAGGTGTGCGTGGGCTGGCACTGGTTCAAGTACATGGACAACGACCCCGAAGACAAGGCGGCCGATCCGTCGAATATCGACTCGAACAAGGGCATCGTCACCACCGCGTACGAGCCTTATACCCCGCTGCTCGACGCCATGCGGCAGCTCAACGCCGTCGCCTACCCGCTTACCGAGTACTTCGACCGGCGATAGGCACCTGCCGCATCCCGGGGCACAACCACGTTATCAAGCTCGCTATGTCGCCCTGCACTTCCTCCTGGCAACTTCGCGCTCGCACGATCGCGTTCGGCCGTGTCCCGTGCCTGATGGGCATTGTGAATGTGACGCCCGACAGCTTCTCCGACGGCGGGACGACATTCGATTCGGCAGTGGCGGTCGACCAGGGGCTGCGGCTGGCGGCGGCGGGGGCCGGCCTGCTCGACATCGGCGGCGAGAGCACGCGGCCCGGCGCGGCGCGCGTCGACGCGAGGGAGGAACTGCGCCGCGTACTGCCGGTGGTGCAACGCCTGGCGGAAGAGGCCGCCGTGCCTATTTCCGTCGATACGTCGAAAGCCGTCGTGGCGCGCGAGGCGATTGCCGCCGGCGCCGAGGTAATCAACGATGTGACCGCCTGCCGCGCCGACCCCGACATGATCTCGCTGCTGGCCGAAACGGGCGCCGGCGTATGCCTCATGCACATGCAGGGCACGCCGGCCACCATGCAGCAGAACCCCGTGTACGCCGACGTGGTCGAGGAGGTGTTTGGCTTCCTTCGCAACCGCCGCGACACCCTGGAGCAAGCGGGAATCGGCCGGTCGCGGATTGCCGTCGATCCGGGTATCGGGTTCGGGAAAACGCTCGAGCACAACCTCGACCTGCTGCGGTACGCGGGCCGATTTGCCCAACTGGGCTGCACCGTGCTGGTGGGCCACAGCCGCAAGCGGTTCATCGCCGGCGTGCTGGACGACGACGCGCTGCCGCGGACGGCCGGCACCGTCGGGGCGGCGCTGGCCCTGGCGCGGCAGGGCGTCCACGTCCTCCGTGTCCACGACGTGGCCGAGGTCGCCCAGGCGATGCGGCTGTTCGAAGCGTGCGGCGGACTGGATGACGCGTAAGCGGCTTATCCGAAAATTCCCCTCTCCTGATTGGAGAGGGGCCGGGGGTGAGGGCTCGTAGGAGTTGAGCAAGATAGGGCAAGGCCTTTGGCCCATAGCCCTCGTCCTAACCCTCGCCCGCTGGGAGCGGGGACTTGGATCCGGGCCTTTGGCGATAGCCTCTAAACGTGCGTCCCCTTGAGCCGGGAAGGGGACGAGCCCATTTTTCGGCGGTCGGCGCATCCCCCCGGAAACTGTCGCCTGTCGACCGAAAAATGGACCGGTCCCCCGCCCGGTACGGGAACGGTTCGCTCGCTCACTCGTCGATTTCGAAGACGTAACGCCGCGGGTCGGCGTGGAACTGCTTCAGGTTCGCCTCGCTCGACAGCATGTAAATGCGCCCCTTGTACGTGACGCTGTACTGGATTGAGCCGGGCGTCCATCGCTGCTGGTCGACCACCAGCACCGGGTCCACGCCGCCGAACATCGGGGCAAACCGATGCGGATTTGCGAGGAACCGGCGATGCTCCTCCGGACCCGCCATGTGGAACGTCCGGTCCTGGTACACCGCGGCAAACTCGCGCCGCCCCTGCTGCCACCGTTCCTCTTTGCTCAGGGTGACCGGGCAGAAGCCGTCCAACGCCAACGGGGCTTTGGCTGCGGCCGGACCGTCGTGGACCGCCGGCCGCGCCGCGCCGGCCGAATTGCCACCCGCCGTGTTCGCTTCAGGTGCCTCGTGGCTCGCCTGCAGGGCCGGCGGACCGTATTCGATCGGCGCCGATGGGCGCAGGGCGTCGAACCGCGGATGCGATTGCGTCATCCATGCATCCGGCTGTCGCAAAGGCGCGCCCCGCGCCGGACCGGCCGGCGCCGGGTGCGGTTCGAACCGGGGGCTCGGACCGCCCGACGACGACCGCGATTCATCCGGCCGCGGAGATGCCTCCCGCGGAACCCGCGGAACGTCCGACCGCAGACGTGGTTCCGGCTCAATTCGTGAGGGGAGCAAAGCCGGCGGTTCCACCGACGCTCGCAATCGCTCAGGAGCATGCGACTCGGCGGGCCCTCGGGCCGGCACGGGCTGCCGCGAGTCCCTCGCAGCGGGCCGTTCCATGGACGCACGCGTCTGCCCGCTCGGCCTCGACGCCAATGGCGCCGGCGGCCGCACCGGCGACCGCGACGCGGCCGGCGCGTGCGCCGGCCGGGGCTGCTGCGACTCCCTCGGTGCGGGCCGCTCCATGGCCGTACGCGACGATGCCTCCGGACCCGACTCGCGCGGCGCCGGGTAGTGCACCGGTGGCCGCGATTCGGCGGGCGTTTCCGCTTTGCTCGGCTCGGTCGGCCCACGCGACGGCGCCGGCCCCGGAACCGTCATCGCTTGCGACGGAACGGACGGTCGCGACTCGATCGGCTGCCGCGACTCTCGCGGCGCGGGCGACGCCACCGGCGCGGCCTGTTCTGCCGGCGTACGCGATTGCGGCGGGGCCGGCCGGGGTAAGCTGGGAATGTCTTCATCCTGCCGCCGTCCCGGGATCGTACCGGGTACGAACGGTGGAACTCCGCCCGGCAGCGCCGGTTCGGGCAGAATGGGAATTTCAGGCTGGAACGGCCCGTCCGGCGGCAGGATGCCGTCGGGAACCGGCATTTCGCCACCGCCCGAGGGGAGCGGACGCGACGGAACCCGCTCAACGGGCAGCGATTCAGTCGGCTCGCCCGGCGGCGTGGGGATGCGCTCCCGTCCAAGGCTTTGAGGGAAATGCTCGTCGCGCCGCACTTCGCTCGGCCACCGCCGCCAGTCGGTCGGATAGTAGCCGTAATTGCGAATGTTCGGAATGCACACGCAGGCTCCCTGGTGGCCGCACGGCAGCGTGCCGGGCGCGCTGTCGGCCCGGCCGACGTCAACAAGCACGGTGGCCAACAGGACCAGCGTGGCTAGACAACACATTCCCGTTCGGGTTTTCATCGGGTTTCTCCAGGTTCCTTTTTGCCGCCGTCAGGCGATTCGTTCCCCAAGTGTTAGAACCCGCCGGTGCCGCGGCTTCGCTGGAAATTGCGGCCGAGGGTCTGGAATCC
>CAYPWB010000469.1:0-4592 GCA_964414315.1 uncultured Planctomycetaceae bacterium | reverse complement strand
GGGCACTGCGCGGCACTCGGGCCGACCGTGTCTATTCTACCAAGCCATCGCGTCGATGCAACGGCGTTCCAGGCAATTTCCCGTATTGCCGCCGCATGAAGAACGCCGGTCAGGTGCCGCGACCCTTGCGGCGGGGTGCCGCCCCAACCAATCTCGCGATCGCCAAGCAGCCACTATTCCAGGCCCCGGTGAACCAGGACGGGCCGAAACGATCCAAGAATGTGCCTCCCTCCACTCGCCACTGCCGCCAGGAAAGAGCAAAAGGGCACAGGGCGGCAGGGCCGCCAACCAATGCGAGCTTCCGCTCGAAGCCAAGGCCACGACTGTGTGAAAACGTTCACGATGTTTGCGGTTAGTAGTACAGAGCTTGGCACGATAGGCGGCCCCGATAGGATGCGCGCAGCGCAATCGTGAAATGACGGGGCGGTCTTGACCGGCAACGGCTTACAGGCCAGAATTAGCAGTGGCGTGGTGGCTCGTATCCCGCCGAACCGGCGGGCCGAACGAATGAGCACGGCCAAAGGCCGGGGGGACGAATCCAAATTCGGCCGCAGAGGCGACGCGGATTCCATTCATGACGCGCGCTGAGATTGGTTTCGCGGAAGCCGCCAGTGACGTGCGGCGTTAACACTCGACATTGACAGGAATGACATACGCGACCATGAGATGCTTCGCCTTGGGTCTGTTCGCGCTTTGCCTGGCACATAGTTTACGTGCCGAAGACGGCGAGTTGTTCTCATTCATTCCCTGTCCGAATGGAGCGCTCGTGAACCACAGCTCAGAATACTCCGCGTCCGGTTCACAATGGGGCCCCGGTCTCAACGAAAGGGATGTCTTCCATCATCAATTGAGTTGGGGGAACAAGGACGGCGCCTGGCAGATCCGTATCGGCAAAGGTGGACAAATCTACTCCTTCGTGGGGCCTTTTGGCGAGGCAATGCCTCCCCAAATCCACGAGGGCTCCGAGTGGAATGATGAAGTATGGCAACTGGTATCCGTATGCTCTGCCAAGAATGATGCCGCACTGCTGACCGTGGGCGGGCAGAGGACACGTCCGCTTGCGTACTTCATCCATGGTTCCGGAATCTATAGGCGCGATCCCCTGCTCGACAAGACATTTTACAATCCCATTCTGGCGGAGCACACGACGCCGTCCTCCTATGCGATACTGAATTGGGGGCAACACGCGCATGTACCGACAATCCACAAATCGAACGCCCTCTACTACACGCGAATCAATGTGCTGGAGAGCGGAGCAATCGAACTCAACTACGCGATTCACAATTTTGGCAGCGACATCCTCAATTACTTCAATACACCGTGGGGTGGAGTCAGAGAAACCGTGCTGCCCGTGCATATTCTATCACGGCCTGACGGAAACTACGCCCCAACCAAGTTCCTGCCCTTCGGCAATGAAGGAGTCATCGACGCGAACGAAACCGGCGGCTGGTGCGGCTTCTTTCAAGACAATACACCCGAGGCTTGGGGCATAGGCCTTGTTTTCGGAAACAGCGAGGAACACCAGAATGCAGCAAAGGTCCGTTACAGGTGGGGCTATGCTGGGGCCGGGAAGAACCCCAGGGATTACTTCGTATCCGTCGTCAACCCGCGCGTAGCAGTTGACCGGGGCCATACCCTGAGGGTCAGGATATATGTTTTCGTTGATCAGCTCAAGAATGCCGGCCGGCGAGCCGGCGCACTGAAAGGACGTGTCGACTATCAGGTAGCCGGCTTCTCCCAGTCGCCTGACCGAACGCTGACGGTTGAAGCAGAAAACTACAAGGGAACACTGACTCTTTCCGCATGGCCGAAGAGGACGGCAAGGCCTCTATTCTTGGTAAGGCATACGGATACCGGGAAGAAGTATGTAACCGATGACCTTTATCGATTCGCCTCCCGAGACGATTTCAAGAAGTACAATCCTGAATACAAGGGGAATGCCCTTGTGCTGCGGCCATACGATGGAAAGACCGAATATCTCACACTGCTTGGGTTCGCCGACCAAGATACCCGATTCGACTTGCACCTGAAGGACAAATGACAGGGAGATCTCGATGCGACAGGTTTTGGTTCTCGTGGCAACGGTGTTGTTTCTGTCCCACTTCATTCTCGGCCCAGCGGGTCATGCCGCGGCAGCGGAGTTCTACGTTGCCGCGGACGGCGACGACGGGAATCCGGGTACCGAGGCGCGGCCGTTCGCTACGGTCGGCAAGGCCCGGCAAGCGGTGCGCCCGTTGATCGCCGCCGGTTTGGCCGCCGACGTGACCGTCTGGATCGGCGAAGGGACGTATCGGCTGGCCGAGCCCCTGACCTTCGGGCCCGAGGATTCGGGAACCGCCCGGTTCGCCGTCACATATCGGGCCAAGGCCGGGCAACGGGTCACGTTCAGCGGCGGCCGGACGATCACCGGCTGGCAGCGCGGCGAAGGCGGGCTTTGGGTGGCGACGGTGCCCGGCGCCCGGGACGGTTGGACGTTCCGCAACCTGTTCGTCGACGGCCGCCGGGCCGTCCGCGCTCGGACTCCCAACCTCGACGCAGAACCCAACTGCTTCCGGTTGGCAGCCGTCGAACCGGGGGGCGAGAAGCAACGGTTCCTGCTGACGGTCGAACCCGGCGTCTTGGACGACTGGAAGAGCGTGCAGGACATCGAGTTGATGATCGCCGGCAACTGGGCGATCAACCGGGCCCGGGTGGAACGGATCGACCCGGCCGCGAACCAAATCGTTCCGGCGGCTCCCTACCGGGACGGCCCCTACTACATCGTACCCGGCAAGGGACGGTGGTACCATATCGAAAACGCCCGCGAACTGCTCGACCAACCGGACGAGTGGTACCTCGACCGGACAACGGGCCGCTTGACTTATCGGGCCCGCGACGGCGAAGACATGGCCCGAGCCGAGGTGGTGGCGCCGGTGCTGACGCAGCTTGTTGTGGTGCGCGGGGAGCCGGAAACCCCGGTGCGGAACCTGCACTTCCATGGCATTCGCTTCGAGCACACCGATTGGCAGCTTCCCGAGGGCGGCTACATGGGCATCCAAGCCTGTCACTACGGGCGGCATCCGCATCCGGGCCGTCGTTGGCTGCAAATCCCCGCCGCCGTCTCGTTCACCGACGCCCAAAATTGCAGCGTGCAGAACGGCTCGCTTGCCCGACTCGGTGGAACAGGAATCCAACTGGCCGACCGCTGCATGGACAATCGTATCCGGGGAAACTACCTCTTCGACGTCAGCGCCAACGGCGTAATGGTCGGCGGTCCGCGGGGCGAGGACGACGTTCCCCGACGCAACGAAGTCAGCAACAACTGGGTGCGCGCGTGTGGAATGGAATACTATGGCGCGATCGGAATCTGGGTCGGGTTCGCGCAGGGAACCCGCGTGGCGCACAACCGGGTCCACCACCTGCCGTACACGGGCATTTCGATCGGTTGGCAGTGGGACGACCATCCGACCCCGTGCCGCGAAAATATCGTCGAGTTCAACCACGTGCATGACGTGATGCGGCGGCTGTGCGACGGCGGTTGCATCTATACGCTCGGGCTGCAACCGGGCACCGTCCTCCGCGGCAATCACTTGCACGACGTCCACCGCAGCTTCATGGCACAAGGGGCGCCGAACAACGGCATGTTTATCGACCAGGGCAGCAAGGGTTACCTGTTCGAACAGAACGTGATCTACAACACCGCGGCTGAGCACGTCCGCTTCAATCAATGCCAGCGCGACTGGCACACCTGGCGCGACAACCATTTCGGCGCTGCGGCCGAGGTCCGGAAGTCCGCCGCCGCGACCATCGCCAAAGCAGGCCCTCACCCCGAATACCGCGAGAAATGGGCCAAAGAGTTCTCCGACTGACGCATTTTCACTGCCCGTCGGAAGTGGTGCGCAGATGGAAGTCGGCCGCGGTGGTGCCTTCGGGCGGGACGGTGAAGGTGAGGGCGTCGGGTTCCTGGTAACGGGTGGGGACGCGTTCGGGAGCGAGGGTCTTCGGGGTATCGGTCGTGGGATCGGCTTCGCCTACGTACGTGCTGATGTTGACCTCGTGCGTAGCCACGACGGCGCCGTGGGCCCCGTCGATGGTGTGCAACGTGTAACGCCCTTGCGCATCGGTCGTGCCGTACGAGCCCGGCCCGGAATCCAGGCCTTCGCCTTCGCGCCGCGGTTGGAAGGCTACCCGGGCGCCGGCCAGGGGCTTGCCGTCGAGGGTGACCACGCCCGACACGCCGGCCAGTGGATACGCCGAACCGCCACAGCCGCCGAACAGCAACAGGGACAGCCCCAGTGCCGCGTGAGCGAACAAACTGTATCGTATCAGCGAGGCTTGGTTCATCTTGATCCTGTTGGAGTTCACGCTTCAGCGTGCCAATCGACTTGTTCCGGTCAAGGAACGCGCCGCTTGGCCGGCGCTCATGGAAGGGTGACCGGCTCGCTGCCGGCCACGGTCGCCAGGCTCTCGAACACCAGCCCGTCGATGTTCATGCTCAGCAACGGATGTCAAGCAACGGGGCAGCCTCGCTACAACTCGCGGGAGAGGGGTGGTATAACCTGGAGTGGTGAAAACTCGCCAGCGGAGAGGTTGCCGTTTCTGTTCCTCTGCTG
>CAYPWB010000468.1:0-4598 GCA_964414315.1 uncultured Planctomycetaceae bacterium | reverse complement strand
AGCGCCCGCCGTGCAACCTGGTGTTCCTGCTCGACGTTTCCGGCTCGATGAACTCACTCGATAAGCTGCCGCTTCTGAAGGAAGGCATGAAGCTACTGGCCGCACGCATGGAAGAGAAGGACCGGGTGGCCATTGTCGTCTACGCCGGCGCCGAAGGTCTGGTGCTGCCCTCGACCCCCGGCTCCCAGCGTGAGAAGATCATCGAGGCGCTCGACCGGCTCCAGGCGGGCGGCTCCACCAACGGCGGGGCCGGAATCGACCTGGCGTACAAGATCGCCCAAGAGAACTTCATCAAGGACGGCGTGAATCGCGTCCTGCTGGGCACCGACGGCGATTTCAACGTGGGCACGACCGGCACCGGCGATCTGGTGCGCATGGTCGAACAGCGGGCGACCTCCGGCGTGTTCCTGTCCGTACTCGGATTCGGCCGCGGCAATCTCAACGACGCCATGATGGAGGACATCAGCAACAAGGGCAACGGCAACTACGCCTACATCGACAACGCGGCCGAAGCCCGCAAGGTGCTCGTGCAGCAGATGAGCGGCACGCTCGTGACGATTGCCAAAGACGTGAAGATCCAGATCGAGTTCAACCCGGCCCAGGTTTCGGCCTACCGGCTCATCGGGTACGAGAACCGCATCTTGGCGGCCGAGGACTTCAACGACGACAAGAAGGACGCCGGCGAGATCGGCGCCGGGCATACGGTCACGGCGCTGTACGAAGTCGTGCCGGCCGGCGTCGAGGTCGACGTGCCCACGGTCGACCCGCTGAAGTACCAGAAGCCGGACCGCCCCGGCGACGACACGCCCGAGAGCAACGAGATGCTCACGCTGAAGCTCCGCTACAAGGCCCCGGACGGCGACACGAGCAAGCTTCTGGAGTTCCCCGTGGTCGACGCAGGCACCGCGTTCAGCAGTTCCACGCCCGAGTTCCAGTTTGCCTCGGCCGTGGCCTCCTTCGGCATGCTGTTGCGCGATTCGGAGCACAAAGGCGATTCGAACTACGCGGCCGTGCTGGAGATCGCCGCCTCGGCCAAAGGCCCCGACGTACACGGCTACCGGGCCGAGTTGCTGGAAATGGTGCGCAAGGCGAAGCAGCTCAGCGGTCAGTGATCGGCAATTCCGGAGCCCCCGTGGGACAAGCTTCCAGCTTGTCAAGAACCCCGGAAAGGCATGTTTCCCGCCCCGGCCGGCAGCAAGGTGGGGGTCTGTTCCACCAATTGACAAGCTGGAAGCTTGTCCCACGGGGAATTGGCAAGCGGGAAGCTTGTCCCACGGGGGCTCGGAAGCCTATGCCAGGGCGCCGGCTCTCGCTGGCTTGGCTTTCGGAACCGCCTACGCGCTCAGTTCGATGGCGGCTTCCGGCCGCAGGACGCGGAAGGTGAACGATTCGGTGAGGAACAGTTCGACGTTGTCGCGGTCGTGGGTGGCGAACCCGACGGCCAGGTCCTGCCCGACGGTCAGTTCGAAGTCGCCGCCGGCGGCAGACAGCAACAGCCCGCCCTGCAAGGCTTGGCTGGCGAGGATTTGGCCGCCGAGCATGTCGAGGATGATGCGCGAGGGCGGGAAGCCGCCCTTGCCGGCCTGCACCAGCCCGGCGTAGGCGTCGACCCCGAGCACCAGCGCGTATGGGCCGGGAACGCCGGCCAACCGTAGTTCCTTCAGGCCCTGGGCAACCGCCTGGGGATACACTTCCGGGCTTTCGGGCAGCTTGACCGGTTTGTGAGCGGCCTCCTGGATGATGCCCTGGATGCCGCCGGGCCCGAAGCCCGTATACACTGCGGCGTCCTCAAACCGGGCCACGCGCTGGGCCGCCTCTTCCAGGGGCGTCAAGTCGAGGTCTTTGCAGCCGCGAGAGGCGTTGTCGAGTTCGAGTTGGGAAATGGTCACCGGCACGCGGACCTCGACCAGCGGCATCACCGTGCGAATGCCCCAGGGCACGTCCTCGTCACTGCCTCCCTTGGGGATATCGATACGGCCCAAGTTCACCGCTGCCAATTCCCAGCCGTGCGGGCCGGAAAAATCGACGAGGGTTCGGGCGGTAAGCTGGGCCTTGAGGATCGTCGCCGCCGTAGCGTCGACCTCCTCCCACGCTTCCTCGGTGAGCGGAGCCAGGGATCGCTTCAGTAGATCGGCCATTGTGGTGTTCCTTTTTCGTTGGGCGTATTCGATTTAATAGTTTGTCTATCTGCTATTTGGTGAACTTGCCGATGCCCATGCCTCCCCCGCTGTCGGCCGGTTTGCCCTCGGCGGGACCTTCGCCGGTCGCTTCCTCCTCCAAAGCGTGGATGGGCCCGGAGGTGAACAGGTAGGTGCGCAGTTCTTCGTCGAACTTCGGGATTCGGCGGCGGAGCCATTCGAGGCCCATCGCGGCGTGCTCGATCTCTTCGTCGCGGTTGTGCAGCAAGATGGCCCGCAGGCCCTCGTCGGCGCACACCTCCGCCCGCTCGTGGTACCAGGCCACGGCCTCGAGTTCCTCAAGGGTCGAGCTGAGTGCCCGGTGGATATCGCGGGCCTCGGGCGACAATTCAGCCGGGGGTTCATGATAGGCGAGTGCCATGGCGAGTGAGTCTCCCTTTTTGTGGTTGGCGGCGGTGAAGGTGAACACGAGCGGTAATGTAACGATTCTATGCGCACCCCCCCCGGCAATTCAAGGCCCCTCGCCTCGCGCATGGGGTGAAGAGCCCCTTGGCCCGAGGGGAACGTCGCCTTGAGGGCCTACTCCGGCCGCGTCATTCGCCAGGGGTCGAGGGCCTTTTCGAGGTCGGCGGCGGGCAGGACATTTTTCTCAAGGCACAATTGGCGGATCGTCTTGCCCGTTTGGAAGGCCTCCTTGGCCAAAGCGGCGGCCTGCTCGTAGCCGATGTAGGGGTTCAGCCCCGTCACCAGCGACAGGCTTCGCTCGATGCCCTCGGCGCACGCCTGGGCGTTCGCCTCCATGCCGGCCAGGCACAGGTCGGCGAAGGCGGCCGCCGCGCCGGCCAGAACCCGGACGCTTTCCAACGCGGCGTCGGCCATCACCGGCATCATCACGTTTAGTTGGAATTGCCCGCCGGCCGCGCCGCAGAAATCGACCGTGTGATTGTTGCCCATCGCCCGGGCAGCAGCCTGCATGAGGGCTTCGCACAGCACGGGGTTGACCTTGCCGGGCATGATGGAGCTGCCCGGCTGCCGGTCGGGCAGACGCAGTTCGTTGAAGGCGCAACGCGGCCCGGAGGCCAGCCAGCGGATGCCGTTGGCCACGTTGAACAGGGTGACGGCCACGGTGCACACCTGTCCGTGGCATTCCACCAGCCCGTCGCGCTGGGCGTTCGCCTCAAAGTGGTCGGCCGCTTCGAGAAACGCAATTCCGAGTTCCCGGTCGAGGACTTCGCACAGTTTTCGTGCGAACTGGGGGTGAGTGTTGATGCCGCTGCCGGTGGCCGTGCCGCCGATGGGCAGTTCCAGGACGGCCTCCAGGGCCAGCCCGGCCCGGCCCACCGAGCGGTCGAGCTGCCGGGCCATGCCGCCAATCTCCTGTCCCAGGGCAACCGGCGTGGCGTCGGCCAGGTGCGTGCGGCCGATCTTGAGAATCTCCTGCCATGCCTTGGCCTTCTCGTTCAGTACGCCGCCGCAACGGCGCAGCGCGGGAATGAGTTGCTGATGGATCGCCCGCGCGACCGCCACGTGGATGGCCGTGGGGAACACGTCGTTGCTGCTCTGGCCCAGGTTGACATGGTCGTTCGGGTGGATGGGCTTTTCCACGGCGAACCGGTCGCCGCCGGCCAATTCGATCGCCCGGTTGGCGATGACCTCGTTCGCGTTCATGTTCGTCGACGTGCCCGAGCCGGTCTGGAACACGTCGATGGGGAACTGATCATCGAGTTTCCCGTCGGCCACCTCGCGGGCGGCGCGGAGGAGCGCGTCGATTTGGGCGGTTTCGAGCGGGCGGCGGGTTTTCGCCGCATCGCCCAATCGCCCCAGGTCGCGGTTTACCTGCGCCGCGGCCCACTTCACCAGGCCCAGCGAGTGGATGAGTTCGGGCGGCATGGTGCGGCCCGAGATGGGAAAGTTCTCCACCGCGCGCTGCGTTTGCGCCCCGTAATACACCTCGCGAGGCAATTGCACCTCGCCCATGCTGTCGCGTTCCGTTCGGTAGTCGCTCATGCTGAAAGCCTGCCGGGTTCTCCAGTGCATGCGAGGGGGACAGTCCCATTTTCGCGGCCGTAGCAGCAGGGCGATTGGGCAAACCTCCCCTTGTGCCACGAAAATCGGGACAGTCCCCTGCATTGATTTCTCCCGATTATTGAAGAGGGGCCGGGAGGCGTCAAGTCGTAGGGTTGGGGCGTCACGAAGCCCCAGCAGGTTGCGTTTCGGCAGCCGGTGCGGTAGAACAAGCGACGGTAGTGGCAGAACCGGCTCGCTGTTGGAGTTCACGGGAACTGCCTTGAAAACGGAGAGTCGAGGCCCTGGCCGAGCCCGTGGCACCCATCCGTTCCCCGACTCACGGCAGAATCGTACCGTGTTCCCCGAACATGTACCACTGGCTCCGCCAGTGCCTGCGTACCGTGTTGCTCGAACGTGTGCCACTGGCTCCGCCAGTGCCTGCGTACCGTGTTG
>CAYPWB010000467.1:0-4602 GCA_964414315.1 uncultured Planctomycetaceae bacterium | reverse complement strand
GGGTCCAACTCGAACCAGCCGACCCGCCGAAGAAGCCCATGCTTGGATAGCTGGGGCGGCACGATTCGCAGGAGGCGGTGCTTGTGGCCGCCAATATCCAGCACATCGCCTTCGGCAAGCCAAGTCCATACAATCTCCGCTTCTCGCCTCGTCTTGCCCAAATTAACATCGGGCAGGAGCCCGACATGGGCACGTAACTTCGTACTGCCCAGTTCGGCACTGTCAGTGCCTTGTACGTAGATGAAGTGGTTGTGCAGCGTGCCGCATTCGGCAGGTCCATCGTGGAGTGGAAACACGTAGGAGTTGACGGTTTGCAGAACGTCTTCGGGTGTGCGTTCTTCCGGCAAGCGAGCCAGCGTGTTGAAGAGGTGGCCAAGGGGGGCGTGTTTGTTGTCTCTCATTCCGATGCCGCTAACTCGGTACAGCCGTCCGAAGAGGGGAACGGTGCTGGTACTTTCCAACCGAGGAAATCTAAGAGAATAGCCGTCTGAATAGGCCTTCGGGAGCGGTGAGTCCGGGTCATCCCGGTTAGCTCGAAAGGCGAGACCGCTGATCACGGGCCTGCCATCTCGTTGGTGACCTGCCCCACCAGCCGCCGCAAACGCACGGTGTTGGAGGCGAAATGGCAACGGCTCCCGGGAACGCAACGAGGGCGGCGCCCACTCTTCATTCAGCAGCCAGGAACTGTGTTGCGCGCCCACAATTCCAGCGATAGCGAGGCAAACGAAACCTGCGGCCAGCGGCGTGTGAAGACGACGCAGAAAACGGTAGACGCACATGGCTTTACTCTTCCTCAACAAGAGTGATTGGTTAGTCGGTGGGCGTGGGTTCCAGCACGAAATAATGGTGCAGCGCCCCGGAAAGGTGCTCTTGGAGCAGTGCGATGTCGGTACCAAGACCCCACGGGTTGATCAACAGCACTTTTCCGTCCTGAACTGCCTCGACTACATATGCATGGTCGGGGCTTAAGTTCCCTTTGTAGGATTCATCACCTTCGATCGAAGATGGGATCGTGTTCTTCGTTCCCAGGATGACCTGCCTGCCGCTATCGAAAGCGGCTTTGATGCCATCGTAAACTTCTTGGTTTGTCTTGTCCGCGGCCAGCACCTCGGTCGCGTCTTGTGCAGTCAACGTGGGCCAGAGCATCCAGACGCGCCCGTGCCAAATGTCAGCGAAATGTTGGAGCATCGCGCGAGTATAAAGTTGCGGCCATATTTCGACGGCTTTGCCCGACTCGTCCTCGCGGTAGTCTCCCGTCAGACCCAATGTGTCGAGGCCGCGATCGAGCAATTGCTCCGAGCCGACGTTATACTGGTACGGGACGGGTTTCCTCTCGGTGTCGTGCAGTGTTACGGTGAAGACCTTGTTGCCGTTTTCCGTTGTCTCGGAAGTGTGTGTTTGAAGCCAGTTCGGATTGTCGCGTACCAGAGCGATGAGGGACGCTGCCCACGCGCAATTCGCTGTCCCTTGCTCGATATCGTTCCGGTGAATGCCGGGGAGAGAACCGTCGGCGAGGGCATCGCGATGGTTCTCTTTGCCAAAGAGAGTTACGTCCTCCAGAACATACATATCCACGGCGTTCCGCGCATAAGTGATACGGAACAGATCCACATCGAAGCGGTATTCGTAGAGATGGAAGTGAGGCGCCGGAGCATAAGCAGGATTGTCGGAATTGGGATCCGGCAGGACGGTTATGGTCGCCCATTCCGCGAGCCCCTCGTCGAGTTCATCGGCCTGGGCGATGAGGATGATCGGATCACTGACCTTGCTGCCGCCGGCGATAGTGACCTTGTATTCGTTGTCGGTGCCCGCCACCTTCTGGACGTGGTCCGGAAAGATACTGCCGGAGGGGTACGTCTCGAAGTCGTCGGGGTGCAGGCCCTCTTCGGTCGAATCGGCCCAGTCGATGCGGAAGCGGACCGTTATTGGCGGGGACAAGAAAGTTCTAACACCATTGTAAGCGAGTTGGAAGGAGATCGTGTCGCCGGCTGCTCCCTCGATCGCATGCAGATCGCCCACGATTCCCACCATGGGCGGATTCACTTGAAACACCACGTCATCGAAGTCGGCATCGTTGATGTATCCACGAGGATTCGGCAAACTCGGGCTCAGATCCTCGACCTTGTACGCAAGCATGGCGTTCGGGTGCTGGTCACCGTCGACCTGGATGTGCCGATACCATGGCTCTTCATGATCGGCCGCATACGTGACCAGTTGGAAGTGGGCGTAGTTGTCCTGGTTGACGTGCTCGAAGGGGAACCAGTAGTACGAGTCGCCGTTCTGCCGGACGACAATGGAGTAGTATTCCCACTGCGCCGGAATGATGGGCTGCTTTAAGAGATGTCCACGCGTGCCGTCGGCTCGCTCTCCGGGCGCGAAAATGGTGACCATATTGGCCAGTGCCGCGTCGCGGTAGGCGGCGGCCTGTGCCTGGTCGTCTTCGGTAAGCGTGTTCGGGTTCACCGTGCCGTGCGCCTGTCCGGTGTTGAGCGATCCGATGGCATCGTCAACCTTATAGGCGAGCATGGAGTTGTTGTAGCCGGCCTCGCGGTGGATCCAGTCGAAAACGTAATCCGGGGCGTCGGCACTAGCACGAAAGACGGCCGAATGCCCCTGTGCAGTGAAAGGCATCGATTGTACCAGGCCGTAGGTGCTTTCGTAGAACCGCATGGGTGCATTCGGGTTGTAGCCGGCTTGTGGCACGACGGCGGCACCGCGGCCAGCCGGGCCGCCACCGGCGTCATACGCGCCAAGCGCCGGGCTGCCTGCATTGGCCGAGGTTTGTCCGATAGCCGCTGTTTGCAGCGACGACCGAACTTCCACGGCGTATGCGGCGTTGCGCTCGGCGATAGCGAAGTCATGTACGGAAATCCGGCCGTCACGATTGACGTCCGCATTCACATTGTACCGGCTCGAGCCCACGCGTGCCCCGTAGGCCGCGCGAATTGCGTCCAAATCGCCCTGGTCGACGTGGCGGTTGCCGTTGACGTCGCCTGCCAGAAAGACGTTGAGAATATACTGACTTCGGCTACCTACGGCTCCAGCGACCTCGATGGTGTAATCGCCCGAAGCCAGTTCTGCAAGTACAAAACTCTCGGTTGAGCCAGGCAGGTTGGACCGGGCGTACAAAGGCGCCATCGCCGCTCCGTGTTGGTCGCGGATCGTGACAACCGACGGGTTCAAGTCGGCATCGTGCTGCGCCTTTAGACGGAAACCGATCACTGCTCTCTCTTGCGTCATCGAAAGCTCTGTAGCCGACACGCTCACCTCGAGGAAGTCAACGGTATTATTGACCGCGGGGTCGAGAATGCCGGTAAACTGGGCAAAGACGTTGGTCGCCGAGAGCACCTCACGGCGTTCCAACAACTCAATTCTGCATGTTCTGCCAAGGCTTGCCCTTGCGGGGTGCGCGGGCCCGCGCCGTTTTCTATGAATGAGAGTCATCGTTCATCCTCGTGGGTTTGTGCGGGTAAGCGGGGCTTGGGGGTGAAGTGGCGAACCACGTTTGTAAACTCACGGAACTGCCCAGCCCACGACGCGCAGTTCACATGCGCCTTCGACGCGGCTGGAAGATGGCACGGTGGCCTTCGGAAAGGAACGGACAGCGCGTTGTGTGGGTCCTTGTGCTGTGCCAGCTATCTGTCGCGTCCTGGACGGATGGCCCTTAAACCCAACAATAGCGGCACGGACAGTATAACCAGGGATAACGTCGTTGGCTCCGGCACGACGATGAACGGCAGTGGAGGGCCCGCAACCGGGGCTAGTGGGACGGGGGCGAATGGGTCGGCAGGGTTGAATACGCTTGCGTCGACAAAATCGAATACAAAGCTGCCGCTGCCGAGCGCTTCCACCGTAACGTCGAATGAGAAAAATGTACCGTTTGTGGTAACGAATTCCGAAGGCTCGGTGCCCATGGTTAGAAAGAATCCTTCCGCGATGCCGGGCTCTTCCCACACGAGAAAATCAAACGGGTCGGCCAGGGGGTCCGGAACGACAGATGCCGCGCTGATTGTAGGCGCGGACAGCAGACTTTCTTCATACAGGACCGTCGCCGTCAGCATATCGAGTTGCCAGCCGGGCTGAACGCCGTCAAGCCACACTTCGACGGTAACGGTCTGGCCGACCTGAAGTTGCGTCAGGTTGGGCCCGCCGCTTTGCAGTGACAGGCTCACCTGGGCGTGGGTGGAGGCGGCGGCCAGCATGCAAGCGAGGGTGGCCGAAGTAGCAATCAATAGGGGTCGAATCATGGGAGTAGCTCCACGGAAGTCGAGAAACATGGAAGCGGCCGCTCGGGCGGGCGTGCACGTGCCTGCACGAGCGGACGACGGTGCCAGTGGCAGGCTGTCGGCGGAATGGTTGTTCGCGCGAAACCGCGCGCCGACGACCGCCTGCGCACGGCATGGGCTCGTCAGCTTGGCCGGCGGCACAGTAGCGGGGCGCGCCCGCTTGGGGCAGGGGCGGAGAAAGTGGCGCGCGGCGCGCCCCAGATGCGCACATATCGCGCGAACTACCGCCGGAAGAAGCACGATGGCCACGTGTGCGTGCGGCGCGGCGGCCGAAGGGGCTGGCACCCGCCATCAGGACGCACGGATTATGCCCCCC
>CAYPWB010000466.1:0-4642 GCA_964414315.1 uncultured Planctomycetaceae bacterium | reverse complement strand
TTGGACATGGTCGGTCCGGCGACGCTGGTGGCGCATTCGGCCGGCGCGTCGACGGCCGTCAACGCGGCCACGGAGCGTCCCGACCTGGTGGCCGGGTTCGTCCTGACCGCTTCGGCTGTCGTACTGGCGGGGCTGCAACTCTCCGACGAGATGCACGGCGTGCCGTTCCTCGCGAAAAGCTCGCCGCGGCGGCAGTTCATCTTCACGGCACGCGACAGAATTGAGACCGCCGTGGACCGCGTGCGCACGGTCTATGACGGCCGGTACCGCTACATCCGCAACTTCCTGCCTGGCCGGCCTCACCTGATGGACCGGCGGTACTACGACCGCACGAATCCCGTTCGAGACGTCATGCGCGAGTTGCACGTGCAGGGAAAGCTGACGCCCGAGCAGGCGAAGGTGTTCGCCCCTGAGCGACCAGAGGAAGAACTATACGACTTGAAGAAGGACCGTTTCGAGCTACACGATCTTTCCACATCGGAAGCCGCGAAGCATGAATCCGCACTCGCAAGACTGCGATCGCAACTTACCCAGTGGACGGCGGAGACCGGGGACCTCGGGGACCAGCCCGAGCCAACTGAAGCAGTTGACGCAACACGGGGGCGACGCAAGAAGCGTCCGCGGGTGGATCCAGAGGCTCCCCCGGCACGAGAGTCGCCAGCGCTTGACCCGGCACCCAGCTTCGAAAGCCGTCGACCCGCGAGACCCCTAGGGCGTTGACTTCAACAGAGGAGGGCCGAACCATGTTACGGCACTTCGCAATACTCTGCTGCGTTGCAGCGGTCGGACTCGCCACACTTCCCACCGACCTCGCGGCTCAGCGGCGCGGCGGACGAGGGGCAGGCCGAGGCCGGGAGCGTGGCGAACCACGCAGCCGACCGACGGAGCGTGAAGCTCGCGGCCCGGGCCTGCCGGCACCGTTGAGCAACCTTCCTGACGCGCGGAAGGCCGAGATGCGTCGGTTGGGCCAGTTGGCGGACAAGCCGCTTGCTGGCAGTCGGCGGGATGCCCCAGTGATGGTCGCTCCGATCGGCCCGTTTCCGGCGCTATTCGGAGAATGGGTTCGACGACGCGACCAGGTACCGGCCGTGACCCGGCCATTCTGGGAGGCTTGCCCCTGAGTTCCCTGCGAGCGAAAATGGACGGAGGCCGTCGAATCGCTGCGTGTTGACCATGGGCAACGTCGGAACCCTTCACCGGCGCCCCGCCTTGCCCTCTTGGTTGGCGGCCCCTGCTGCCCGAAACAACGGAGCCCGAGCCATGTTTACGACCACCGTCTGTACCATCATCCTTGCTACCGTGGCCGCCGCAGATGCGTCGTCCCCGCCCGGTTCGGCTGACTCGTGGCTTTCGCCGGAGGGCCGCACCGCGGAGTGGACGGCCGCAACGGCCGCGTGTCGGGAACTGCTGTCTGGCATGGACTTCGACAATTCGGTGGTCGCTCGCAACCGCCAAAAGCTCGAAGCCACTGTGGAGTTGTTGCGACGCACCGACGCGTTCGATTGGCGCAGCGGCGTCGCCGTCGGCTTCCTTCGGGTCATGCTCGAAGACCTCACCTCTGGCGAGGAACCAAACTGCCGCTACGCAGGCGGCGGCGTGGCGGTTCCCTATTGGTCGCCGACGCTGGGACGCGTCGAGGCCGTCTGGGTCCACGTTCCGCCGGCGTACCGCCCTGACAAGTCGTACCAGATGTTCATGTACTACAAGTGCGGCGGCGGAATCCATCTCAAGGACGGTGAGGTCCGTGGCGGCTACCGTCCCACGGCCGACATGGCCGACCGGACCGACACGTTTCACGTCTGGAGCAGTCTCTCGACGCAGGTAAAGGGCCGCCAAGGAGCCGTGCACGAGCTACGTGAAGTCATCTCGGCGCTGTCACTGCAGTTCAGTGTCGAACCGGATCGCGTCTTTCTCAGCGGCTGGTCCGACGGCGGGTTTACTGCCCTCTGGTTGGGGTCGCGATATCCCGATCTTGTCGCCGGGATCGCCCCGGTCTGTGCCAACTGGCAATACACCAACGTGTGCGACGTCGGGCTGCTGGACCTGCCGATGCTGGCCGTCGACGGCTGGTACGACGGCGGCTACAACACAAGCCAGTTCAATCGCTGGCACGCGCTGAACAACATGGGCGCGCCGGCGTCGGGTATGTGGGGCCACCACGGCCACACCTACCAGCCCTACGAGGACCTCGAAGAGCTAAAGCAGATCCTCGCCTGGGCCGCGTCGAAACGGCGTGACCACTGGCCGAAACGCGTACGCTACGCCACCTGGAACCTCTCGTGGCCGGGGGCGTACTGGATCTCCATCGAGCGGATGGCGAACCCGGCGCTGGCCGCGCAGTTCGATGCCGAGTTCAAGCCCGGCAACCGCGTCGAGGTGAAGACGTGGAACGTGGCCCGCTACCGGATCGAATTGAGCGACAAGCTGCTCGACGTCGACCGGCCGGTCACGGTGGCGACCAACGGCCAAACGTCCTATGCCGGCCCGGTTCGGCCCGTGCTGGAGATCGAGGTCGTCGAGCTGCCCGAAGGCAGGTTCGTCAAGTCACCCGCGATGCCCGGCGGCATCCTGGCCCAAGTGGACCGCAGCTCCTACGGCCGAAGCGGCGCCGGCGGAGGGCTGCGCCTGCCCGGACGAAAGTGGATCGCGGTCCAGCCCACCGGCGGCGACGAGGCGAGCCGACGGGCGCTCGCATCCTGGTGGCCGGACTGGGCGGTGGCCGACCGCGACCTGACCGACGACGACCTTGCCGGGGCGAATCTCTTCGTTTTCGGGGGGCCCGAGTTGAACCGCTTCACCGCTCGCATTGCCGACCAGTTGCCGGTGAAGTTCGGCCGCGGGCGGTTCCGCATCGGCAACCGGGTCTACGACCAGCCGAGCCACGCGGTGAAGTTCATCCATCCCAACCCGCTGGCACCCGATCGCTACGTGATTGTCTACGCGTTCAACGACGCCGCCACGTTCGCCCGAAACGATTTCTTCGGCACGCGCAGTGAAACACGCGGCGAGTTTCGCAAGGGCGACTGTGTGGTGATGGGCATCACGAACGAGAGGAGCTCATGGGAGGTCGCTCGGCAAGCGACCGACTTCCAGAGCCGGCACATCCTGTTCGACTCGGACTGGCAGCCCCCGGACGAAACGCCCTTGGGCACGCTCCAGTCGCCGATGGACGCCTTCGAGCTAATGCGGCTCCGCGCCGATGCGGTGCGCGAGGCGACCGGCGCCGACGTCGGATGGATCGGCGCCGCCACGCCCTCGTATGCCACGTGGCGCACGACCCTGCCTGCCGGGCCCATCACGCTTCATGATCTCGCCACGCTCGACATGCTGCCTGAATATATCGTCGTCGGCGAAGTCTCGGGAAAGACGCTCCTCGAGCTGATCGACCGTTCCCCGTTTCACACGGTGTTGGACAACCTCGGCGACCCGGCGTACGACGCGACGAATTCGCTCGTGCGCGCGGACATTGATCCAGAGAAGACCTACCGCATCGCCACCGGCCACCACGGCCGTCCGGCGTACAGGGCCGAGCCGAAGAGGATGCCGCCGCTGCTGAGCTTCAGCAGTCCCGAAGAGTTTGTGGCTTCCGGCAGCGCGTCGCTGCCGATCCGCAACATGCGGCAGCTTCCGCTCGAAGTCACCGAGGCGGTCGCTCGGTACGTCCGCACACGAGGCGTGGTTTCGCCGCGGACCGCCTGTTTCGACCCGGATGCTTACCTCCTCAATCCCCAGGCGAACCACTTCGGCGCATGCGATTGGCTGCACGTCGCGCTTTCCGGCGACTGGCAGAAGCTCGACGGCAGCCGGCCGCAGCCGTTTCGCTACGTGCTGAGCGTCGGAGTGCGCCCCAGTGACGGCCCCGAAGTCGCTCCCCCACGCCCCAACAGCAAGGAGCTCATCGAGCTGAGTCTTGGCGGTAAGGCGCGGCCCACGAGCTTTTCGTTCGAGAACCTCGGCAAGCGGCTCACCGTCGATGCGACGGTTGACGTGGAGCACGTGTCGATCGTCGCGGGAAAGGGCGGCAAGGAGTTTGTGTTGGCCGATGCCGAGTCAGCCGGGGCCGTGGGCCGGATGGCGCTCGTCCGGCTCCGCCTGGACAACCGCAGCCGTGAAGAGTTGACCGTCCTGGCCAGCTTGTCGACCGAGGCCCTGATGCGCGTCGACCCCAACGTGATCCGGGTTCCGCCCGAACGTGGTGAGCGTCCCGACCTCGTCGGAATCCTGACCGACTTTCGTCGGCCGAGCCGGGCCGCCGTGCTGCTGCGCCCGGCGGACGCCGAAGACATACTCCGTATGGTCCTGCCGGGTGCCGGCTGGAACTTTGGCCTCTATGGCCTGAAGTCTCGGCTGACCCTCCGGCCCGGAGCTGCGGCGGTAGTGCCAATGCTGCTGGTCGCAGTCGAGGAAGGCAAGGACGGCGCCAAGCCGGACCTGCGAGCCGCAGCGCAGTCGCCGCTGGTCCAGCTTCGTCCATTCCTGCGCGATCTGGCCAACGGGAATCGGAAGTAGCCACACACTGCTGGTTATGCACCTGGGAGCCATGGCCCGGTGCCTCCCAGGGCCAGCGCACACTAAGTTCCTTTCCCGGTAAGGACTTGCATCAGGAAGCCGACATTCCAAGCTGCCATGCGACGCTTCATGA
>CAYPWB010000465.1:0-4649 GCA_964414315.1 uncultured Planctomycetaceae bacterium | reverse complement strand
TGCTCGGCAATGTCGGCGTTGGAAAGCCCGACGCCCAGGAGCAAGCGGGCCCGAGCGCTCGCCTCCTCACCGGCGGCGACGTCGTTCCCGAACAACGACAGGTAGAGCGAGTAGTGCGTCTCGCCGGCGAACGGCATCGACACGGCGAAGCAATCGGCCCGGGGGGCCGTCATCACGGCCGCCAGTTCCGACTTCCGGTCGCGGCGGACGGCGATGGGCGCGACGAGTTTCGGCAGGATGGCCCAATCGACCGGGTGCGGCTCGGCCCGCCATCGTCCGTCGCGAATCATCGCCACGGCCCGATCGTCGCGGGGGGCCATCATCCAGTGCCCCAGCACGCGCTGGCCCAACAGGAACACCGGCCCTTGGCAGGTCGCTCCCTGGCCCTCAACGTAAATGAGCGGGTCGGCGAAGCCCGCGTCGAAATAGGACGATAGAAACACCTCGAAGGCCGGCAGGTCCTCCTCCGCCTTTACGGAAACCAGTACGTCGAGCGTACGCGCATCGTGCCAGCGATACACGGCCTGGAGTTCAAACGGCCGATCGTTCGCCGGGGGGTAGCGGACCTCGACCGAACCGTCGTCGAGCAGCCTGGAGGTGGTTGTCCAGTCGCGCGCCGCGTTGCCGAACCGGCGCGCGCCGCTGAAGATGCGGTACAGGTGCATCAGCCCATAACGGCCGGCAATGGACCGGCCGGACGGCTTGTGAACCACGTCGGTCAGGCCGAGCGCCTTGCCGCCGGCGTGCAATTTCCCCTGAAGCACCCCGGTATCGAAGGTGTAGCCGCCGCTTTCCACTGCGACAAAAGCCGGGGCGCCGGGCGTGCTGCCCGACGCCGCCGACTGGACTTCCTCGGCCGCTGCCGGCAGGGTTGCCGCCGCGGCAAGTGCGAGCCACGCCAAGGGCGAGGCGCGTCTGCCGGCGTCGAAAGCGATTCTGAAAGAACCGTACGGATGTCTCTCGCTCATCAAATCGTCCTATTGGTACTTCACACCGCAACCGTACGGTTTCGTCTTCGGCACGCTGATCTCCTCCCCGGCGAGCAGTTCCGTGAGGGCCTGGTCGACGTAGTTGAGTTCCTCGCCGTCGGCCTGTTTGCCACCCCTTACGTCGTCGTCGATCGCGCCTTGGTATACGATCTCATGATCCTTGTCGAGCACGAACATGTGCGGCGTGTTGGTGGCGCCGTAAAGCTTTCCTACCTCGCCGCTGCGGTCGTTGAGCACCGGATAGGGAAGGTCGTACTTCTCGACATGGGCCTTGTCCTGCTCGGGCGCCTCGTTGTGGTTCGAGTTGATGGCCAGCCACACGACGCCCTTCTCTTTCCACTTCTTGGCCAAGTCCTGCATGTTCTCGGCCTGGTAGTGCCGCCGTGGGAATGGGCAGTTCCAACTCGTCCATTCCAGCACCACCACCTTGCCCTCGAAATCCGAGAGCGACACCTCGTTGCCGTCCTGGTCCTTCAGCGTGAACCCTTTGACCTCATCGGCCACCGCTTGCAGGCCGATCGACAGGACGAACACCGCCAGAATCAACGTGAGTACAATGTGCTTTCTCATCTCCGGACTCCTTCAATGTGGTCGGTTTGTCCGCGTCTGCAGCCCGGCGACTTCAGCCCGCGCAGCAGACCCCAGTGAAAGCCTCGTCGGCTTACCGTAGCCTTTCGCGGCTGCGGTGTCAAATTGTACGCAGGAGGCCAACCCTTTGTCGGGTGGAGCCTTCCCCCGCTTCGGGCCATATGGTCGGGTGTCGCATGGAAAGGCCACGCGTTACACTGAGCGTTCAACCGAGGCGGCGGTGCCTTTGTGCGAGATTCGGTGAAGACGCATCCGCCCCCGGGCGGCAGGGCCGCCAACCCTTGAGCAATGAACCGTTACATGAAAACCAGGAGTGTGACAATGAAATCCGCATGGTTTGTGGTCGGCCTGTGCCTGCCGGTGGCCGGCGCTCTAGCGGCCGAGGAGCCCGAAGTGCTGGTGTTCGAGGCCGAAGATGTGTCGCATCCGGAAGCGGCGTGGGGCCACGATATCCGGCCGGTCGACCGGTGGAACCTGTGGAGTAAAGACGTCGATGCCGAGAAGAAGTGGTCCGGCGGCAAGGTGCTCCAATCGCCGCCGGTGCTGGAGGATCGCCGCTCGCCCGAGGAGGGCGCGCCGGTGCTGCACACTCGGCTGACGGATATTCCCGAGGGGCGCTGGGTGGTGAGCATCAAGTTCGGACGCGAGCTGGGCGTGTCGCGCGACGGCGAGCGGTGGCAGCGGCTTTCCGAGCTGCGCGGCGTGTTGGGCACGTTCGACATCGCCGGCGAGTTCGAGTTCTGGGTCGACGACCGCTTCGTCCACAAGGCCAACCCGGGCTTTGCGTATTACGACACCGTCACACTCACCCGCGTGCCGCCGCCGAAGCCCAAGGTCGAAGGCTGGGCCTTCCACCGCGACCGCGTTGAGGAGCGGCTGGGCCGCGGCGTGGCGGCCGTACCGCACGCGGAAGGCGGCGCGTACGTCGGATGGCGGCTGCTGGGAAGCGACCCGGACGACGTCGCCTTCAACGTGTACCGGACGACCGACGGCGCCGCGCCGGTGAAGTGCAACGACGCGCCGGTTGCGGCCACGACCGACTTCCTCGACGCCGCGGCCGAGCCCGGCGGGAAGCACGCGTACTTCGTCCGACCGATCGTCGACGGCCGCGAGGGCGAGCCGTCGGACCGCTTCGAGTTGCCCGCCCCGGTGGAGGGAACGCCGTACCGGTCGCTAAAGCTTCGCGACCCGGAGACCACGTTCCAGAAAGTGGGCATTGCCGACCTCAACGGCGACGGCCGGTACGACTTCGTCCTCAAGACGCCCAACACGAACATCGACCCGTGGTATCGCTACTGGCGGCCCAGCGAAACACCGTACAAGCTCGAAGCCTACCTTTCCGACGGCACCTTCCTGTGGAGCAAGGACCTGGGCTGGAACATCGAGACGGGCATCTGGTACTCGCCGTACATCGTGTACGACTTCGACGGCGACGGCCGGGCGGAAGTGGCCGTGAAGACCGCGCCCATGGACGTCGACTATCGCGATACCGAGCCCGGCGGCGATCCCGGGCGCGAATACCCGGCCGGCCGTGTGCGGCGGGGACCTGAATACCTGTCGATCCTCGACGGTATGACCGGCGAGGAGAAGGCCCGGGCCGACTGGCCCTCGCGCGAGGGCTTCGGCGAGGGCGAGCGCAACTACAACTACGCCTCGCGCAACCAGATGGGCGTCGCCTACCTCGACGGCAAGACGCCCTGCCTGCTCGTGGCCCGGGGAACCTACACCACCATGAAGCTGGTGGCCTACCAGTACCACCAGGGCAAGCTGAAGCCGCTCTGGTCGTGGGACAGCCGCGAGGAGCCCACCGGCCGGTATCACGGTCAGGGGGCCCACTTCATGCACTCGGCCGACGTCGACGGCGACGGCCGCGACGAGGTGATCCTCGGCTCGTGTGTGATCGACGACAATGGCCAGGGGCTCTGGTCGACCGGCCTGGGCCATCCCGATCACTGTTACGTGGGCAACATCGACCCGACGCGCCCGGGCCTGGAAATCTACTACGGCATCGAACGCCGCCAGCCGCGCAACGGCATTTGCCTGGTCGATGCCCGAACGGGCGAAATCCTCTGGGGGCTCGACACGCCGACGCACCACATCCACAGCACGGGGCTGGTGTCCGACATCGACCCGGCGCACGTCGGGCAGGAGGGTTACAGCGGCGAGCATCCCGAGGCGCCGAACAAGCATGCGAGGTGGCTGCACTCCGTCCAGGGCAAACTCATTGCCGACGAAACCACGTGGGACATGGGCCTTGCGCCCCGGGCCGTCTACTGGAACGCCACGCCGCAGCGCGAAGTGCTGCGCGGCCGCCGCCTACTCCAATTCCCCGACCGTACACTGGCCGCCGACATCGAAGGCCACCAGGCCGCCTGGGCCGACATTCTGGGCGACTGGCGCGAGGAGATCATTACCTCGGTGCCGGGCGAGCTGCGCATCTACTTGACGCCGCTGCCGGCCCGTGACCGCCGCGTCACCCTCATGCAGGATCCGATCTACCGCATCGACGTCGCGCACCTTGCCATGGGCTACGCCCAGCCGCCGATGACCAGCTATTACCTTGCGCCGGTCGACGATGCGCGGGAGAACGACTGACGCCGCTTCGCGTCGCCGGCCCCAGCATGCCGTTCATCCATGGAACAAGCTTCCCGCTTGTCAGGATTCCCCGTGGGACAAGCTTCCAGCTTGTCAAGACCATCCCGCGCACACGCCTCAGCCGCTGCGTGGAAGGTCGTGTTTCACTTCGCCAGCCCACGCACCCAACGGCGCACGCTTTCGGGCAGCGGGCCGCCGTAGGGTACTTCGCCGAGGATGGGATGAGTGCAGTGGGCTTGGATTTCGCCCAGGTTGCCGGCCGTGCTGGGGTCGTTCGGGCGGGGCGCGGGGGTGTTCAGCAGGATGCCGGCGACGGCCAGGCCGCGGCGGTCGGCCGCTTCGACGGTCAGAAGCGTGTGGTTGATGGTGCCCAGGGCGTTGCGGGCGACAATCAGCAGCGGGAAGCCGAAATCGGCGGCGAGGTCGGCCATCATGTCGCGGTCGCCCAGCGGACAAAGCAGCCCGCCGGCGCCTTCC
>CAYPWB010000464.1:3026-4661 GCA_964414315.1 uncultured Planctomycetaceae bacterium | reverse complement strand
TTACAGTAGAGGGCAAGGAGGAAGTGGAAAGATGGAGAAAGCAAGGATGAGCATGAAATTGGCGAGGGCGGGGCGGCCCGAACGAGTCTCGCCGCGCGCCACCGACCGCCGGAACCACCCGCCCTACGCCTCGCGCTCCCAGCCCTTCGCCCGCTCCAGCGCGCGGTTCCAGCCCTGGCGGAGGCGGGTCATTTCATCCGGCGGGCGGGCGGGGGTGAAGGTGCGGTCGGCGGCCCAGGCGCGGGCAATGTCGTCGCGGCTGCTGAAGAAGCCGGTGGCCAGCCCGGCGTGGTAGGCGGCGCCCAGCGCGGTCGTTTCGATGTTCTCCGGCCGCACGACCGGCGTGCCGAGCAGGTCGGCCTGGAATTGCACGAGCGGCTCGCTCCGCGACGCGCCGCCGTCGACGCGCAACTCGGTGAGCTTCAGCCCGCTGTCGGCCTCCATCGCGGAAATCAGGTCGCCGATTTGGAAGGCGACGGCCTCGAGCGCCGCGCGGCAGAAGTGCGCGCGGCCCGTGCCGCGGGTGATGCCCACCGCGATACCGCGGGCGTACGGGTCCCAGTGCGGGGCGCCCAGGCCGGCAAAGGCCGGCACGAGGACCAGCCCGCCGGCATCGGGCACCGAGGCGGCCAGCCGGTCGACCTCCTCGGCCGAGCCGACCAGCTTCATTTCATCGCGCAGCCACTGGACCACCGCGCCGCCGATGAACACGGACCCTTCCAGCGCATACTCGGTCCGGCCGTCGGCCTGCCAGGCGACGGTCGTCAGCAGGTTGTTCTTCGAGGGAACGGCCTCCTCGCCCGTGTTCATCAGCAGGAAGCAGCCGGTGCCGTAGGTGCTTTTGGCCATGCCCGGGCGGAAGCACGCCTGGCCGAACAGGGCCGCCTGCTGGTCGCCCGCCATACCGGCAATCGGCGCCCCGGCGGGGTACAGGTTCGCGGCCACGTGCCCGTACACCTCCGAGCACGACCGGACCTCGGGCAGCATGGCGCGGGGAACGCCGAACAGGTTGAGCAGTTCGTCGTCCCACCGGCCCGTGTGGATGTTCAGAAGCTGCGTTCGGCAGGCGTTGGTGAGGTCGGTCGCGTGCACCGTCCGCCCGGTGAGCTGATAGAGCAGCCAGGCGTCGACCGTGCCGAACAGCAGCTCGCCTGCCTCGGCTTTCGCGCGGGCGCCGTCGACGTTCTCGAGGATCCACCGCACCTTGGTCGCCGAGAAGTACGGGTCGATCACCAGCCCGGTCTTCTCGCGGATCATCGGCTCGACGCCGTCGCGTTTGAGTTGCGAGCAGTAGTCGGCGGTGCGGCGGTCCTGCCAGACGATGGCGTTGTACACCGGCTTGCCGCTGTCGCGCTGCCACACGACGACCGTTTCGCGCTGGTTCGTAATGCCCACCGCGGCGATCTCGTCGGTCGACAGGTTCGCCCGGGCGAGGGCCTCGGCGGCCGTGGCGCTCTGGCTCGACCAGATTTCCACGGGATCGTGTTCGACCCATCCCGGCCGCGGGTAGAGCTGGCGGAACTCCTTCTGCGCGGCGGCGACGATCCCGCTGGAGCGGTCGAACACAATCGCCCGCGAACTGGTCGTGCCCTGGTCGAGTGCCAGGAGGTAGCGTTGGTTCTTCATGTTACGGCC
>CAYPWB010000464.1:0-2926 GCA_964414315.1 uncultured Planctomycetaceae bacterium | reverse complement strand
GTGGTAGGTTGAAGGTGATACTCCCCCGGGATGAACCCGGGGGCTTCAATGCCGTCGAACCGCCGTTTCATCGGCCGTGGTCCTTGCGTTTCCTCTCCTCGATGCGTTTGACCTCCTTCTCGAAGTCGCTCTCGAACCGCCGGTCCTGTTGGACGCGGAACGTGGCGTATTGCTCCTCGGCCAATCGCTTGGCCACCTCGGCGGAAACGGAACCGGCGTCGGTCAGCACTTCGTATTCGTTGAACTTCAGAAAGGCGTCCAGTTTGGCCACCCAATCGGCCATTCGCATGGCGATGTGGCGAGCGGCCTGATTCTCGGCGTAGTCCAAATACATGGTGACGATTCGCTCCAACTCCTTGATCTCGTGCTCAATCAGGTAGTTTTTGGCAATCGACACGTCGCTCTTAAGGACCTTGCCACGGGGAGCATTCTTCCAGGTGGTCAGTCCCATCGTGGGCTTCGCGGCGTCGGCCCGCTCGGCGATGATTTCGGCGGCGGTCCTGCCGGTCACGGCCCAGTGCAGCTTGTTCTGCACCGTCTTGAAGAACGTCTGAGTGATCTCGGCCTTCGGGTCGTAGTCGATACTGCACTGCTCGTAAATGTCGGTGATCTTCAGATAGAACCGCCGCTCGCTGGCCCGGATTTCCCGGATGCGTTCCAGCAGTTCGTCGAAGTAGTCCGTGCCGAACCGTTTGTTGAGCTTCAGCCGCTCGTCGTCGAGTACGAAGCCCTTGATGACGAATTCCCGAAGGGTCTGAGTGGCCCAAATGCGGAATCGGGTTGCCTGGGTGCTGTTGACTCGGTAACCCACCGAAATGATGGCGTCGAGGTTGTAGAACTCGATCGCGCGCCGGACGTCGCGCTTCCCCTCCTTTTGAACTCTCCAAATTTTTCGGAGAGTTGCTTCCCGGCTGAGTTCGCCGGAGTCGTAAACCTCGTTCAGGTGGTAACTTATGGTTCGCAGATCGACGCCGAACAGCTCGGCGATCTTCTTCTGGTTCAGCCAGAACGACTCGGCTTCATAGAGCACCTCGATCCTGACAGTCCCCTCTTGGGTCTGATACAGGATGAGCTCCCCCTCGTCGGGCTGATCGGCTCCGGTCATTCTGGCCTCCTTCCGTACAAGACGCATCTATTTCCGCCCGCCCCGAAGCTGCTCGCGCAGCCAGCCGGGCCGGTCGGTGGTGATGCTGTCGACGCCCAGTTCGCGAAAGCGGCGGGCCGGCGCGCTGTCGTTGACGGTCCAGGTGTGGAACTCGTGGCCCCTCTCGCGCAGCGCGGCGACGAACGCCTCGTCGACCACCGCGGTGTTGGCGTTGGTGCTCAGGCCGTGGGCGCTGCTGCGGTCGAGCGTGGCCAGCACCTGTTCGAGCGTCGGCGACCACACGCCCGTCTCGTCGTTGCGGCGATAGCCGGTGAGCCAGTAGGCTTTCACGTTCGGCATGCGGCGGCGCGTTTCCGCCACCACCTCGGCATTGAAGGCGATGACAACGACCTGCTCCGGGCGCAGGGCCGATTCGGCGACGATACGCCGCACGGGCTCGACCATTTCGGGACCGGCCTTGATTTCCACGTAGATTTTCTTGCCGGTCGGCACGACGGCCAGCACCTCGGCCAGCGTGGGAATGCGCTGGCCGGCGAACCGTTCGTCCTTCCACCGGCCCACGTCGAGCCGGCGCAGCTCGGCCAGGGTCGCGCTGCGCACGTCGCGGTCGGTCTTGCCGCCGGTGGTGCGTTTCGTGGTGCGATCGTGGATGCACACGACGTGCCCGTCGGCGGTCAGGTAGAAATCGCCCTCGATGCCGTCGGCCCCCTGCTCCCAGGCCAACTCGAACGCCGCGAGGGTGTTCTCCGGGGCGTCGTAGGAGGCCCCGCGGTGGGCGATGATGTCGACTTGCTCCGTTCGTTCGGCCAGCGTCGTTGCGGTGACCGCGAGGGTGCAAAGGAGAGTTGCTTCGATCAGCGCCAGGTCTCGTGGAATCGTTGCCTTGATCATGGGGCGTTTCTCCTCGATTTGGGTGTTATACTCGCCGCGGGCAGGTTTTGCGCTTTCGTAGCACGGGCAGCTTGCCCGTGGAAATAGGGCTCTTACGCTTCCAGGTCTAGTTTGCGTCAATGCAGTAGGCGCCCGCCGTTGTGCCGTCCCCGGGCAATTGGTCCTTCAGGACGGACTTTAGGACGTCTCCGGCTCCGTCTCGACCAGCCGCCGGAGCCACTCGTCGGCATGGACGACCAACAGGCGGTCGTTCTCGATTCTCTCGGCGATGCGGCACACGAGGATGCGCCGCCGAGCGTCGATCATGTCGGCCGTGCGGTGCAGGCGGTCGATCATGTCGGTTGAGGGGTTGCTCGTGAGCTTGATCTCGACGGCCCAACGCTGGGTGCCCCAGTCGAGCACGAGGTCGAGTTCGTATCCGTCCGACGTGCGGAAGAAGAACGGCTGGGCTCGCTTGCCGGCGGCGGCCAATGCGGCCACCGTCTGCTCGATGACGAACCCTTCCCAACTGTGCCCGAGCCACGGCTGGCGGTACAGATGCTCAAGGTTGTTGACGTTCATCAGGGCGTGGAGCAGGCCGCTATCGCGCCAGAAGAGCCGCGGGGTTTTGGTCAGCCGCTTTCGGACATTGGCGAAATAGGGCGGCAGGCGGCGAACGAGAAACGCCCCTTCCAGGAAGTCGCAATAACGCAGCACGGTCTTGTGGTCGAGCGATAGGGACGCTCCCAGCCCCGATGCGTTCAGCGGCTGACCGTGGACGCCCGCCAACATGGCCAGCAGCCGCATGGTTTGCGGCGGCCTGGCGGACATGCCCCAGGTGGGCAGGTCGCGCGTGGCCAACGCGTCGAGGTAATCGTGCTGCCACTCGGGGAACATCGCGGGCGTCAGGATGCCGCCGTCGGGATAGCCGCCGAACAGCCACAGGTCGTC
>CAYPWB010000463.1:2438-4672 GCA_964414315.1 uncultured Planctomycetaceae bacterium | reverse complement strand
GTTGATCGCCTGCTGCACGTCCATGTAGACGTTGTAGTCGGGCGTCAAGACATAATAGACCGTTTCGAAATTCAAGGAGAAATCGCCGAATGCCTGGAAGTGCGAGCGGTCGAATCGGGTGCCCTCCTGCGATTGGACGATCTCGCGAATCATTTGCGGAATGGCTACCAGTTTGGCGTGCGTGGTCTCGTAAACGACCCCCACCGTGAACACGACGCGGCGCTCCTGCATCCGCTTGAAGTTGCGAATGCGGCTTTGCAGCAGGTCGGTGTTGGCGAAGATCAGTTGCTCGCCCGAGAGAGCGCGTACTCGCGTCGTCTTCAGGCCGACCTTTTCGACCGTGCCCATCTGCTCGCCGACAATAATGAAATCGCCGAGAACGAAAGGCTTGTCGATGACGATACTCAGGGAGGCGAACAGATCACCCAGAATGTTTTGGGCGGCCAAGGCCACGGCGATACCACCTACACCCAGCCCGGCGACCAGCGCGGTGACGTCCACTCCCAGGTTGCTCAGGGCCAGCAGGAGCACGACGGACCAGAGAACCAGGTTGCCCAGAAAGCTCATTGCCGAGACGGCCGTGGTCAGCGCCGGATCGGTTTCCCGACGCTGCTCCATGTAATGTTCGATACCAGCCTTCAGGAGCCGGGTACCCCACAGTGCCGCCTGAAGCAGGAGGGCCAGAACGGCCGCGGTTTGCACCACGAGGCGCGCTCGCTCCGGGAGTTCGAGCGTCAGCGATGCGACGTAAACGGCCACCACCAACAGGAACCAGCCCCTGGTGGCCTGCATCGTTTCGCTGATGCCGTCGTCCCAGCCGGTGAGGGTTCGCACCGTGAACCGCCGGATGCGACGTTGGACGAAACCCAGGACGATTCTCAGCACAAGCAGCGACAGCAACGCCACGCCCAGGGCGAACAACCAGCGCGGCGCCGGGTTACCCCACAACTCGTAGCGCATCCAAGGGATTTCAGAAGTCCAGTCTAAAAGCTTTTCCAGGTTCATGGTCTACCGTAATTGTCAGAGGATTTGGGTTATTTCCGCTCCCAAAGCGATGCGATCAACAACGACACCTGCCCCGGCGCCGGCAGAAATCCGAGGGCAATCGTCCAACCGCCCAAACGCCCGAGCGAGTTCTGAAACCGCATGGTCCGCACCTCGTTGTGTTCTGAAACGCCTTCTCCGCCGCGAACACGGGAACCGCCCTCCGTAAACGGTTACGGTTCTTCGAGGGAAAAGCGGGCGAACGGTTTCCGGCGGTCGTTCGTGTTCGGCACCGCCTCCAGATAGGCCAGGCCCTTGGACCGTTTGTCGCGCGAGGAATCCGGGACGATGCATTCAGCCTCGCCATCCGCGTCGACGTCGGCAATCGTAAAGGTTCCGTCCATCGGGTGGCCGTAGTCGCCGGCGTGCCCTGTCTCCTCCCAGACCTCGTAGCCGCCGTCGCGCCACTGGTACGACCAGAAGAGCGACCGGCTCTGGGCGGTCGCCAAAACGAAGGCGTCGGGCGACCCGGATTGGCCCAGGAACGGCAGGACCCTCACGTTCCAGGGAACCCCGTCGAAGGGAACGGAGGTCACCGCGTAGTCGTTGCGGCCGTCCAGAAGACAAAGGACCCGCTGATCCTTGCTCATCATCACCACGTCGGGCTTGCGGTCGCGGTCGGCCGAGAAGAAGTAGCCGGTGTCGAAGTTCATGGAATCGCCATGGTAGATCTTCTCCACCTGGTACGACGACGGATCGTTCGACACGGCCTGCACCACCCTCCACATGCCCAGGTCGCTGCCCCCGTACCTTCGCGTCGACACGAAAAAGTCGTTCGCGACCCCGTTGTCATTCAGATCGTAAAACTTGCCGTCAAGCCACCACCACGACCGGTTGTTGCCGGTATCGATCACGTGATCGGTCCATCCGGACGGCGCCATGGGGTTGCCGCCTCGCTTCGCTTGCAGCACGCCGAGTTCGTTCCCCGCCTGCGTGCAATAGATCAATTCGTCCACACCGTCGCCGGTAAGGTCGCGGAAAACGAGCCCCTGGCCGGCAAAGCCTTTCGCCACGCCGCTTTCCCAGTTCGCCGGATCAAAAGGCGACAAGTCGGGCTCGCGTAGCCGGAATACGACCAGACCGTCCTTCTTGTGCTGGACGGAGGCCGCAACACAAACCCGCGAATCGCCCGGGAACGGCCTCCCCGCGGCAACCCATTCGATTTCCTCCTTGTGCCGTTGCACAACGCC
>CAYPWB010000463.1:0-2338 GCA_964414315.1 uncultured Planctomycetaceae bacterium | reverse complement strand
GCGAATGACAGGAGGCAATAGGAAATGTGCTTTATCATGGCGTTGAGCCTAGACTCAAGGCGCTGCGGAGTCAAGAGGCCGCTTGGCGGGGGCACCCCCACGGGGGTCACCCAAGGGGGGCATAGACCTTTCGGTCGGGGCATGCAACAATTGACAATGGATTGATTCCTCTCAGTCAGAATACGGCCGTAATCGCGCGCCGCCACGCCGCCTCTTGTGGATTCTGACGGCAACGCGAATTTCTTTGTCAGCGTTGACTCGTAGTACGGGAGGAAGAGCGATGAAATCGCGCATTCTGGTGGTGTTTCTTTTCGCACTCGTCCAGCTTGGCGGCAGCCGGGGCATCGGCCAGGACAATCCGCCGGACGATCAGGAACCGGGCGATCACTCGACCATCTGCACCTCGGACGGGACGATTCGCGATGACGAGCTGGCCAAGATGATCGCCGATGCCATCCAGGCCAGCGGCAACACGCCGAGCAGCGTCAAGGTGTTCTTCAACAGTTGCTACGGCGGTGGGATGCTGGACGACATCGCTAGCGCCCTCGGACCGCCCAACTTCAGCACGGCCATCCCCTTCGTCGGTGCCTCGGCCTCCGACGCCGACCAACCGGCTTGGGGACCCGATGACGCCTGGTCCACCGCCACCGGGAACGGGAGTTTCTGGACGAACAGCCTGGCAGACGCCGTGACCAACGCCAGTCCCGGGGGAAGCGTCTCCGGCACGGTCGGGACGGCGAATGCGAACGACCCGGTAGCTCCGGGAGGACAATGGCTTGGCATTCTGCCGCCGAACGGCGAGCCGGAGAACCCCCAGAATACCAGCGCGCATGAAGGAAGCAACGTCAACTGGAGCACCGGGGCCGAAGCGGTCGTCTTCGGCGGGGACAACACGAATCCACGACACGGCAACAATGTTTCCAGAATGGAGGACGCGTTTCTCGACATGTGGGGCGACGACGATGACAGCAATATTCGAAGCACCGGCGGCAACCCCAACGGCTCCGGCAGCACGCAGGATCTGCAGGACATGATCAACAACGCGTGTAACGACCTCGACCCGGGCGAGGAACTTGTCATCTACATCGACGATCACGGCAATACCGAGTTCGATCTCGACGAATGGTGGGATCATCACCTCGACGAGTTGTTTGAAGAGGCCGATCATCAAATTGAACTCGACAGCGACCAGCTATGGGAGAGCATTATCGAAGACACGGAACAGTCGATTCTCCCCAGTTTACACGAAGGCTGGGAGCAGGGGCTCACCGGCAACGTGCTTCAGGGCGACGAGGTGAATCCCGGCCTGATCATCGAAATGGCGGACGACTGGCCGGAGATTCCGCCCGAATCGTTCTTCGATGTCTTCTTCGACGATGCTTTCTTGGGTCCGTTCTTTCCGGGGCTCGGCGATGCCTTTCTGCCGATTCCCCACGATCCCTCGGATCCACTCTTGACCGGTGGGCCTCACATGCTGAGTTTCGCTCCCGGCGACGGTTCACCCCCGTTTGGTCCTTTTTCGCTGGCGAATCTGGAATTGACCAGTGGCCCGATCAACGATCTGACTCTCATCGTCCCGGAGCCCGAGGCGGCCTTGTTGTTCCTGCTCGGGGTCGCCCTGCTGACGTTGATACGAGTTCCCTTGCAGCCGGGAGACGGCTGATTGCTACACCTCGTTTCCGAGACACGATAGCGGACACGGCTGTCGTCTGCGGCATGGGAGCCGTTTGACCGACCCGTGACCGATTACGCTCATTGTTGTCTTGCCGGAATCCGAGCATCCGCGATCGGTGTTACTGCTTCCAGGAAGCCAAGGCAACGCCCGACGGCGTCACTCGGGCCGGCGCACCAGGAAGAGGCCGTCCTTCGGGCCCAGCGTGAGGTAACGCTCGACCGGCCGGCCGTTGTTGGTTGTCGGGTCCTGCCGCGGGGAGCCCCGCAGGCGCCGAAACAATTCGCCGGGGGCGATCGCGTTCAGATCGAAGGTTACGGGATGGTGCGCCGGGTTGAGTAGCACAAGGCCGTTTTCGAAGCGCCGGTAGAGTGTGTCGGGCTCCGGGTGGACCGTGATCGACTCGATCCACGCCGGCTCCACCCCTTCGATCGTCATTCGCAAGTCGACCGTCGAAGAGCGGATGGCGCGAAAGTAGAAGGCCGAGGTGAACGTTTCCGGGCCTACCCATGTCATGAAACGCGTCGGCTCGGTCCAGTGCGCACGGCCTGTCGGGCCGAGGACCGCCACGTCGCCCCAGTAGGCGTGGTCGGTGGTGCTGTTGTCGCGCGGACCGCAATCGGTCACGAACTTCAGCCGCACGCGCCGCCCCTGCCATCGGTCGAG
>CAYPWB010000462.1:0-4699 GCA_964414315.1 uncultured Planctomycetaceae bacterium | reverse complement strand
TTTACCCTGGTGGAACTGTTGGTGGTCATCGCCATCATCGGTATTCTCATCGCCCTGCTGCTGCCGGCCGTGCAAGCGGCGCGCGAGGCGGCCCGGCGGCTGCAATGCGCGAACAACCTGAAGCAACTCGGGCTCGCGCTGCACAACTACCACTCGACGCACCGCACCCTGCCGCCGGGCGGAATTGAGAGCAACGAATTGAGCTATATCGTCATGTTGCTGCCCTACCTCGAACAGAAGCCGCTGTACGACAACTTCAACTTCGATGCCGGCGAGTACTGGATTCGCCCGGCCGGCAGTTCCAGTACCTCGAACGGCAAGATCGAGCACTCGCTCAACGGCCTCGACATGATCCTTTGCCCGAGCTGCAACCAGGACCGGTCGAATCTGAGTGCGGCGGGCACCAATTACCAGGAGCGCGTTCCGCCCAGCGAGAGCGGCGTCGACCCGTATACGACGCATTACGTGGGCATTATGGGGCCGATCGGCACCAATCCCATGACCAACCAGAGCTATTCGACCGAGGGTCCTTCCGGCTACGGCGGCTATGCCACCCAGGGCGTGCTGTACAAGAACAGCCGCGTGCGGATGGAGGACATTATCGACGGCACGTCGAATACGTTCGCCTTGGGCGAAATCTCGTGGAACGGATATGGGAAGTTTCGCACGTGGATTCGGGGCGTTACGCTGAACGGCGGGGCCATGGGAAGCTGCAAAAACGTGCGCGATCCGATCAACGCCGACGTCCCCTACGGCAACTTCAACGACGGCGCGTTCGGCAGCCAGCACCCCGGCGGAACGCAGTTCGCTCTGTGCGACGGCTCGGTCACGTTCGTTTCGGAAAGCATCGACCATGGCGTGTTCCTGTCGACCGCCAGCCGAAACGGCGGCGAGGTGCAACGTTTACCGTAGGCAAACCGACGGAGGCTAGCCGGTGAAAACCGCCACTGCAAATCACTACATGATCGGAAGTTCGTTGGTCGGCGCAGCCCTCGCGCTTGGCGGCGTGCTCGGTGGGACGGCACGTTGTTCCGAAACTCAGGCCGAACCGCTGATCGTTGGGGAAAGGCCGGCGGAAGGGGAGCTTGAACCCTTTCTGGGCGAGCCTCTCTTCCGCAAGGAACTTCTGTTTGGTCCCGGCCGTCATGTTCGTGGACCCCATATCGCGGTCGCCGCCGATGGAACCGTGTTGGCGATTGGCGGCGGCAAGCTTCGTCGGAGCGAAGACGGCGGCGCAAGTTGGACGGATCATCCTTCGCCGTGCCGAACCGGCATGGTCGTCGACGAGAGGACGGGAGACGTCTTATCCGTTGACGCCGGCAGCGTAGCCGAAGGTGTCATCGTTTGGCGAAGCCGCGATCATGGCAAGACCTGGAGCCGAGAGGAGGCCGTCCTGAGGCCCAATGACGTCATGCGGTGGCTGGAGCAGAGGACGTGGCTCAGGGACGCCGGAAACAACCGATGGTGTGTCGAAAGGGGCCCCATGGTGCGGGCGCCCGGTTCGGCAAGGTGGCAAGGGTCGGGCAAGTATATCGTGGGTATCGGCTCGAACGAAAGTGGGATCGCTCTTCGGCACGGGGAACATAAGGGAAGGTTGCTCATTCCACAATGGTTCGTACTGAGCACCGACGGTCGCGGCGAACGAGCTACCTACCACGCTTGTGCAATCTACAGCGACGATGGAGGCGCAAGGTGGAAGGTGAGCGGATTGTTTCCGGAAGCGTGGACGAACGAGTCGGCCCTTACGGAATTGCACGACGGTCGAATCTACATGACTGCGCGCAAAAACTACTTCGAAGGCGGCGCTTTCAACGAACACCGGCTCTTTGCCTGGAGTTACGACGGGGGGCGGAGCTTCGAGGACCTGGAGATCAGCAAGGTATTGCCCGACGGGCCGCGTTATCGCGGTACGGAGCCTCGCGGAACGAATTACCAGACGCACTTCGGCATGCTGGGCGGATTGGTGCGGCTCCCGGTGCGGGAACGGGACATTCTGCTCTATAGCAACGCCGACACACCCTCGCACGAAAGAATACGGATGACCGTGTGGGCCAGCTTCGACGGCGGAGCAACATGGCCGATTAGGCGTCTGGTGTACGAGGGCCCGAGCGCCTATTCCTCACTGGCGGCCGGCCGGCCCGGCACGCCCAGCGAGGGCAAAGCCTATCTGCTCTTCGAGGGCGGACCGGACGGCATGTATTCGGCCGTCCAGCTTGCATGTTTCAACCTCAGTTGGCTGCTCGAGGGCGAACGGACCGGCGATGGAGAAATTCCTGATCTATCAGCGCTGGAGTGACCAAGCCGAGGACGTGCCCGTTCATGGGGCACTGTCCCCTGAACGGCCCTCCGCCACCCATATCCTGCAAACGGAGCGCACACCGTGAAAGCCACCGACGTTACCCATCGACGAGCCTTCCTGCACCGCAGTACCGCGGCCCTGGCGGCGACGGCCGTTTCCGGCAAGGCCTTGGTCGGGCGTTCGGCCCGCGCGTCGGCCGCGGAACCCGGCACACACCCCACACCCGACGGCAATCCACCGCTGCGGGGCGAGTACGACGTGGTCGTGTGCGGCGGCGGGCCCGCCGGCCTGGCCGCGGCCCTGGCGGCTCGCCGCGCCGGAGTGCGCGTGCTGGTGGTTGAAAGCCAGGGGCAACTGGGCGGCACCGGCGTTTCGGGCCTGGTGTCGCACTGGCTGGGCGGTCGAACCGCCGACTGCAAGCGGTGGGTGGTGGGCGGCCTGTTTCGGCAAATGGCCCTGGAAGCCGCGAAGCGCGGCATTGCCTTGATCCCCGCCCCTACCGGCACGAAGTACCAGCCGCACGGCTGGTTCGGCGGGCGGGGCGGTTCCTTGCCGGCCGGCATTCCATTCGATCCGTTCGGCATGGCCGCGTACCTCGATGAACTGGTCGCCGAGGCCGGCATCGAGTTGCTGCTGGCCACCCAGGCGGTCGGCGCGTCGGTGGCCGACGGCCGCGTTTCGCAGGTCCTGCTGGCCAACAAGGACGGCCTCACCGCCGTGGCCACCCAGGTACTCGTCGACGCGACCGGCGATGCCGACATTGCCGCGCGGGCGGGGTGTCCCGTGACCCAGGGACGCGACGAAGACGGCCTGATGACGCCCGCTTCGCTCACCTTCCACGTCGACGGGGTCGACCAGGACGCCCTGTCCGAGTACATCCATGCCAACGACACCCCCCGATTCCGGAAGCTGATCGGGCAGTTGCGCGAGACGGGCGAGTGGACTTTCCCCTACGAAATCTTCATCAGCGTGCAGCTCGACCAGCCGGGCACGATGATGATCAATACCACGCGCCTGACCGATATCGACGGGACCGACGCGGCATCGCGCACCGAGGGGCTGATGCGCGGACGGGCGGAGATTCAGCAGCTCATGGCATTGATGCGTGCGCATTTTCCGGGCTTCGCCCACGCGCGGCTGAAGGCCGTGGCGCCCATGCTCGGCGTACGCGAAACGCGGCGGATCGAAGGACCGTATGTTCTGACCGTGGCCGATGTGAACCAGGCGACCGGGTTTGCCGATACAATCGGCTTCTCGGCCTACGGCTGGGACCTTCCGAACCCGAAACGGCCGAGCGACAACCCCCACCATGGACCCAAGCCCGAGGTCGCGCCCATCCCGTACCGTATCATGCTGCCTCGTGGCGTCGACAACCTGGTCTGCCCTGGGCGGGCCGTAAGCGTCGAGCGCCCGGTGCTGGGACCGCTGCGCGTGATGGCGCCGTGCATGGCCATGGGTGAGGCGGCGGGCGAGGCCGCGTCGATGGCCGTTCAGGACGGCCTCGCACTGGCCGACGTTCCCCCCGACGCGCTGCGTGCCCGGCTGGCCGCCGCCGGCGCCGTCGTCGATTGGCCGCCCGTGGATCAACGCGAGCATGGACGGTGACGAGGTTCAACGACCAGCCCACGTTCCTGCGATGAAGCCTTCGTGTACCGCGTACCATTTGTCATATCTGAACCTCTGGGAGTTGGATCGATGAGAGCCACCTTTGCATTTTCCCTGTTCCTGATTGCGGTTACCGCCGTGACCGCCGCTTCGACGGTCCAGGAGCCCGGCTCGCCCGGCCGGCCGGAAATCACCATCCCGACGATCGACATCTCCGGCGAAACCGACCGGCAAGTGATCATCGCCGCGGGCACCGAGAATACCTACCAGGGCCACGCCACGACGCTGCTCATGCCCGACGGAGAAAACATGTTCTGCGTGTGGTGTCTTGGCCACGGCGGGGCGTGCGGGCCGATGAAGCGGAGCGACGACGGCGGGCTCACGTGGAGCGACCTGCTGACGGTGCCCGACAACTGGCGCCGAACCCGCAACTGCCCGGCCATCTACCGGCTGGTCGACCCCGAGGGCGCGGCGAGGCTCCTGGTGTTCGCCGGGCAGGGCCCTGGCGGCACGATGCACCAGTCGCACAGCGACGACGAGGGCCGCACTTGGACGCCCATGAGGTGTACCGGACTGACTACCGTCATGCCTTTGTGCACCATCGAACCGGTCGACGGCGGCAAGCGGCTGCTGGGCATGACGAACATCCGCCGGCCGGGCGAAACGGTGGAGAAGCGATCGAACGTCGTGGCGCAAAGCTTCTCGACCGACGGCGGGCTGACGTGGACCCGCCCGTGGGAAGTGGTGCTCGACGTGCCCGGCTGTGTGCCGTGCGAGCCGTGGCTGATCCGCTCG
>CAYPWB010000461.1:0-4700 GCA_964414315.1 uncultured Planctomycetaceae bacterium | reverse complement strand
CCCAACCGCATGCGCGCGGCCATGGAAAGCCCGGAAAACGTCGTCGAACGCATCAAGCGGCACATGGGCGAGTCCGATTTCGAGCGCAGCCTCGAAGGCCGGCCCATCACGCCCGAGTTCCTCTCGGCCATGATCCTCAAGAAGCTCCGCCAGGACGCCGAGCGGCGCATCGGCAAGATCGGCAACGCCGTCGTCACCGTGCCGTATTACTTCAACGATGCCCGGCGGAAGGCGACCGAAGACGCCGGCCGGATTGCCGGGCTGAACGTGATCGACATCATCAACGAGCCCACGGCCGCCACGCTCACTTATGCCTGGAGCCGCGGGGAACTCGGGCGGGGCGAGTCGCCCGGCCAGCCGCCGCGCACCGCCCTGGTGTACGATCTTGGCGGCGGTACCTTCGACGTGACGGTGGTCCGATACACGCCCATGCATTTCCGCGTGCTCGCCACCGACGGCGACGTGCAACTTGGCGGCGTCGATTGGAACGACCGCCTGCTCGACCACGTGGCCGAGGAGTTCAAGGGCCGGCACGGCGTCGATCCGCGCGAGTCGGCCGAGGCCGTCCAGGTGTTGCGAAACGATTGCGACCTGGCCAAGCTCGAACTTTCCGAGAAAGCGCAAACCACCCTGACCCATCGCTACCATGGCAAGGGTGTTTCGGTAAATGTTACTCGCGATCAGTTCGAGCAGATGACGGCCGACCTGCTCCAACGTACCGCGGACACGACCGAACTGGTCCTCGAACAAGCCAAGGTCAAACCGGAGGAACTCGACGCGATCGTTCTGGTGGGCGGGTCGACCCTCATGCCCCAGGTGCCGGCCATGCTGGAGGTGCTCCTGGGCAGAAAGCCCTATACGGGTATTTCGCCGCACACGGCCGTTGCCCAGGGCGCCGCAATCCATGCCGCCATCCTGGAGGCCAAGCACCAAGGCGAGAAGAGCCAGTTGGCCGAGAAGGTCCGCAAGATGCTCGAGGCCGTGCAGCAGGACAACGTGAATTCGCACGGGTTGGGCGTGCTGGCGGCGAGTCCGAAAACCGGCAAGGACCGCAATCATGTGATGATCCCGCGGAACACGACCCTGCCGGTCGAGGTGAAGAAGACGTTCGTCACCAAGAAGGCGAACCAGGAGCGCGTGAGTATCCAGGTGATCGAAGGCGACGCGCCGGATCCCCGCGCCTGCTCGCTGTTGGGCAAGTGCCGCGTAACCGATCTGCCCAACGACCTGCCGAAGGGTTCGCCCATTGAAGTGACGTACGCCTTCGACGCGTCCGGGCGCATTGTGGTTTCCGCGCGCGACGTAGCCGGCGGCAATGAGGCCACGATCGAGATCGAGCGGCGCGGCGGTCTGAACGAAAGCCAGGTCGACACCTATACGAAACTTGCCGACAACTACAACGTCGAGTAACCCCTTTCTTCCCCAGTTTCCACATTCCGGCCATGGCAGAATCGTTGGACGTCTACCGCGATTGGCTCGGCATCCGGGAGTCGGATCGGCCGCTGACGCATTACCAGTTGCTGCGCGTGCCACGGTTCTGCGACGACGCCGGGCGCATTCGCGAAAACTACCGCAAGATGAATGCGCACGTGCGCAAGTTTGCCACCGGCGACTATTCGCGACAGTCGCAGGCGTTGCTCAACGAGTTGGCCCGGGCGATGCTCACGCTGACCGACGTGGCCCGGAAGCGCGAGTACGACGCCGGCCTCGGCCGTGGGGAGGGCGAGGAAGGCCGGCGCCGAACGTTGGAGGAACTGCTGCTTGCACGCAAGGTCATCGACCAGACGCAACTCAACAAGGCGCGCACCTACGCCGAGGCGGTCGGGCTGGAAATCCGCGACGCCCTGGTGCAGCAGAAGGTGGCGTCGCCCCCGGTGGTCATGCAGGCCTATGCCGAGTCAGTCGGGCTGCCGTACGTCGAACTGGCCGACCTGGGCATCGCCGAAGACCTCGTGCCCAAGGTGCCCCCGGCCATCGGACGCACTCACTCCTGCGTCCCCATCATGGTCGACGAAGGCCAGGTGCTGGTTGCCGCGCCGCACCTGCTCGCGCCCGAGGTCGAGGACGAACTCCGGCTCCGGTTCGACATGCCGGTGCGCACCGTGCTGTGCACGGCGAGCAGCATCAATGCCGTGGTCGAGAAGTGCTATCCGCGCGAGACGGCGGCCGGGTTGGCGACCGCTGCACGGGGGGGCGGCGACGCCGCGACGTCGCAAACGGTCGACCGAAGCGGCGTCGGTAACCAGCCGATGGCCCAGGCAGGCAAGGCTGCCGCTTTGGGGTTCGCGGCTGCCGGCGTTCTCAGCGGCCTCGGCTTCATCTTCCTTCGCGGCGGCCTCGACCTCATGGCCCAAACCGACTTCCTGCTCGTGTTTCTACTAGCGCTGGCCGGCGGCGCGGTCGCGTTCTTCCTGACGCGTCGGCAGAACGCATAGGTCGAACGCACAAGATATGCCACATTCTGGAGAGGCGACATGAGAACGGTTCAAATGACCCTCGATGAAGACCTGGTCCAAATGGTGGACCGCGTTTCGAAGAAACTCCGCGTAAGCCGTTCGGCATTCACTCGCGACGCGTTGCGCGACGCCCTCGTGCGTTACACCGTTGGCCAGCAGGAAAAGAAACACCGCGAAGGATACGAACGTCATCCTGTGGAGGCCGGTGAGTTTGCTGTTTGGGCGCCGGAACAGGAATGGGGGGAACCATGACTCGCGGTGAGGTTCACTGGCACAAGTTCGCGCGCCCGGATAAGAGGCGCCCTGTTCTCATCCTGACGCGGGAGTCGATCCTGCCGTACCTTGGCGAAGTCACGGTCGCCCCCATCACCAGCACCATCCGCGACATCCCTTCCGAAGTGGCGTTGTCCCATGATGACGGAATGCAATGCGACTGCGCAATCAACTGCGATCACTTGCAAACAGTTGCGAAAGCGAAGATCGGCGGACTGGTTACAACCCTGCCGCCGAGGAAGCTTGCGGCGGTCAGTCGGGCAGTGCGTTTCGCACTCGATATTTGACGCTTAAGCCTGCATGGGCTCAGGGAGGACCGTTCGCTTGTCGGCCAACGAGGGGGCCGTCCTTCGTCGGCAGAACGCATAGGGTCTTCGGATCGTAATGGAACGAACGCCAGTAGGCCCGCTCGACGGCGCGGAAGTCGAGCGGGTGGGCCGGGTCGTGGTCGTCGGGCAGAATGCCGTACTGCTGCATTTGGCGAACATAGTAGACGTTCGGGCGGAAGCCGGGCATGTCGAATCGCCTGGTTTCCGCAAGCCGGTCGGACGCCGCGACGATTGCGGCCAGCAAGAGTTGATAGTCAAGGTCGTCGGCATCGGCAAACACGCGGGCTCCGCACCACCCCAGCCCGCCCGCCTCGGCCGACAGGGGAGCGCGCAGCAGGAGCGACTTCTCCGGCCGAGTGAGGTTGCACAACGACTGCGGCGGCCGGGCGTTGCCGAACTGGTAGTAGCCGATCGAGCCGCGGATCCGCTGCAGGTCGAGAAACTCGTGGACCAGCGGCAAATGGGGCCCCTGAGGGCCGAAGCGGAAGTACTGCTCGCCCTGCCCGATGCGGTTCCGCTCGGGAGCGGGCGTGCCGTGGCAACTTCCGCATCGCTGCTCCATGGCCGCCACCGGAAACTCGACCGGCGCCATGCCGGTGCCGAGCGCCGCGTAGGTCCCGGCGTACACCGCGCTGGCTTCAATCCACAGCCGCACCTTCGTTCGCTCCTCCTTGCTAAGCTGGACGCCGTGATGGCTGCCGTCCAGGTAGCCCAGCAGCGGGCTGGCCGAGCTGCCCACCGAACGCGGCGGCCGATTGCCCCCGGCGTTCCTCGCATCGGAAATGAGCCCCCGATGCAGGAGCGTCCAGTAGCTCTGGCTGAAGATGGGCGTGTGGTCGCCGGTCAGGTCGACGCGGCCTTCCGGCCGATCGGGGTTGTGGCACTCGACGCAATGTCTGTCGAAGATCGGCTGAATATCGCGGGGAAAGTCGATCACTTCAGGTAGGTCGGCGATCGGTTCGATGCGGTCCGGCCGCCGGAACAAGGCAGCGGGGTTCGAGTCGAGCGGCGATGCAGTGGTGCGGCCTTCGTGACAGCCCACGCAGCCGGTCACCTCGCCCGGTTGCAAGCTCACGAAACTGTGCATCCGCTTCACCGCCAGGTCGTTTTCGTCGAGGGCAACAAAGAACAACGACCGCATGGCCGGCGCCTCGAAATAGGCCGAGCCGTCGTCGGCCACGGGCACGGTGCCCAGCACGGAGGCAAGCTGGAAGGAGCCGCCGGCCGTGATCGGCCACATGCCGCCGGAAAAGCTGATCGGCTTCGGCAGCCGGTCGAGGATCAGAAGCTTCTTGATCTCGCCGCGGCGCACCCCTTCCATGTTGCGTCCGTGGTAGACGTCGGCCAAGAACAGCCGGCCCGTGGCCTGCGACAGATCGGTCCGGTGCGGAACGGTGCGTTCCCGCCGGCGAGACACGAGCGGGCGGGGCTCGTGGCACTCGAGTCGGCAACCGGGCGGCACCGTGCACACAGGTTCCGTCCGGCCCCGACCATCCATGACGTGAATGCCACCCCCGTCGGCCACCAGGAAGCAATCCTCCGAGAAAGGGTACGGATCGCGGTACATACCTCCCGAACTCACTCGGCGGGCGGAGGCCGGGGCGTCGGGTCCTCTTGACGGATCGACGACGGTAATGTGCCC
>CAYPWB010000460.1:1914-4704 GCA_964414315.1 uncultured Planctomycetaceae bacterium | reverse complement strand
CGCGTTGTAGATTTGCGTGTGGCCGTTCGCATCGTGCTTGTGGTACGTGACGATGACGCGCCCCCGGGTATCGAACCCGATGTGCGTGTTCCCGTTGATCAGCCCGCCCCCGGGCGGAATGGGGTCGATCACGTCGCCCCGGGCGAGGGTGATGGGCAGTTCGATCGGCTCCCCACCGCTGGTTTCCCAGTGCTTCAGGTCGCGACTGCGGGCGTACGACACGTTGTTATTCGTCGCGCAGTCGGGCGTATTCCGCCACACCCAGCACACGTGGAACACGCCGTCGGCGTCCTGCACCGGGCCGCGGAAATAAGCGTTCCGCTTCCCCTCGCCGTCGAACAGCGGCGTGTCGAGCAAACGTCGCCAGCACCGCTCGGCCGGATCGTACACGTTGAATATCTGGATGCCGTCGCCGCTGCGGCCGTGCCGATAGGTGAAAATCAACTCCCCTTCCGGGCCGTTGAGGAAGCGAGGGTAGGTGACGCGGTCCTCCAGCGGGCCGACCATCTCGGGCAACCAGCGGAGTGAGTCGACGTCGTACGGCTCCTCCGACCGGAAGTACAACAGCGGCGTGCAGTGCATGTTGCCGCTGAGGTGTAAGTGCCCGGCCGGGTCCAGCGCTATGGTCACGCCGTTGTGGCTGTCCCAGCCCAGCCGGGTGGTGGGCAGGCGCCGGCCCGGCGCCGTCGCGTCCTCGGCGGGCGAAGGCAGCCGCCGCAGGTGGAACTCCGGCTCATCGAGGCGCCGCGCGCCGACGGTCATCCGCCGCTCGGCGTCGTAGAACGCCACGAACTGGTGCGGCGGGGCCGTAAGCAGCGTAAACCCCACCGGGTGCCCCGACCAGACCTCGGCAACGTCGACCACCTCCCCCACCCGCCACACCACCGGCGGCTCGGCGGCAGGTGCAATCAGGGAAGCGGTCGCAACACTAAACAGCAGAATCATACGCAGTGGCATGGGCAGGTCTTTCTTGTGGGGCGGGGCCGGCAGGCCGTATTGCCGGTGGGATGTTGGCCAATCAGGTCAAGTATAACGTGCCGACGGATACCATGTAAACTACTGTTTCTGTCACCGCCTTACGTTTCATGGCAGGCTCTTCGCTCCCGTTCCAGCAGGCAGCCGCCGGCACAAACGCTCAGATCGGGGCAATCGGCGCAGTCTTCCGGTAGACCGCATGCGCGCGGATCGTCCACGCGGCCGCGCAGGCTGCGAAACAGGGGGCTGTGCCAGATGTCGGGCCACGAATCGCGCAACAGGTTGCCCGCCGCCCGGTAGTACGACTGGCACGGCAGCACGTCGCCGTCGGGCTCGATGCAAATCGAATATTCGGCGGCGTTGCAGCGCTTCGCTCCCAGTTCCAGTTCCATGGGCGACAACTCGCAGTACCGGGTGGGTGTGTACCACAGCATGCGCATGCCCAATTCCAGGGAACGATCGCGCACCGCCGCCAGTACGGGGGCCAATTCGCTCACGGCCAGCGTATCGGGATGCGCCCGCCCGCGGCCGGCGTGGATCATCGCGTTCATCGCGCAGCACTGCACACCCCGCGCGTGCAAAAACCCCAGCAGGTCGACGGCCCGGGCGGCGTTTTTTCGGGTAAGCGTGGTATTGGTGATTGTGTGAAGCCCTGCGGCCAGGCAGCGCTCGATGCCGCCCACCGTTTCGTCGAATGCTCCCGGCGCCGTCATCGCGTCGTGGACCTCGGAGCGGTCCGACTCGACGGTAATCTGCACGTGGGCGAGACCCGCACGCTTGAGGTCGCGGGCCAACGTGCCGCGCCCCAGCAAACGCCCGTTCGTATTCAGCCCGGCGACCATCCCCAGCCGGTTCGTCTCGCGAATCAACGCGGCGAGGCCGTCGAACAGAGTGGGCTCACCGCCGGTGAAAATGATGTGTGGAACGCCCACGCCTACCAGCTTGCGCAGTACCGCCCGCCATTGGTCGACCGACATCGCCTGCCCGCGTTTTCGTCCCGGCTCGTTATAGCAATGCCGGCAGGCATTGTTGCACCCGTAAGTGAGCGCCAGATCTGCTTTCAGGGGAGCCTGGACGGAACGACTGAACAACGGAACGCGAGTCAGCTCATTCAGCCCGCACGTAGGGCACGGGTCGGTACACGACGCAAGGTGGCGCACCAGGCGGTAGACCATGTCCGCGCCGCACTCGATTTCCTTCCGGTTGGCCCTCGCGTGCCGAGGCAGCAATCGGGCAACCGAGGCATCGATGGGCAACCCGTCCAGGGCGGCCTTCGCCAAGAAGGCGGCGGTCGGGTTCAAGTGGATCGCATCGCCGACGTCGATCAGCAGCACGGCGGAGCGATCGGCGGCGACCCGCAGATGGAGCGTCCGCTGCCCTCCGGCCGGCCGCAGACAGTATCGGTACAGGCCCGGCCGCGGGTCCCCGCCGGAAACGGCGGCGCGGAACCCTGCCAGGTCGCGCCGCACGGCGCCTGCAACGCCTCGGGCAAATCGCCCGGCATATCTCAGTAGCTGGAAAGACCGTAAAAATTCCGGCGAAGTTTGCGACACACCCTCGCCCGACCGCGCGCGTTGGTCGGCAGCCCTGCCGCGAGGCGTTACCATCGCGGCTCCTCCTCAAGCTGATATGCGGTGCCACAGAAGGGGCACTCAACGAACACTGCCCCGGCCTGCACGCTCACGGCGTCGCTTCCGAGCGTTCCGCCACAACCGCGGCAGGTAAGCTCCTGCAAGTTTACCTGGCCGGAAAGGTCGATCTTCTGAACCAACGTGGTCTTCGACTCGGCGGGCCGCTGCAGGGCCAGCCACACCA
>CAYPWB010000460.1:0-1814 GCA_964414315.1 uncultured Planctomycetaceae bacterium | reverse complement strand
TTCTGAACCAACGTGGTCTTCGACTCGGCGGGCCGCTGCAGGGCCAGCCACACCAGCGCCCCGGCCGCGGCCCAAAGAACGATCCCCACGACGATCCGAAGCACCTCGCCCTGCGAGCCCACCGTGAAAACCAGGCCCAGCAATCCCAACAACGCGGCCAACGGGTAAGCGATAAGCTTCATGGTAATTGTGGTGCCCCACGCGCGAAGTTCTGCCCACAGCCCGTTGCGGAACCCAAACTGCAAGCCCAAACCAGCCGCGATTATACCGGCCGGCGCCCGGCCCGACAACTGTTTTGAACGGCTCAGTGTTCCGAAGAGCCCGGACCGCACCCCTTGTTGCCCACCGATGCCGTGGTATACTTACACGTCGCCAGGGTGAACCGGTCGCTTCGGATTCGCCCGAATGCGGGTGTAGCTCAGTGGTAGAGCGCGACCTTCCCAAGGTCGATGTCGTGGGTTCGAGCCCCATCACCCGCTCTTCAATTGGGGACGGCGGTGCCCCGACGACGCTTTTCGCGTGCCTTTCCCGCTGCTCCCTCGCCCATCCTCGGTTCCCAACGGCACCGTTCCGCGCCGGTTTTTCAGGCTTCCCGGGAACGCACAATCGGCGTAGCAACTGCTCAGGGGCCGGTTGCGCGCGGAAGGGGGAAACGAGGGCAAAGCCGATTTCCCGGAACGGCCCGAAGGGTGCTTCGCGCAAATCGGATCCGTCCCGTCTTCCCCGCAATTCTCGACGGACGTAGCCCATGCGTAGCCTTGGCCATTCTCCGAGCCGTGCCTACGAAAAAAGCCTTGCGTAACTCATTGCTACGCAAGGCTTTCCAAGTCGGGGCGAGAGGACTTGAACCTCCGACCTTCTGACCCCCAGTCAGACGCGCTAGCCAGACTGCGCCACGCCCCGTCTTTTTCCCACACCCGGCCATGCAGCCAGTGGGCAAAGCGTTATTATGCCACATGAGCCGGTCGGCTGCAACCCGGCCAGCCAAGAAAGCGAAGCCGATGCCGGGAGATGCTTGAACAGCGAAACCCACTGGGTTGCACGAAGCCTCGAGTGGGGTAAGATTCCCGTTGCATTCGGAACACCTTGAATCGCGCGGGGAGGAAACATGGAAGCGTTTGCGGATCGGTTGGCGATGGCGGTACAACGGTGCGGCAACGGCGTCATGGTGGGCCTGGACCCCCGGATCGAGCAGCTTCCCGATTTGCTGCTTTCCACACCCGGCCCCCGCGGCCCCGAGGAAAACGCTGCGGCGTACTTGCAGTTCTGTCGCGGGGTGATCGACGTGGTTGCCTCCATGGTGCCGGTGGTGAAGCCGCAGGCGGCCTTTTTCGAGCAGCTTGGTCCACCGGGAACGGCCGCCTTGGCCGAAGTAATCCGGTATGCCGCGACGAAGGGCCTTCTGGTCGTTCTGGACGGGAAACGAAACGACATCGGTTCGACTGCCGAGGCCTACGCCGACGGGATCCTGGGCCCGGGGGGCCGGAGCGCGTGGCAGGCCGATGCTCTGACGGTCAGTCCCTACTTGGGCGGCGACAGCCTGGAACCCTTTGTTTCGGTCGCGCGGGAGCGGGGCGCGGGGGTCTTCGTGCTCGTGAAGACGTCGAACCCGGGCGGCGGCATGTTCCAGGACCTCATCTGCGACGGGCTTCCGCTGTACCGGCATGTGGCGGCCGAAGTGGAACGTTTGGCGGCCGCAAACCGCGGAAGCTGTGGTTACGGCGCGGTTGGAGCCGTGGTGGGGGCAACGTATCCCGAGCAGTTGGCCGAGCTTCGCGCGGCGATGCCGCACGCCTGGCTCCTGGTGCCCGGTT
>CAYPWB010000459.1:0-4704 GCA_964414315.1 uncultured Planctomycetaceae bacterium | reverse complement strand
TCAGGCCATTCAAGGCGAGTACCGCTGGCTGCCGCCCGAGGCGCTGCGCCGCGTGAGCGAACTGACCGACATCACGCCCGCCACCATTACCGGCGTATCGACCTTCTACAGCCAGTTTCGGCACCGGCCGATGGGCGAGCACGCCATCAGCGTATGCCACGGCACGGCCTGCCACGTGAAAGGGTCGGTGCGCATCCAGGAGGCCCTGGAGCGGGAACTCGGCGTACCCGAGGGCGACGACACCGATCCGCAGCGGCTGTTCACCGTCGAGAAGGTGGCCTGCCTCGGGTGCTGCACGCTGGCGCCGGTCATTCAGATTGACGGGGTCACGTACGGGCGGCTCAGCACGCTCGACGCCGGCAAGACGATCGAAGACTTCCTGCGCCGGCTGCGCGAAGGGAACGGCAAGCCGGCGGGCCGCGTCGTCACTCCCGAGGGGGAACTTGGCGAGATACGCATCGGGCTCGATTCGTGCTGCCTGGCCCAGGGGTGCGGCCACGTGCACGACGCCATCGAGCGGGTTGTGGCCGAGACGGGCGCTCCGGCCGTGGTGAAGCGGGTGGGCTGCGTGAGCATGTGCCACCACACGCCCATGGTCGAACTGGTGCTGCCCGACGGGCAGTCGAAGATGTACGCCCAGGTTTCGCCCGACGACGTGCCCGACATCGTCCTTGAACACTTCAAGCCCCGTGGCCTGCTCCGGCAAGTGAGCCGCCGGCTGGGACGTTGGTTCGACCGCCTCGCGAGCGACGAGGGCGGCGTGCCGGAAGTCGACCGCGTGCTCGACATGCGCGACGGCGCCGTGTGCGAGTTCCTCGGTCCGCAAAAGCACATCTGCATCGAGCATTTCGGCCGCATCGACCCGGCCGACCTTGACGAGTACCTGCGGCACGACGGCTTCCGCGCGCTGGAAGCGGCTCGCGAAATGCCGCCGGAGGAGATCATCCGCAAGGTAACCGAAAGCGGGCTGCGCGGGCGCGGGGGCGCAGGCTTCCCGACCGGGGTGAAGTGGCAACGCGTGCGCGAGGCGCCCGGCGAAGTGAAGTACCTGCTGTGCAACGGCGACGAGGGCGACCCCGGCGCGTTCATGGACCGCATGATCCTCGAATCGTTCCCCTATCGGGTCATTGAGGGCATCGCCATCGCAGCCCAGGCCATCGGGTCGAAGCAGGCGTACATGTACATCCGGGCAGAGTATCCGCTGGCCGTCGAAAGCGTGAACGGGGCGCTGGCGGCGTGCCGGGAGCGCGGGCTGCTGGGCGACCTGGACATTTCGGTGCGCGAGGGGGCCGGCGCGTTCGTGTGCGGCGAGGAGACCGCCCTCATGGCCTCGATCGAAGGCCGCCGCGGCATGCGTCGCCTGCGACCGCCCTACCCGGCGCAGCAGGGCCTGTGGGGCCGGCCCACGCTGGTCAACAACGTGCAAACGTATTCCTCGCTGCCGTGGATTTTCCGGAACGGACCCGAGGCGTTCAGCGACATGGGAACCGCGTCGAGCCGCGGCACGAAGGTGTTCGCCCTGGCGGGAAAGGTGCTGCGCGGCGGGCTCATCGAAGTGCCCATGGGTGTAACCATCCGGCAAATCGTCGATGAAATCGGCGGCGGCGTGGCCGAGGGGCACAAGCTGAAGGCCGTGCAAATTGGCGGGCCTTCCGGCGGCTGTGTGCCCGCCCGGCTTGCCGATACGCCCGTCGATTTCGAGGCCCTCACGGCGGCGGGCGCCATCATGGGTTCCGGCGGGCTGGTCGTGCTCGACGATGCCGACTGCATGGTCGACATCGCCCGCTACTTCCTCCGATTCACCCAGGACCAGTCGTGCGGCAAGTGCACGCTGTGCCGCGTTGGAACCCGGCGGATGCTCGAGTTGCTCGACCGCATTTGCGAGGGCGAGGGCAAGCCGGCCGACCTCGACGAGTTGGAGCAGCTTGGGCGGGGCATCGAGGCCGGGAGCATTTGCGGCTTGGGCCGCACGGCGCCGAACCCGGTCCTTTCGACGCTGCAATACTTCCGCGAGGAGTACGAGGCGCACCTCGAAGGGCGGTGCCCGGCCGGCAAGTGCCCCGCGTTGATCGAGTACCGCATCGACGACGAGTGCATCGGCTGCACGCTGTGCGCCCAGCACTGCCCGGTGAGCGCCATCGCGTTTGCGCCCTACCGAAAGCACGAAATCGACCAATCGAAGTGCACAAGTTGCGATACCTGCCGCCAAGTGTGCCCTGTCGGCGCCGTGGTCATTGGGCAGAAGACCGCCGCGGCGGATCAGGAGCGGTCCTTCATCAACTCGTAGAGAAACACGCCGGCGGCCACGCCCAGGTTGAGCGAGTCGACGCCCGGCTGCATGGGAATGGTTACGCGGCGATCGCAAAGGCCGAGCCACTTGTCGCTCAGCCCGTCGAACTCGTTGCCGAACAGCAGGGCGGTTCGGGCCGGCCAGCGCACCACAGGGAGCGGTTCGGCGGCGGGATCGAGCACCGCCGCGATCCGCTCGAAGCCGAAACGCTGACGGAGAAGGACCAGGTCGGCTGCCAGGTCGACCGACCGGGCCATGGGCACTTGGAGCACGGCTCCCATCGACAGCCGCAGCGTCCGGCGCGAGAGCGGATCGCAACACCGCTCGCCCAGCACGACCCCGTCGACGCCCAGCGCGGCGGCCGAACGCACAATCAGTCCCAGATTCTCCGGCTTGGTCACTTCGGGCAGGACGATCAGGTGCGTGTTGCGGCCGGCGGGCAGGTCTTCGACCAGTTCGCTTACCGACGACTGCGGCCGGCGCCGGCCGGCGGCCAACGCCCCGCGGTGGAAGTCGAAGCCCACGATCTCGCGCAGCAGCGCCTCGCTTGCCACGTACAGGGGAACCGCGGCAGGCACGGCACGAGCGAACTCGGCAGCGTAGCGTTCGGCGGCCAGGACCGACTCGGCAGCGAACGTGCTGGCCAGCAGCCGATGCACCAGCAGCGTTCCCTCGGCCACGAAAATCCCTTCGCCCCGCAACGTCCGGTCGCGCAGGTTCCGGTAGGCCGCAATTCGGGGATCGTCGAGCGCCTTGATGCGGCACACGTTGTCTGACTCGCACCGCACGCCCATTATCGCGATGCAACCTCTCGTTGGCCTTTCCCGGGGGGCTCCGGCGGCAGTCGGATCATGGGGTGTCCGCAGGTCTTCTCTTTCTTGCGCAGGTCTTCACATATGGCATGCAGGTCGAAGTTGAACTTCGCCGCATGGGCATCGCGAATCGTGCGAACTTCCGCAATGATGGGGTCTTCCATACTTAGCCTCCCGTCAGTTCCTCCGGCGAACAAATAATAGGACACTGGTGGCCACAGCGCTCGACGACCTGCTGAATACCTCGCGCCATCTGCGCGTTGTGGATGTGTGCGAAGTTCCACGTAAGCAGATAGTCCATGCCGCTTCGCGCCGCAATCGCGATGTGCAAAGCGTCTTCCGGTTTTCCCGCAGGAATGGGGCCTTCAAGGACAAGCGATTGTGCCAATTCCTCGGTTGTTGCGTCAATCGAAAGGATTGGCAGGCCTGCAATAGCCTCGACTCGTGCCGATGCCGCTTGCGGATTGCCGCCTTCGATTTCCTGCACGACAAGAACAGAAACATGACATTCGAACTCGCTGAGAATACGGGCCCAACGCTCCCTGGTTACTCCCTGCCGAGCGGCAACGACCAAGTCGCGAGACGGCCACGCCGTGCAATAGCTCACCACACTGCTCTCGATGTAGACTTTTGCTTTCATCGTCATTATGAGTGAATTCAGCGGGCCCGGCAAATCCTAAACGCGCAACACGGCTTTCGTCTTGCTCGACTGCAACGCCTGCTCGACGATTCGCAGGACAGTCAGGGCATTCTTGCCATCGTTGATCTCGGGCGGGCGGCTGTCGAGGATGCACTGGGCGAAGTACTCGCATTCGGCCGTGTACGGGTTGACCTTGGGGAACGGCACCCGCTCGAACTTACGCACAACGTCCTTGTCCTGCGCGGCGTCGTAGCCCTTGTCGCCGGCGCCGAACAGGCCTTCGAGCTTGCCGCCGGTGCTTTGACCGATCGTCCCTTCGCTCAGCAGGGCGCCCTGCGAGCCGTACACTTCGAGCCGGGTGCGGCCGGCCTCGTCGGGAATGCAGAAGAAGCAGTCGGCCGTCGCGTGCGCGCCGGAGCGAAACTCCAGCAGCGTGGTGGTGGCGTCGGCCGGCTTGTAGCCTTGCACCAGGTTGCCCGTCAGCGCGGCCACGCGCCGAACCGGACCGGCGAAGTACGCCAGCAGGTCGAACAGGTGGGTGGCCATATCGACCAAGGCCCCGCCGGGCCCCCCTTTCCGCGGATCCTGACGCCAGGCGCCTTCCATCTTCGGGTACCAGCAGGAAAGCTGAGCCCGCATCGACACCACCTTGCCGATGCGCCCCTCGTCGATCAGCTCCTTCATTCGGCGATGGGCGCCGTGGAACTTCATCATGTAGCCCTCTTGCAGGTACACGCCGGCCTTGCGGCACGCGCCCACGGCCTCCTCGGCCTGCTTCACGTTGAGCGTGAGCGGCTTCTCGCAAAGGATGTGCTTGCCCGCGGCCGCGGCCATCTTGATTTGCCGGGCATGCAGCGCCAGCGGCGAGGCGATGTACACGGCCTCGACTGCCGGGTCGGCCAGCAGGTCTTTCTCGGTCGTGTAGGCTGCGGGCACCTTGAACTGCGCGGCGATGTCCTCGA
>CAYPWB010000458.1:0-4745 GCA_964414315.1 uncultured Planctomycetaceae bacterium | reverse complement strand
AGGGCGTTGCCCTGGGCTGGAAGAACGAAGCCCCTTTGGGGCTGAGTTCGTTTCGCGCCGCAGGAACTAAAACGTTCCACCCAAGCCAAGCCAAGTAGGGCAGGCTCCCGCCTGCCTTCCCCGGGGTAGACGTTGAATGAGAGAAGGCCGGCAGGACCCTGCCCTACGAGCTACGTTTGCGGGATGCATTTGCAGCTTGTCTCCGTCGGTTCGTCGGCCCGGGCCCAGGCGCGCTCGTAGCGACGGTTCACTTCACGGGCCTCTTTCAGCCGGCCCTGGCCCTCGAGCGCCCGGCTCAGTCCGTAGAGCGACCAGCCATTGTTCGGCCATTTGGATAGATCTTCGCGGTACACGCGCTCGGCCTCATCGAATCGCCCGCTTTTCAAATACACGGCCCCCAAGGTGTGGCGAATGGGCTGCAGCCACTGGGGCGGTTCGCCGTAGGAAAGCGAATCTTCGATCTTCGCGCCCTTTTCGAGCAACTCGGCGGCCTCGCGCCAACGCTCCTGCTGCAACGCGATCTCACCGGCGATGAAATAGTCGCTCACGTCGAGAATCGTGTGCGCATAATCAGTGAGTGCCACCTGATCCTCAGGCACGGCCGCCTTGGCCGCTCGAAACGCTTCGTGCTCGCGCCGGGCGGCGTCAAAGTCCTTCTTCGCCGCGTACGCAATGGCCCGCTGCGCCCGCCAAATGGCCGTGGTGATGGGCAGGAACGAGGGCGGAGGCTCCTCGGCCAGAATGGCGTCCCAGCGGCCGAATCGCTTCTGCACATCGTAGACCGAGCACATCCAAAGGTCGAACACCGGTCCGACTTCGCGCAGGGCCTCGTCGGGAATGTTTTCCCACATGGCCCGGGCCGCCGCCATAGCCTCCTTCTCGCGGCCGCTCATCATGGCCGCATACGCCAGCATGTGGGCGTTGTGCACCATGTACAAGTGTTGAAACCCCTGGTCCGGCGAGAGCGACCGGTAGGCGGCGTCGGCCCGCAGCGCCTTCTCGTTCTGAACGATGGCCTCGTTCCAGTAGCCCGTCTTCACGTAGATGTGCGACGGCATGTGCAGCAGGTGCCCGGCGGCCGGCACGAGGTCCCTCAGTCGCTTCGCGGCGGTCAGACCTCGCTCGGGCGCTGTACTTGGCTCGACGGCATGGATGTACAGATGATTGGCGCCCGGGTGGTTGGGTTGCAGTTCGAGCACGCGATTCAGGACCGCGACAATCGTAGGCGTTCCCTCGACCGGCTCCTGGTCGAGCGTGTAGAGCATCCACGGCCTTTGCACCATCATCGCCTCGGCGTAAAGCGAGCCGACGTCGGTGTCGTTGGGAAAGGCCTCCCAGACGGCGGCCATGGCGTCGGCGTACGCCTGCTCCAATTCGGTGCGATCCTCCGGCCATGGCTTGGCATACCGGCGGCCGAGCGCTTCGATCAGCGCGCGTTCGACCGGCGTGGTGTTGTCGATCCTGGCGCGGGCCTTCTCGAGAGCGTCCCACGCCGCGGCCGAACGCTCGTCGGTCATGACCGGGTCGTTGTAGTTGGGTCCCTGACACAAGGCCACCCCCCACCACGCCATGGCGCAATTGTCGTCGAGATTTGCCGCATGGGTGAAGGAACGAATGGCCTCGTCGTGGTTGAAGGCGTACGCCCAGATCAGCCCTTGCTCGAAGTAGCGTTGCGCCTCCGGCGAATCGGTTGTCACCCGGCGCCGGTGCGGTCCCATGCCCTCGAAAAGCTGCGCCCCAGGGCCTTCTGAGGCGGCAGGCGTTTCCCGCGTTTCGGAAACCGCCTGCTCGGTACCCTGTACATCCACGGCTTCCGCCGCTGCCACGATGGAGAGAGCGAACGCCCATACCGCCAAAATCCGGACCGGAATGTTCATTCCAGGCTCCTTTCGCAGAGGGTTCGACCGCTCCGGCCGAACAGGTTTGCAGAACGCAGAAAATCCTAGCAGCGACCCCCGAGCGAGGAAAGATCGGGCACGCGACGGGCGGAAAGAACCACAACGGCCGACAATGGACACTTCGTTCCGACGCCGTTTCGCGTTCTCGGACGTTGGGCCGCAGAAAGCCTCCCGCCAACCGTCTGCGGGCCCGCACGGCCGGACGGCCGGGCCGCAAGTGCCCCGTTCGCGACGGTCTTCCTTTACGTCTTCCCAGCAACTTGTGTCTTCATTGTCGATGTGCAACAATCGTGCCGTAAGCGTTCCCGGGACGGTGGGGCGGGCTGCTTCCTCTGCGGCATGCGAACGGGATAGTCCCATTTACGCGGCGGCAGCGGCCGGATGATTGGATAAACTTGAGGCCCGCGAATCAATAACCGGTTGCATCGGCACCGAACAGGACGGGGATCGTGCCACTCGCCTACCATAATGACCATGTCTGACGAAGTTCTCACATGCGAAGTGTGTCGCAGCCTGATTGACGAGGAGGACCTGTTCTGCGCGAACTGCGGCACCGAAGCGCCGCGCCGCGCGAAGGAGGCGGGCCCGGCGGAGGATACACGTCGGCTGGCGACGCACAACTTCCAGTGCCGAGGGTGCGGGGCGTCGATGAGCTACGACGCCGGCGCCGGCAGCCTCCGATGCCCCTTCTGCGGCTCGGTGGAACTGGACCGCGCGGCCGACGCGCAGATCCTTTCGCCCCGGTGGGTGGTACCGTTCCGCATCGAGCGCGAGGCCGCCATGACGGCCATGCGTCAGTGGCTCGGCCAGGGTTTCTTCCGCCCCGGCGACCTGGCCCGGCAGGCCGCCGTGGTCGAGATGACGCCCGTGTACGTGCCCTACTGGGTCTTTGAAGCCCAAACGCATACCTACTGGACGGCCGACACCAACCACACGCCGGCCGGCGCCCGGGCCGCATGGTATCCGCTGGCCGGCGAGCACCGGGACCGCCACGCGAACCTGCTGATCGGCGCCAGCGGCGTGCTGACTCCGGCCGAAACCGCGGCCATCTGCCCGTTCGACCTGGACGACGGCGTGCCGCCCGAGCAGGTCGATCTCGATCGGGTAACCGTCGAGCAGTTCTCCGTGCCGCGCAAGTACGCTCGGCCGCTGGCCCGCCGCGGTATCGAGCAGCGCGAGGCCGCCGCGGTGGCCGCCCGGTACGTTGCCGGCCGGTCGCGCAACGTGCGGGTGAACGTTCGCATCGAGCACATGACAAGCCGGCCCGTGCTGCTGCCCGTCTGGATGATGGCCTACCGCTACCAGGAGCAGGTGTACCGGTTTCTGGTGAACGGTCAGACGGGCAAGCCGACCGGCGGGGCTCCCACCTCCTGGCCGAAGGTGCTGGGTGTGGTGGTGGCCGTAGGCGTTGCGGTGGTGGTGGGCGCGGTGCTGCTCGTATCGCTTGCGGCGGCCCTCGCGCGGTGAACCGGCAAATCGTGCGGCTCGACGCGTTTCGCCGCCGGGGAGCCGCCCCCTCCCCGGAGGTGCTCGCCCGTCTCTGCCGAGCGGCCTGCAGGCGCTCTCAAGACATGCGACCAACGAACCCGCCAATAATTTGACATCCCGGTCCCTCCATGGGAACCGTAACCGCGTCGAACCGCAGGACGAACGCCGCCGAATGCAGCGAATATATTGACTCTACGGGCTGGGCGGGCTTCTGGGCGCCGGAGGCGGCGCATTCCATGCCAATTCACGGGCGCATGGCGGCGCAAACCGAGATTCTGACGCATAAATGGATAGCCGGTGCAGGACAACTGCGTCGCCGGTGGCGCAGACTGTTCTCTCCGCTGCATGCGAAGGGGACAGCCCCATTTTCGCGGCCGGAAGCATTGCCCTATTGGGCATATCCGCTTGTGTGCCGCGAAAACTGGGACAGTCCCCTGTGAACACCCAAGGAGCCCGCCGATGTCTACGGTCGAAGCGTCCCCCCTGGAAGCCATGGCAGGCAATGCCACCCTGCTGCGTGCGATGATCGGCGCCGTCGATAGCTGTTTCGGCATGTGCGACATGCGGGCGCGCTGTGTCGGTATGTCGGCCGTGCCGATGCGCGATCCGGGCAAGATCACGGGCATGATCGGCCTGCACGGTCAGGCGTCGGGCTTCATTACGGTGAATATGTCCGAACAGGTGGCCATGAAGGCCGTCGGCGGACTCCTCGGCGAGTCGTTCGAACTCGTCACTCCGCAGGTGGTCGACGGCGCCGGCGAAATGACCAACATCATCGCCGGCGGCGTGAAGAACGCCCTGAGCGGAACGCCGTGGAGCTTCAGCCACGTTACCGTGCCGTCGGTCATTATCGGCCAGAACTACCAGATTGCGTACGCCGGCGGGCTGGAGTACGTCGCCGCGGCATTTGAGCACCAGGATCGCGAAACGCTCATGCTCGACGACCGGCTGTTGCAAGTGGCCATCTCGCTTATCCGGCTCTGAGAGCCTTTCCCCCGGATTATTCGTGTAGGGTGGGCCAAGGTCGCGTAAGTCCTTGGTGGGACTGCGCAAGCCAGACACGGGTGATTCATGCACCGTGCGCACGAAGCACGTCCGCCCCAGCGACCGAAGTCCCACCAAGCCCATGGCTTGCTTGTCACCACCCTACTTCTCGTGAATAATCCCGGTTCCGGAAACTCCCCTCTCCCTTTAGGAAAGGAGCCGGGGGTGAGGCGTTGTGGGATTCGGGCAAGACAAGCCCAAAGTCTCTCGGCAGATTGCCTTCACCCTAACCCTCTCCCGGAGAGAGAGGGAAGTGATTGCGAAGCTTTTCAGATAGCCTACCCCACGTCGCCCGCGAACGTTTTGTACCGCCTT
>CAYPWB010000457.1:0-4746 GCA_964414315.1 uncultured Planctomycetaceae bacterium | reverse complement strand
GGCGGGCCGCACCTGGACGCCGGCGGGCAGCGGGCGAACCTTCACCCCAGCGGCGGCGCCGCGTACCTGGAGGGCTGACTGATGACGCAGATTCTCACGATGCAGCCGGGCGAACTGAAACACTTCGCCGTTGATCTGGTCGACAAGATCAAGTCGGGCGACTCCCTGGCGTCGGTGACTTCCGTAACGGGTTCGCCGTCCGGGCTGACTATCTCGGCAACGGGCATCTCCGGAACGACCGTGACGTTCAGCGCCACGACCGAAACGGAAGCGACGTACCTGATTTCAGCGATTGCCGTAACGACGGACGGCGAAACGCTGGAAGGCAACGGGTATCTGATCGTCGCCGATGTTCCCGCCGATCCTTCGGGCCTGGAGCTTGCCTACACCGACATTCTATCCGACCTCGCGGAGTGGATGGGCTGGGGCCGGTCGGGCTGGGACGCGGACCAAATCCTGACGCTCGACTCCATTTTGCGGGGCGGGCTCAGCCAGTTCTATTGGCCGCCGCCCCTGCCCGGCGAGCGCACGGCTCATTCGTGGAGCTTCCTGAAGCCGATTACCTCACTCGATACGGTCATCGACCAAGAGGACTACGATCTGCCGTCCGACTTCGGCGGGCTGATCGGGCAGTTCTACTACGCGGCGGGTGAGGACGTATGGCACCCGATCCGCGACACTGGCCCGGGGGCCGTCTTGAGCCTCCGTTCCCGCAACCTTTCGTCGGGTGCTCCGAAGTTCGCGGCCGTGGTGCCGAAGGCCAGTACGGGGACCGCAACGCAGGGGTGGACTCTCGCGCTGGTTCCGGCGGCCGACGCGGTTTACACGGTGAAGTATCGGTATCAAGTGATACCGAACGCGATGCGGGTCGGAACCCCGTACCACCTGGGCAATGCGGTTCACTCGCAAACCCTCCTGCAAAGCTGCTTGGCGATTGCCGAGCGGCGATACCGCGATACGGAGGGTATTCAGCAGGCGGCGTTCGACCGGGCCCTGGCAGCGAGCGTGGCCCACGACCGGCGCATGGCGCCCGGCAACCTGGGCGAGAACCGAAACGGCGGCGGCGTGGCGATCGGGCCTCGCCGCGATTACGTCACTTACAACGGAGTCCTTTACACAGGCGACTAAACCATGATCCAGAAATACACAGCGGCAATCGTGTGCGATGCCTCCGGGGATGCGGAGGTTTACCTCGGGGCGAACGTGACAGGGAAGATTCTCGCCCTGAAGTATCTGCCCGGCACGATTGCGACCGGCGGCGACCTGACGATTACGGGCGAAACGAGCGGCGTTCCAATCTTGACGAAAGCGGACGCGGGCACATCGAACGCATGGTTCTACCCGCGCGTGCTTCCGAACAAGGTTTCGGACGGATCGGCCTTCACCGATTTGGCCGAGTTTGTTTGGGTGTACGAAGAGCGGATCAAGGTCGCGGTTGCCCAAGGCGGCAACGGCGGCGCCGGTTCGATCGAGGTTTTGGTTGACGAGGCGAAGTAGCCTCATTGTGTTCCCACGTTTTGTGTTCCCCTTTTGCGAAAGGTACTTGCGATGAGTGCTCACAGGATTTTACACGACATGCTGATGGCACCGTTCATGGTGTCGGACCCCGGCGATGCCGGGTCGATCGTTATCGACCGCTTTGGGCTGGTCTGCCCGGTGGTTACGGAGGCCGCCGAAACGCGGACGCTCCAGCAGCCTACTAAGGCTGGGCTGGTGGCGATGGTGGTTCTCGCGACGGACGGCGGCGACTTGACGTTGACCGTAACGGGCGGCTTCAATCAAGCGGGCGACACGACCATCACGTTCGGCGATGCGGGCGACTGGGTGAAGTTCACGTCCGTCAAAGAGGGGGCGTCCTACTACTGGCGGGTCGAGGCGTCCGAGGGGGCCGCTCTGGCGGTTTCGGTCGACGACATGACCGAGGGCGCCGGGTTCACCGCCGCGACCATCGAGCATCGGGTTACTAAGGTCGGCGATCTGTTCAAGACGGAAATCCTGATCGACCTGACCGGTCTGCGCAGTACGGCGGCCGACGACATTATCGGCGACGATGGGACATCGGACCCCTGCCATATTGGGCAGATCACCGCCGCGGTCAACGGGACGATCTTCGCGGGCCGGGTGACGTGCCTGGAGGCCCCGGCGGGCGGCGATCCGGACATTGACCTCTATTCGGCCGTGGAAGGGACCGGCAGCGAAGACGACGCGATCAGCGGCCTCGACGAGACGCAACTGCTCGACGCCGGCGATCATGCCGCCGATGCGTTCAAGAGCCTGACGGCGTACCCGGCGGCCGACGAGTACCTGTACTTGGTGGCCGGGGCCACTACGGACGCGGATTACACGGCCGGAATCCTGCTCATTGAACTTTGGGGCAAGTAATCCATGCCGCGACCTCGCACGCTCGAACTCCGATTCCCAGCCGCCGGCGTTGTTCGGCGGCTGGGCTATCGGGCTTCGACGGACATTGGCGCGCCCTACCCGACTCCCTGGGCCGCCAACGTCCTGCCCGAAGACCCGCTGGCTCGACGTCTGCGCGGCGGGAGCCGCCCGGGGCTCACCAAACACCTGTCGGCCGCCGTGGGGGCGACGGCCGGGATGGTGTCGGTCCCCGTCGCTTCTTCGTCGGGAGTCGACAACAAGCTGATAACGGTGGCCGGCGGGCAGATTTCCGTCGCCCTGGGTGAAGTGGTTTCCACCCCGACCGGCATACTCACGACCGAAGCCGGCCTTTCAATTCTCGCGGAAGACGGATCGGCGATCTTGGCAGGAACCGGCGCCGTGCCGGCCGACGACGGCGAAGAAGCCGCCGACTGCTACCTCGTCGCCCGTCATCGGACGGTGTACGCGATCGAATCCACCGGGATTACGGCGATCGACGCGGTAACGGGGGTGGCTGACACGCTGACGGCTTCGGAAGGGACCGTGCCGACCGGATGCACGTTCGGCGCCGTCCACCGGGACCGGCTGTTTCTCTCCGGGTACGACAACGCGATCTACGCCTCCCGGCAAGGCGACCCCACCGACTGGGACTATGGCGGCGACGTGGAGGACCAGGGCCGGGCCATAGCCTTCCAGCTTGCGGAGGCGTCCGAGTTTGGGGAGGCTCCCACGGCCCTTGTGCCGCACCGTGATGCGTTCCTGCTGGCGGCGAGCCGAAATACCCTGTGGGTCATTCAAGGCGATCCTGCGGCGTCTGGCACGCTCAGGAACGTGTCTCGCTACGTCGGGATCGTCTCGGCCGGTGCGTGGTGCAAGGCGGGCGAGATGATCCTGTTCCTGGCCCGCGATGGGCTCTACCGGGTCGGCGCGTCGGGGGAAGGGCTTGAGGCCCTGTCCGACGAGCGGGTTCCGGACGAACTGCGAGACCTCGATTCGGCGCTTCTTGCCTACGACCACGACGCCCGGGGGGTGTGGATTTTCCTCAGCGACGGCGAACACTGGTTCTTCGATCTGGCAAGCAAGGGCTTCTGGCCGATCCGCCTGCAATCGGACCATTCCCCGACTGCCGTGTGCCGGCACGACGGCGAAGTGATTCTCGCGGGGAGCGACGGCTACCTTCGGTCGATCGGCGGCGACGACGACGACGGCGAGGACATTGAAAGCCACGTCCTGTTGGGCCCGATTCGCCTGGGCGGGCCCAACAACTTCGGCCTTGTGCTCACCTTGCACGGCATTGTGGGCACCGGCAGCGGGTCCGTGAACTGGCGGATCGTGACCGGCGAAACGGCCGAGCAGGCAGCCGAGAACGCCAAGACGGCGATCGAGGCGTTTCAGGCGGGGACAAGCTACTCCAGCTACGTCAAGGCAAGCGGCACCTGGACGGCCGGGCGGTCCCTGACGGCGTACCCGCGAGTCCGGGCGATGTGGGCCGTGCTGTGGCTTGAGGCCGCGGCGCCGTGGGCCTACGAGAATATCACGATGGAGAATACCCACTTCGGGAGATGGCGATGAGCGTCAAAATCAGCGAATTGTCGGCGATGACAGCCCTGGCCGGAACGGAAACCTTCGCCGGGGTGCAGACCACGACCAAGCGAGGCACGGCGGCGCAGCTTGCTACCTACGCCAACGGCGTACTGCTAGCGGCTTCGGCGGGCAGCCCAACGACAGGTGACAACCTGCTGGCCGAACGGGGCGGGTCCGCCCGCCGGCTGGACCTCGACGACGTTGCCACCTATGCCGTGGCGGCGGTGTGGGCGGGGGCCTCGGCGGCGGAAGCAGCCGTTTCGGGCGATTCGGTTCTGATCGACCGGGACGGCACCCTGTACGATCTGACGATCGACGCCCTGGCGACGTTCGTTCTGGATGACGCGCAGGCCGACATTCTCGACGTGTCGGCGCTGGCGGCGGCAACCCTGGCCGATGCCGACCAGTACCTTGTAGTGCAAGGCACGACGGCGAAGAAAACTACTTGGACGAGCATCGCCGCCCGGGCCCATAGCCAGTTCGGCACCTACGTTGCGGCACTCGACGCCGTAGCGACCGTGACCGACACGGACAAGATTTACTGCTTGCAGGGGGCGACGGCCAAGTACGTGACGGCGGCCGACCTTGCGACCTACTTCGAGGCCGAGCTTTCCCCCGGCATCATCGAGGATATGTTCGTCGCCGATGCGGTAACGCCGGTGGTTGCAACCGACGTGTTCGCCGTGGAGCGGTCCGGGGCCCACAAGAAGGCGACGGGCACGGCGATCGGCGAGTACGTCCTGGGGCTGTTCTCGGGGGCCTCGGCCGTGACGCCGGCGG
>CAYPWB010000456.1:696-4773 GCA_964414315.1 uncultured Planctomycetaceae bacterium | reverse complement strand
ATCAACTCCGACTTGAGCTTCGGCGGGCTGGTGCTCAGTGCTTCGAGCGAGTCGGTCACCGTCCTGATCCGCGCGCTACGGCAGGCGCAGAAGCTGCGCGTGCTCAGCCGTCCGCAGGTCATGACGCTCGATAATCAGCCGGCCCAAATCGTGGTGGGCGAGGACGTTCCGTTCATTACCGGCACGACCTTCTCCGAGTTCGGCCAGCAGAACGCCGTCTCGTACCGCGAGGTGGGACTGATCTTGACGGTAACGCCTCGCATCAGTCCGGACGGTCTGGTGGTCATGGAACTCGTCGCTACGAAATCGCAGGTGGGCCCAATCGAGGACGGCATTCCCGTATCGGTTGCCGGGAACCAGGTGATTCGCTCGCCGCGCATCCAGATGATCAGCGCCCAAACCGTCATCAGCGCGCTGGACGGCCAGACGGTGGTGCTGGGCGGGCTGATCGTCGACGACAACCAACACACCACGCGGCGGGTTCCCTACCTTTCGGACATCCCGCTGGTCGGGAATCTGTTCAAGTACAAGTCCGACAGGAAAGGGCGTTCGGAGTTACTCATTATCATGACTCCGCGCATCGTCGAAGGCGTGGAAGACGCCCAGCACATTGCCGAGGTCGAATCGGCCCGCATGAACTGGTGCTTGCGCGACGTGGAAGCGCTGCACGGCGGCTACGGGCCCGACCCCTTCTTCCACGGCGAAGTGCATGAAGGACCCCAGGTGATTTATCCGCACCTGACACCGACGGTCGACGCCATGCCGGAGGGCGAGTTCACGCCGGAGAGCAGTTTCACACCCCAAGGAGGCTTCGCGCCGGCAAACGACTTCGTGCCGTCGGATCGCGAGCCGGTACCCGCGCCGCCCGGCGAACTCATCTTTCCGGCTCCTGCGAACGACCCGCCGGAACGTCTGCGAAGGCCCGCTTTCCCAGACGACCCGGGGAACCCGTTTATTGAAGAGGGGTTCCGACCACAGAACGGCATCGAGAAACGCTCATGAAAACGAACGCCTTCCCATCCCGAGGCGGTACGCGTTTGTCTGTTGCCGTCCTCGCGATGCTTTGTACCGGCGGCTGTGCCTCGCTGAGCATCCCCCCCCTGCCCTCTTTGCCTGCGAGCCTGCCCCTGTCGATGGCGCGCAAGGAGCCGGCCGTGGTCCCGCAGGCCCTGGCCGTGGTGTGGACCGGCACCGTCTTGCAGGCGCCGGGCGCAACGCCCACGCGCGGATTCGGCGGCCTGGTCACGTTCTACGGCGCCGACCGCAATACGCCGATCCGAGTGGACGGCCATCTGACGGTGTACGCGTACAAGGACACGGCGGGCGCGAGCGAGAAGGTAGCGGCCGACGTGAAATATGTCTTTCCGGCCGAGCAGCTTGCCGGGCACTACGGCGAATCGAAGCTGGGGCATACGTACAGCATTTGGATCCCTTGGGATTCGGCCGGAGGCCCTCGACAGGAACTGACGCTCACCGCCTGCTTCCAGCCCGTCGACGGCGAGATGGTCCTGGGCACGCCAGCGCGCGTGGTGTTGCAGGGGCCGCCCAAGAATGGGAAGCCGACGGCCGAGAGCAAAGTTGCAGAGCAAGGGCGCTTCCGGGCCGACGCACGACACGGCGGCGTTCGCGCCGCCGGTCTCTCCGCCTCACGGCCTGCGGCGGCGAAGCAGCCCCCGCGGCAAATGACTACCGCCACAATGCCGCTGCCAAGCTCGGTCGAGCGCTAGCCGGCCCGGCCGCGTCCAATCGCCCCGCCTAGCGGCCCCTGGTACGTTGGGTCGTCGGCCTGGTCGTGCCCCGAGTCGGTGTACGGGTTGTCGAGCGGGTGGTAGTGCTTCGCCGGGCGGCGGTCCCGGTGCCATATTGCAGCGAATCGCCCAGGATCGTTCCCAGCGCCTCCCGGACCGTTTCGGGATTCGAGTTTCGAAGCGACAGCACCTGCACCGTCTGGTTCTCCTCCGAGGCAGCCTGGTCCAGCGTCTCCACCAGGCTGCGTACTTCCTCGAAGAGCGGCTCGGGCGCGGCGACTACGACCGAGTTGGTTCGTGCATCGACGCCGATGGACATCCTCACGTCGGGCTCGGTGGACCGCCCGCCGGTATCGCCGCCAGGTGCGCCTTCGCGGCCCCCTTCCCGACCCCGGCGGAACATCTCCATCATCTGCTGGGGCGACATCCGTCCCCCCCGGGCGCCGCCAGTCCCGCTCCCGGTTACCAACCGATCCTGGTACACTTCGCGGAGCACTTCGGCAATTTCGTTCGCCGTTGTGTGCACTACGGGAATCAAGCGGGGTTTGGATTCAGCGGCAACTTCCTCCGGGCTTCCCGGGCGATCCAGGACCGTGAGCATCTGTTCGAGCAACCTGACATCGGCGGGCGCGGCCTGGACGAGCAGCGCATTGAGCCGCGGATCGGGCGTGATCGACACCGGCCCGGAGAGGGTCAGGCGACCCACCCCGCTCAGAGCCCCTCCTGCCCCGAGGATGCCCGACGCCGCGGCCGCGTCGTCGCTTTCCGTCCCGCCGCCGCCCGGCGAAAAGGAATCGGCGAGCAACTGCGTGAGCCGCTCGGCCACAGGGGCAGCTTGCGCGTGGCGCAAATAGAAGACCGTGAGCTTCGCCTCTCCTGCATCCACCGGCCCCGCCAGGACACCGATGAGCGTCTCCAGGCGATCGAGGGCACTGATATCGTCCGACGAGATGTACAACCCCTCGGCACTGGGAATGGCGAAGATGGCGGGCTTTCCCCTCTGCCCGGCCGGTTGAAGCGGTTCGGCTTCGGCCGGCTCGTTCCGCGGAAGCGGAGCGGCGGTCGGACCCAGCTCCGGCGGCGCCGGCGGTTCACTCGGCTCGACCGGCGGCGATGGCGCCGGCGGCGTATCGACCTCGTCCGCCGTCGGCGCATCGGGCATCGGTAGCATTGGTCCGGGCGGCTCGGCGGGCTCGGCGGACTCGGTGGGCTCGGTGGGCTCGGTGAACTCGACCGCCGGCTCCGTCATTTCGTGGGAAGGGACCGGAACCGATGCCTCCGGCGGAGCACTCTCGGCTTGCTCCGACGGCACGGGGGTCCGTTCATCGATCCACCGGTCGCCGCCGCCTCGCTGCATGGGTACGATCCGCAACTCGTTCTCCTGCAGGTTGGGCCAAAGCTGTTGCAAGCGTTCGACCAACTCGGCGGCACCTTCCCCCTCGACGGGCACCAGTCGCAGCTTTCCTCCAGAAAGCGTTTCGGGCGTTCCGCTCGGCTCTCCCATCTTTTCCAGCAATGACCGGATTTGGGCGATTTGCGCCGCACTGCCGCGCACGAGCAATTGCCGCCGGGCGGGATCGGCATCGATCGTGGGCGGTTTCCCCCCATCCTCCGTAAAGAGCTTGCCGATCGCCAACACGGCGATATGCGGCTCGACCACGCGCAAACGAATCACCTCGACCCCTTGCGCGTCGCGCTGCAATTGATCGAGTGTTGCCCGGATCGTGGCATGCTCCGAGGGTCGTGCCATGGCAATCAGGTTGTCGGTCCTTGGATCCAGGGACAAACGCGCGCCCGGCGAGTCGGCCAGCAACGTTTGCATCACCTTCAGGACCGATTCCGGATCGGCGGGAGCGAGGCTGTACACTTCGACCTGCGGCGCCGCCTGCGGGCCGGCGCCGGTTTGCTCGCCAAAGGCCGATCGGTCGATTGTTTCCAGCATGCGGGCGACCTGTCTCAGCCGGTCCGGGCGGCCGGCGGCCAACAGCCGCAAACCGACCGGATCGGTGGCGAACCGCAACGAACCGTCGGGCATGGCGTTGCCGTCCTCGGGAATCTCGAACATCTGCCGCAGCAGGGCCACCACCTCGTCGGGTGTGACCGAATGGAGTTCGAACCACTGCAACTCATGCTCCGCCGGGTCGCGCAAACGCTCGGCCTGCTCCAGCACCTCGCGGATGGTACGCAAACGCCCGCCCGATTCGGTCACGATCACTTGCTGCGAACTGGGCAACGGCACCACCGATCCCTGAGGCCCCAGCAACTCTTCGATTTCCTCCTGCGCTTCCTCCACGCTCAGGTTTCGAAGCGGGAACCGCGTGCTCAGCAG
>CAYPWB010000456.1:0-686 GCA_964414315.1 uncultured Planctomycetaceae bacterium | reverse complement strand
AATCCTTGAGCTATTCCAGAGTTGGGCGGTGGAGGGGTGTATGGTGCGAGCGATGCGGAGTGGTGGGCGTTCTTCCGACGAGGTTGCGCGCGAGATCGTGCAGGTTGCGCACCGTTTCCGGGAACGGGCCGAGGCGGATGAGCAGTTCGAACGTCCCCCGACCTTCGAGTTTGTCGGCAGGCACTTCCGACAGCAGCGACGGCGGGACGGGATCCTCCAGGTTGACCAACAGCAGCATCCGGTCGCGCAGCACCAAGTTGTAGCCCTTGGTCACAAGCACGCTATTGAGCAGGTCGATGGCCTCGGCGGGCGTGTATTCCCGGGCGTCGGTGTAGTTGAACGTGCCGGTGGGCGGCGCGTCGAGCATGAGGGAATAGCCCGCCTGCTCAGCAAACCAGTTGAGCACCTCCGACCACGGCTGGAAGCGAAAGCTGAACCGCAACCGGGGTTCGTCCGCCGGCGCCGGAATATCCGACGCAGGAGCTTCGCCGTGCGGTTCGGCCGTCGCATCCGTCGCATTCGCCGGTCCGCCTGATTCGGGCGGTTCCTCAGGCCTTTCCGGTTCCTCGGCCGGCGTCGGCTGCGACGGCCGGCCGGGAGCGGCCGCGTCCCAGTCCGGCCAGAATGAGTCGGGCTCCAATTCGGGTGCCGCCCAAGCGGCGCAGGGCAGCATCAGGACGGCCAGG
>CAYPWB010000455.1:0-4799 GCA_964414315.1 uncultured Planctomycetaceae bacterium | reverse complement strand
CGGGGCGCAAAAAAAACGCCCCCGGAGGGGCGTGCCAGGCTGCTCATGCCCCGGAGGGCTAAGCTACGGCAATTTACCTAGCGCGGACAAAAGTCCACTTACTATGACTTGTAAGGGGCAATCGTCGCTCGGATACACTGACACCACTTTATCATGTCGCTCTTGGGGCGTCAATAGCCGGGAGAACGAAAATGGCAAAAGAACAGGATAACCCCTATGTGCTAGGTATCGATTTGGGTGTTCAGTCGGTCGGCTGGTCCGTGATCGACTTGGGCGACGACGGCGAGCCGTGCAAGATTCGTCGCTGCGGCGTCCGCTGTTTTGAAAGCGGCGTGGGCACGGAAACGGAAATCGAACTCGGAAAGGACGAATCGTCCAACGTCAAACGCCGCGGCGCCCGCCTCCAGCGCCGACAGTTCTGGCGACGTTCTCGCCGTCACGTCAAGGTCTTCAATCTGCTCCGAAAATCCGGCCTGCTCCCCGATACCCCAACGCCAACATCCGAACAGCGCCACCAGTCGATTCTCGACCTCGACGCGGAATTGGCTGCCGCGTATTTGCCGGAGAATGATCGCGTGTTGGGCCATCTGCTTCCGTATCGCCTTCGCGCCTTGGCTCTCGATGAACCGTTGCCGCCCTTCGCTTTGGGCCGGGCTCTGTATCACCTTTCCCAGCGGCGCGGTTTCTTGAGCAACCGGAAGTCGGCCGTCCGCGACGACGAAGACCCCGGAAAAGTGAAGGCCGACATCGAGGATCTTCGGCATAAGCTCGACGAGTCGGGCGCGCGAACGCTGGGCGAGTATTTCTCGCAGTTGGACCCGGAGGAGCAGCGAATTCGCCGGCGCTGGACGGGCCGGCAGATGTTCCTCGACGAATTCGAGGCAATTTGGTCGGCTCAGGCGCGCCACCACCCGGAGTTGCTCAACGACGACTTGAAAGAGCGGTTGCATCGGGCCATGTTCCACCAACGCCCGCTGAAATCGCAGAAGGGGCTTATCGGGGTGTGCGAATTGGAGCCCGACGCCCGACGGGCACCCTGGGCGTGCCTCGAAGCGCAACGCTTCCGCTACCTGCAGCGGCTGAACGACCTGGAAATCATCGCGCCGGACGGCGAACTCCTCAAGCCAACCGCCGAGCAGCGTGCCAAACTGATCGAGGCCTTTGAAAGCCAAGCGGAGGTCACCTTCAACGGGATGCGCACGCTGCCGGGGCTCAAGGTTCCGCGCGGCTCGAAAACCAAGTACACCTTCAACTTGGAAGCGGGCGACGAGAAGAAGCTAAAGGGCAACGTCACGGCTGCCCGGATCAAGAAGGTCCTCGGCGACGAATATGCCCGGCTCGACCGGGACAAGCTCGACATGCTCATCCATGACCTGCTGGACTATGAGAAGCGCGACGCATTGAAGAAGCGGCTTACCGGCCGCTACGGCGTCTCACCGGAAAAGGCCGGCAAGCTGGCCGACGTCACCCTCGAAGAAGGCTACTGCAACCTGTCGCGCAAGGCGCTGTACAAGCTGCTTCCGCGGCTGGAGCAGGGAGTGCCCTTTGCGACGGCCAGGAAGGAAATCTATGGCCGAAACGCCGGCGAAACGCCCAAACTCGATAAGCTGCCGCCCATTCTCGAGGCGGTGCCCGCGCTGCGCAATCCGGTGGTCTGTCGAGGACTGACCGAGCTTCGTAAGGTGGTCAACGCCCTGATCCTCCAGTATGGCAAACCGGAACGGATCCACGTGGAACTGGCGCGAGATATGAAACGCTCGCGCAAGCAGCGACAAGAGATGGTCAAGAAGAATCGGGACAACGAAAAGCGACGCGATGCGGCCCGCAAGAAGATCCAGGAGGAATGCGGCGTCAGCGACCCGAAGCCGGGCGATATCCTCAAGGTCCGTCTGGCCGAGGAATCCAACTGGGAGTGCCCCTACACGGGCAAACAAATTCACATGAAGACGCTTGTCGGCACCAGTCCCCAGTTCGACATCGAGCACATCGTGCCGTTCAGCCGTTCGCTGGACAATTCATTCGGCAACAAGTCACTCTGCTACCACGAGGAGAACCGGAACGTCAAGGGCAACCGCACACCCTGGGAAGCCTATAGCGGCGATGACGCAAAGTACCAGGAGATCACTGCCCGGGTGCGGCGTTTCCGCGGTCCTGCGGCCTACGGCAAGCTCCGCAAGTTCCAGCAGAAGGAACTTGACGCCGACTTTGCGGCCCGCCAACTGCAAGATACCCGCTACATGTCGCGGCTGGCGGCGCAATACCTCGGTTTGCTCTACGGGCAGGTCGATCCGTCGGGCAAACGCTATGTGCAAGTCAGCCCGGGGCGGGTGACCGCCTACCTGCGCGATCAATGGAAACTCAACGCCATCCTCGCCGACGGCGAACGCGACGAGAAAAACCGCGAGGACCACCGCCACCATGCGGTCGATGCGGTGGCCATCGGCCTGAGCAGTGTTCGCTCCGTCCAATTACTCAGCACGGCCGCGGCGCGTGCGGAGCAAATCGGCCATCGGCTGTTCGTGCCCATCGATTTGCCCTGGCCGTCGTTCCTCGACGACGCGCGAACGGCCGTCGATGCGATCAATATTTCCTGTCGGGTCAATCGGCGCGTGCGGGGAGCATTGCATAAGGAGACTTTCTACAGCAAGGCGCATAAGTCGCTCGACAAGAAGGGCCAGGCGGTCGAGTGCCGCCACGTGCGCAAGCCGCTCGTGAAGATGTCGGCGAACGAGGTAACGGCGATCGTCGACGACACGGTGCGCCGCCTCGTTCAGAGGAAGCTCGAGCAGTATGGCGGCGACCCTAAGAAGGTGTTCGCCGACGAAAACAACCTCCCATACTTCAAAGCAAAAGATGGACGCATCATTTCCATTCGGAAGGCTCGTATCCGCGTGCGGCAGGCAGTCATCTCCGTAGGAAAGGGTTCTGTTTCCAGGCATGTGAAACCGGGCCGAAACCATCATGTAGAGATCGTTGCTATTATCAGTACGGACGCGAGCGAAGGAAAATGGGAGGAGCATGTTGTGAGCCTCTTCGAAGCCCATCAGCGACTTAGCAGTAGAAGCCCGGTCGTACGTCGTGAGCACGGCCTAGGCAAGCGATTTATATTCTCGCTAGCCATAGACGAGTATGTGGAAATGGAATTTGAAGCTGGTTCACGCTGTTTGTACCGGGTAGTCGGAGTATCTGAGGGCGACATCGAATTTCACTTGCATACCGACGCACGCCCAACTAACATAGGGGGAAGAAAACGCGTGCGGATACGAAATGCGGATCGATTTCGTAGGGCCAGTGCACGGAAGGTCACCGTTGACCCCTTAGGCAACATCCTTCCGGCAAATGATTAACCGCATTCTCGACTTCTCCGAGGCGCCGGCACGGCTGAAACTCCGCTGTCGGCAACTCGTGATTGTCCGCCCGGATCGGGCCGATATCTCGGTGCCGATGGCCGATCTGGCCGTGGTCGTCGCCTCGCATCCGCGGCTGACGTACACCCAGGCGGTGCTTGCCGAACTGGCGGAGTCGGGCGGAGCCTTTGTCGCCTGCAACCGCCAGATGCTCCCGGTCGGGCTCCTTCTGCCGCTGGTGGCCCATCACGCCCAGACCCAGCGATTCGCCGCCCAAGCCGCGGCGCCGCTCCCCTTGCGAAAACGCCTCTGGCGGCAGATCGTCCGGGCGAAGATTCAGGCCCAAGGGGCCCTGTTGCAGAAGCTCTACGGAACGGACCACGGGCTTCTGGCCATGATCCCCCGCGTACGCTCCGGCGACCCGACGAACGTCGAATCGCAGGCCGCCCGCCGCTATTGGCCGCACCTGTTCGATAATTTGCAGTTTCGCCGCAACCCGGACAATGAAGACCAGAACCTTTTGCTGAACTACGGCTATGCCGTATTGCGGGCTATTGTGGGGAGGGCAATCTGCGCCGCGGGGCTTCACCCTTCGCTGGGCCTGCACCACCACAACCGCGGGAACCCGTTCTGCCTGGCCGACGACCTGATGGAGCCGTTCCGCCCGACGGTGGACGAGGCGGTGGTCGAGTATGTTGATAGTCGACCGGGGTTCCAGGGGCTCGAGCCGGCTGCGAAACAATCACTCATCGGCGAATTGACCGGCCGGTACATGGTCGGAGGCGAACAGCGCACGCTTTTCGATACGGTCGCTCGGCTGGCCGGCTCGCTGGCCGACGTTTTCCTGGGCAATGCTCAACGTCTGGAGATGCCCGACTGGTAATCGCACAGGGGCGACAGTCCCCTTTGGCCGGGCCTGGTGATGCTATGCCGCGCAAAGAATACGTCTTATCGGGGTACCGCGGGATGTGGTTATTTGCGATGTTCGATTTACCGGTGAAGACGAAAGAGGCCCGCCAGCGGTACGCGAAGTTCCGGAAGTGTCTGCTGGAGGAGGGATTCAGTATGCTTCAGTTTTCGGTCTACGCGCGCTATTGCGGCAGTGAACAATCGGCGGTGGCGTTCCGGAATCGGCTCCGAGTCGTGATACCCCCCATGGGGCACGTTCGTTTCCTCGCGGTAACAGACCATCAGTTTGGAAAGATGGAGAATTATGTGGGAATTCGGCGTAAACCGGTGGAGGAACCTCCCCCGCAGCTCATGCTTTTTTGAGCGGCGTTTGGTTGTAAGTCATTTGCTGGCAGGAAATTACGTCCGAGGTAGTGTATCCGAGCGACGATTCCCCGCAAGCCACAGCTACCTGGTCGCGGCCCCCACCTACCCGATGAGTGTATCCGAGCGACGATTCCCCGCAAGCCACAGCGGCGGCTGGCCAAGAAAGACCTCGGGCTG
>CAYPWB010000454.1:0-4803 GCA_964414315.1 uncultured Planctomycetaceae bacterium | reverse complement strand
CCCGTCCTCCTCGACGAGGCCGTGCTTGCCAGCCTTGCCCGCCTCTCGCCGCTCCGAGTCACTCCCATCCTTGCCCAGCTCACGGAGGCTCGTCATTTCCATGTAGGGCAGGATGTTGAAAAGCCACCCGCCGGGCTGATCTTTGCCGAACCCCTTGCCCGGATCCGCCGCATAGCGATAGTTGAAGCCCGCCGCCGGCAAGTGGCCATGCTTGCTCTCGTGACTCAGGCAGGCCAGGGCCAGTTGCTTCACGTTGTTCTGGCAATGCGCGGAGCGCGCCGCCTCGCGGGCACTCTGCACGGCCGGCAACAACAGCGCGATGAGGATGCCGATGATTGTGATCACCACAAGTAGCTCCACGAGCGTGAAGCCTCGCATGTGGCCTCCCATGTGCTGGTGCCGCTCTGTTCGTTCACTCATGTTACTCCTCCGATGACAAACCGCGGGGCGACGAGGACGGTGATTCCGGTCCGTTCGCTCCCCACGTCGGCGCCGCCATAAGACCGTGACTTGCCCCTGCCCAGTGGGCGCGGAGGCCTACTCTTTCATTATCACCTAGCTCGGGATCGGAGGCAATACTTTTTCGCGACAAAATGTATTGCTACAGCGACAGACGACCCGAGCCAGCCTTGCGGCTCGGTCGAGCGCGGCGTTGCCGGCCCCTTTCGGCAGAGCTGCCGGGGGGGCCAAAAGGTAACCGTTCACGGGGGCCTGTCCCACTTTTCGGCCGTCGTCTTCTCTGAAAACAGGGTGCGTTGACCGAAAAATGGATCAGTCCCCGGCCGGCTGTGTGAACGGTTACTCGAAGAGAGTATTGGCCGATGTGTTACCGACACTGTTTCTGTGTCACCCCTTAGACTGCCGTATCCTCCAGCTCGGCTTGGCGTTGTTTGCGGTATTCGCTCGGGGTGACGTTCAGTTCTCGGCAGAAAACCTCGTACATCCGCATGGGGGGGCCAAAACCGACGTGTTGAGAGATCGACGCGATTGTCCGGTCGGTTTGGGCCAGCTCCCTCTTCGCCCGATCCAAGCGCACCCGGCGGATCTCGGTGGCGATCCCGCGCCCCAGGAATTCCTTGAAACGTCGCTGGAGAGTTCGCGGCTCGACATTGATCGCTTTGGCCACGTCCTGCGGCCGGATTTTGGAATGACTGTTGGCGGCGATGAACTCCAGGGCCGCGCGAAGCAACTCGTTCTCCACGGCAAAGAAGTCGGTCGACTCGCGCACAACCAGCCCCCGCGGCGGCATGAAGCAATGCTCCGGCTGGACCGGCTTAGCAGCCTGATTATTGCTGCCATTTGGTTGCGTTGCCGTACTCTTGCCCGCCTCCGCCTCGTCCATCAGCCGCGCCAACAAGCGCGCCGCCGCGTAGCCGATCCGCTCGCAATCGATCTCGACGCTGGTCAACGTCGGCGAGAGGTGCTCGCAGAAGGTCTCCTCGTTCCAGCCGGCGATGATCGCCACGTCGTCGGGCACGCGCCAACCTTCGTGGTGGCAGGCCTGCGCCACCATGCGCCCGTTCGACTCGCTGCCCACATAGACGCCGATGGGCGGTTGCCACTTCCTGATGCAGCCGCTGACGGCCCGCTGGGTCTTCCGCCATTGTGCCAACGAACTAACGGTATCCAGCGGCACCTCGCTGGTCGTGCAGGGGTAACCGGTTTCCGCGATTCGTTGGCAGAAGGCCGCCAACTCGTCGCGTTGTGCGCGTTCTTCATCGGCGATCACCGCGGCGAATCGCCGAAAGCCCCGCGCCAGCAGGTGCTCTGCCCGCATCCGGCCAATGCTGGAAAAGTCGGGGAACACGCCCGGTAGCGACTTCCACACCGGCGAGCTGAACCAGGTGTTCACCACCGGCACACCGAGCCGTTTGGCCCGCGTCGCCAACTTCGGGTTGGCCCGGGCAATGACGCCGTCATACGGGACCGGGCGACCGCGTCGGGTGGGGAGACTGTCGCCGGCGTACTCGTCGATCATCGAATCCCAGCCGTGCTCCTGCGCGTATCGCTGGACCCCGGCGAAGGTTTCGGCATGTCGTTTGTAAGGCCATTCCAGGTCGAGCATGATGGCCACACGTCGCGGTTCACTCATAGCGTTGGCGACCTGGGCCGGCCGGTTGCTAGCGGTTGGCTCGTGCTGGATTCAGGATTCCCTCTTCGAGCAGAATAGTTCAACTCCCCGCCGGCGCCAAGCGAGGCGTTCGAGGGCGGGCCCCGGTGCTGGACGGGGTTGGTGAACTGTGGGAGCTCCAGCTATGCATCGAACCATCGATGCATTGAACCACAGCGACCACAGAGGCTCACACAGAGGGCGGGTAACCGTTCACGCACCCGGCCGGGGACTGGTCTATTCTTCGGCCAAAACGCTCTGTTTTCAGAGAAAGACGATGGCCGAAAAACCGGACGCTAGCGCGTCCCGGCTGATGGTGCCGCGTGGTGCGCCAATCAGCCGCGGGGCGCTAGCGTCAGGGTTTGCGGTTACGCTACGAAAACCGGACGCTAGCGCGTGCCGGCTGATGGTGCGGGAGCAACCCGCGTGGTGCGCCAATCAGCCGCGGGGCGCTAGCCCCCGGTTTGGGTGAACGTCAGGGTTTGCGGTTACGTTACTTCTCGGCCAGCGCCTGGCGGATGGCCTGGGCTACCTGCTCGGCCAGTTTCTTGGAGCCCTGCCGGGTGAAGTGGACGTTGACCGGCTGCTGGATCTCCTCGAGCCGTGGCTGGGCGTAGGCGTGTAGATCGTTGACGCGGATACCATGCTCGGCCATCACTTCGGCCGCGGCCCGGTTGTAGGCCACTACGTCGGCCGGGATGCGCTTCGGCCGCACGTTGCCCTCGGGCACCGGCGTGGTGGCGCACCAGATGAGCTTCGCCTTGGTCTGCCGGAGCCGATCGACCAGCTTCTTGATATTCTCGCGGTACTGGTCAAGCGGCACCTGGCGCTCGTCGCCGATGAACTTCAGGTCGTGCAGTCCCCAGTTGAAGTGGATCACGTCCCACTCGACGTCGCCCAACCAGCCGTCGAGATGCTCCAGCCCATGGGAGGTGGGACCGCAGTTGGTGGCCGGCCGGTAGACGTTGGCCTCGTCGGCGAGCAGTTTGGCCACCGGTTGGGTATAGCCCATCGAAATCGAGTCGCCGATCAGCAGTACGTTGGGCAGCGCGGGATCGGCCTCGGCGCTGGCCAGTTTGGGGAAGTGCCCTTTGTTGGGCGCGGCTGCGGACGCCGCATCGACGATGGTCAAGCCCAGGGCCAATGCGGCCAGCGAAACGGCCAAGGCGGGGTTCAGCGTTCGGCCGATGCGGAGGCGAGTGCGCGTGGCGAGGGTTGCGTGGCGGGATGTCATGGATGCTTCTCCTGAGTTGGGTGGTGAATGAAGCGGAACTGGAGGCTGCCGGGCACGGCCGGCGTGTGCCGTCAGTTGTCGTTGTCGTCGCGGTCGTAAGCCGACCAGAACTGTTTGCCCTGCTGGTCGGTGAACTTAAAGGGGACGTTGCCGTCGTTCAGTCGCCGGGCTTCGGCGCGCAATGTCCGGCGCAGTCGCCGCAGGGTGTCGGCGTGTGGCGACTGTTCGGCCAGGTTGTTCGTCTCGTGGGGATCCTCGACAAGGTCGAACAACTGCGTGTGCCCGGCGCCGTCCACACAGTACTCGATCAGCTTATAGCGGGCGTCGCGGATCGCGCGTTGCCACGACATGAAGGCGAAATAGAGGTGCGATCGGTGTTCGGCCTCTGCGTCGGCCAGCACCGCCTCGAGGCTCCGGAACTGCACGGTGTCGGGCGTGTCGAGGCCGGCGCGCTGGCAGAGTGTGGGATGGATATCGTAGATGTAGCAAAGCTGGTCCCGGAGTTCGCCGCGGGCGATGCCCGGGCCCGAGACGATCAGCGGCACGTGGACCGAGTGGTCGTAGACGTTTTGCTTGCCCATCAGGCCGTGGCGGCCGACGGCCAGTCCGTTGTCGGAGGTGAAGACGATGAGCGTATCGCGGAGGTGACCGGTCCGCTCGAGGGCGTCGAGAATGCGGCCGATTTGGGCGTCGGTGTGCGTGATGGTGGCGTAGTAGTCGGCGATGTGCTTCCGCACCACCCGCTCGGTGCGCGGGAACGGCGCCAGCTTCTCATCGCGAATGCGGAGCATGCCGTTATCGAACGGATGCTCCGGCTGAAACGAGTTCGGGAGGGGAATCTCCGAGTCTTTGTACATCGCCCGATATTCCGGCGGCGATTGCCGGGGGTCGTGGGGCGTTTGGAAGGCCACATAGGCGAAGAATGGCGGACTGTCCTCCTGGCGGCTCTCAAGGAACTGGATGCAGGCGTCGGCGTAGACCTCGGCCGAGTGCTTGCCGGTGTGCATCACCTGGTTCTCGCGGGAGTAGTCGCCGGAGGGCGAGAAGGGGTACAACGGCAGCCGGTATTGGCTGCGCGTCATCCCGCGGAAAAGGATCTTGTCGCCGGCGCTGAACGATCGGGCAAAGTGTCCCGCGCGGCCGGGTTCGTTCTTCCCGGTGCCGAAGGTGACGTAGCCGCCCTCGCGAAACACCTGGGGCAAGGTTCGGTATCGAGCCGAGATTTCGTAGCCCCACATCCCCCGGTTCTCGACGTTCCAGAGAGTGCGCCCGCTGAACAAACAGGCCCGCGACGGCGAGCAAACGGCCGGCGAGGAGCCGCCCATGATGTAGGCGTTGCGGAAGGCGACGCCCTCGCGGACGAGGCGATCGAGGTGGGGCGTGCGGATCACCTCGTTGCCCAGGGCGGCGATCGTGTCGTGACGCTGGTCGTCGGTGAACAGGAAGAGGACGTTCGGGC
>CAYPWB010000453.1:0-4829 GCA_964414315.1 uncultured Planctomycetaceae bacterium | reverse complement strand
CGCTGGCCGACGCCGCCACGCTTCCCCGCAAGCGGGAGCTGAGCATCGAGCGCAGCGCGCTGCACATCGCCTCGCTACGGAAGCCGCACACGGTCACGCTCACGGTCCTCAACCACGGGCGGCGGGCGTATGAGGCCGAGCTGCGCGACGGCGCGCCGCACGAATTGATGCCCGAGCCGGAGGAGTTCACGCTCGACCTGGCCCCGCGCAGCCGCAGCACGCTGCATTACGTGCTGCGCCCGCGGCGCCGCGGGGCGTTCACCATCGACCGGGCGCACCTTCGGGTTCGCAGCCGTTGGGGGCTGTGGCAGCGGATCCTCAGCTACCCGGTCGAAACCCGGCTGAGCATCTACCCCGACATTAGACAGCTTTCCCAATACGCCCTGCTGGCCCGAACCAACCGACTGAGCCTGATGGGCGTGCGGCGCACCCGCCGCGTGGGCCACGACCACGATTTCGAGCGCCTGCGCGACTACACCCGCGACGACAACTACAAGCACCTCGACTGGCGCGCCACCGCCCGGCGGCGCAAGCTCACCGTGCGCGACTTCCAGTCGAGCCAGAGCCAGCGCATCGTGTTCATGCTCGACTGCGGCCGCATGATGACCAACGAGGCCGAAGGAATCAGCCTGTTCGACCACGCGCTCAATGCCACGCTACTGTTGAGCTACGTGGCCCTGCGGCAGGGCGATCAGGCGGGCATGATCACCTTTTCCGACGCCATCCACAGCTACATTCCACCCCGCGGCGGCATGCAGCAGGTGAACCGCCTGCTGCACGCTTCGTTCGACCGGTTTCCCGGACTGGTCGAATCGCGGTACGACCAGGCGTTCCGGTACCTCGCCTCGCACTGCCGCCAGCGGGCGCTGGTGGTGCTGGTCACGAACGTCATCGACGAGGTGAACGCGAACCAGGTGGAGCAGTACCTGGGCAACTTGGTGGGCCGGCACCTTCCGCTGGGCGTGCTGCTGCGCGACCGCCGGCTGTTCGACGCCGTCGAAGTGGAGCACCCGGCCGGCGACGCCCTCTGGCGCGCCGCGGCCGCGGCCGACATTCTCACTTGGCGCCACCAGGTGCTCACCGACCTGCACGGCAAGGGCGTGCTGTCGCTCGACGTCTTCCCCGAAAGCATGACCGCCCCGCTGGTGAACCGCTATCTGGAAATCAAGGCGCGGCATCTCTTGTGAGGGAAAAGCGTGTTGAGAAGGCCTCACGCAAAGACGCGAAGGCGCAACGAAGTTCAAAGCGGCTCGGGCAGTTCGCTTTTGGCGGTAGGGCGGGTGTGTCGGCATGCCGGCAAAGCGTATCTGTCCTGTCTTCGCGGCCCGGGCTAAACGGCACGAATCGGCCTCAGCCGGAGGAAGCCGGCCAGGGCTTGTCGGCAGGCGTCTGTCCGTAATCGCCTGCCGCAATGCCGCGGAACGAGAGGTCCTCATCCAGATCGGGCCAATGAATCCCAAAGGGCGAAAGCTCGATGTTGGCGAGCTGTTCGGCGATGCCGCCTGCCAATCGCGGGTTCGAGGCCGCGGGGAAGCGCAACTGCGTCCCGCTTTCCATCTCGATCACGATGTCGCCGTCGGCATAGGTGGCGCTACGCGCCCTGTCGGTTAAGGTGCTCATGCCACTTCTCAACGATCATGGCGCGGTGAGTTTCCGCTTGTGGAATAAATCTTCCGTTTGATGCCGAGGGGCCGGGGCAGTCCCGTGCCGGCGTCGGCAGACACCGTACCCCTATTATGGCAACGTTGCGGGAACGGGGCAAGGGCCCGGACCCGCCCGGCGTGAAGTGCTGTTCCACGTATTGTTCCGCGCACATGACCGTCCCGCGGGTGAAGCGGCATTGGGAAGTCAAGGCAAGTGCCGCGGCGGTTTCCGCCCACGGCCGGGGGAATCCTGGTCAATCTGGCGGACTTCGCTTCACTGACGGGTCGTGCCGGGATAAAATAGAAGGCTGCGAGGTATCGCGCCGCCACAAGCCGGGAACCCGCGCCGCTGCCCGCACGGAATGGCTTCCGCACCCACCGCTTTCAGGTTTCCACAATGATTTCGCCCCGACTTCGCTGCAACGGAACGCTTCTGCTGGTTCTCGTGGCGTCTGCGACCGGCCTGATCGCCGCGGGCGAGGGCGACGCACGATCGGTGCTCCAGGTCACGCTCAGCGATCCGGTGGCACCGGAGGCCCCGCCGCGGCAGTACGACGTGGTCGCGCGAAGCGATGCCGACGGGTCGCCGGCCGGCTACCAACTGACCGTGCAGGTGAACGTGTGCACCGACGGTCTGTGCCGGATAGTGAACGTGACCCTGTACTGGGACGCCCTGGGCTACTACGAGCGGCTCGAGTGTCCGGCCGATACGCCGCTCACGCGCAAAGAGCACGATCCGTTCACGCCGGAAGACTACCGCAAGCTCGACCGCATTCTCGAGAACCGCGAGTCGATCCTCGGCCGGCTCGCCTACACGGCCCTGGTCGAGGAGCAGCCCGAGCAGGACGCCCAGGCCGAGACCATCGACGGATGGTCGGGCGCCACGCCGCAAACCGTGGCCGACTCGGTGGTCGAGGGCGCGGCCTTCACCACCTGGACGCTGTGGCATTGGGTCAACGGCGAAATCGTAAGCCACCTGCGCGACTCCACCGTGCAACGGGCCACGCCACAGTTCGTGCGCCGGTTGCTGCGTTCGGAGCACCAGCGCGAGGTCGGCTTCGCGCTGCGGAACCTGCTCAACCCGGAGCGGCCCGACGAGCGACTGGTCGACGACGTTCTGCACGCGATGGAGAACACCCGGCACGCCGTGTACGTGTCGCTGGCGCTGGAGTACCTGGTGGAGACCATGGACGACGAGCATCGGCTGCACGAGCGGCTGGTCGCCTCGTTTCGCCGGCTCGACGACCACACGAGCCGCCCGCTGCTGGAGTACCTGGCCTCGCAGCCGGACCTTCCCATGGAAACGCTGGAAAGTTTGTCCGGCGTGCTGGAGCACCTGCCCTATTTCCAGGTGCACCGCATTCTTCTGCTGCTGGAAAAGCGGGAGTGCTCAGCGGAGGTCGAGGCCAACATCGCCCGGCTGCTCGGGCACGAGAACTTCTTCATCGCCCGCCGGGCGTACGAGCACCTCCGCAAGCAGGACCTCGGCGACGGCACCGAGCGGCAACTGGCCGCGTTCCGCGAGCGGTATGCCGACCGGCTGTAGTGCGGCGTTTGGATTACGGCAGTTTGGAGCCGTCCACCAATTCACCGCGGCTAATGGTAGATACGGCCTTGAAGGTATCGAGGTCGATCGTGTCGGAGAGGAACCGCACCGAGCCGTCGGCGAAGACGCTTTGCGCGCCGCCGGGATGGAAACTGTTGACGTACCAGGGCATGTTGCGGTAACTGTTCGGCGTGTAGGTGAAGTAGACGGCCGTGTGCAGGTTCATACCCCGGCTCGACTCGCCGCCGCGGTACTCGGGCGAACTCGAGGGGGGCGCCCCGTGATTCTTGTACTTGCGGCCCCACACCTCGGCCACCATGGCCGTATTGCTGGTGCCGTCGGTGATGTCGGCAATGCGCGTCTTCGAGTCGTTGTAGAAGACGCCGTTGCCCATATCGCAGTGCATGTACGAGCCGATGCCCGACACCTGATCGGAATGGAAGCGGCTTTCACCGGTGCCGTTCACCGCGTAGTAATGCATGATGCGGGCCCGGCGGTCCCCCCCGCCCCACACGGTGGTCAGCCCGCGGTACGGATCGCTCGGACACATCAGAAAGGGGAACTCCATGTTCATGATTTCGACGTTCACCGGGTCGCTGTACTGGGGGACCGCCTCGAAGTTGATCCGGTCGTATACCGGTTGCTGTTCCAGGAAGGGGAAGATCAGGTTGCACCACATGCCGATCGAGCCTTCCCAGTCGCAGTGCTGGCGGCCGTACACGTTGCGGTAGTTCGGCATCCAGGTTCCGCCGTGGATTTCCTGCGGCGGGAACACTTTGTGCGTGCTTTCGTAGTTGAGTAGGGCAAGGCCCATTTGCTTCAGGTTGTTCGAGCATTGCAACCGCCGCGCCGCCTCGCGCGCACTTTGCACCGCCGGAAGCAGCAGCGCGATCAAGATGCCGATGATGGCGATGACCACCAGTAACTCGACCAGGGTAAAGCCGCGGCCGGGTGGCAGCGGGTAGCTTGCGGGCCGCCCCCGACGGATGGACTCGACACGGACAGGAAAACGCATAACGAAACCTCCAAGATAGGCAACGGCTCGGCATGCGACGCGCGTGGCTCAGCCCGACGTCAGTTCGAGGTCGTGTTCGTTCGGTCCCTCCGCAGTCACCTCCACCGTCAGGCCCGAGGTCTGCTCGCTGTTGTACCGTTCGGGGATGAGCGACGGAGGCAACGTATCCATTTCGTTTTTGGGTTCAGCCCGGGCCTCGATGCGAACCCGGTGATGCCCCACCAGGGCCCCGCGAACGCCGGCCGTTTGGAGCGTGTAGCGGCCGTCGGGCCCGATGTTGCCCACCGCCGGCGGGCCCTGGGTACCCTGGCTTGCGTCGGGCACGAATTGCACGGTTCCCCGCGGCAGCGGCGTGCCGTCGAGCGTCACCGTGCCGGAAACCTGCGCCGTGGGCGGCAAATCGGGCCCTCGCCCGCAGCCGCCCCCCCCTGCCAAGGCGAGCCATCCCCCGAACACGAACACCAAAACCCCAACTCGACCGGCGCGCATCGCACATCTCCCAAACACAAACAGGACCCTCGATTCGACCTGTGGATCATAGCAACCGGCCGCAGACGTTGCAAGCAAACTTTGGGGCTTCCGTTTCTGGGTGCGAAGCCCGACAAAGTAGCAGGCACGCTCCGTC
>CAYPWB010000452.1:0-4831 GCA_964414315.1 uncultured Planctomycetaceae bacterium | reverse complement strand
CGGCCACTGGTTCCACGGCACCATGGACGAGGTGCTCGTGTACAACGAGGCGCCCACGGCCGGCGACGTCGCCGCACGATTCGCCTCCATTCAGCCGTACATGAACGCCGTGCTCGACGACAACCCGATCGCCTACTGGCGGCTCGGCGAGAAGACCACCAACACGGCCGGCAACGTGGCCACCCCGCTCTACGGCGACGGCATCGGCCGCGCGGTGGACGGCACCTACACGGCCGGCGTGGGCCGCAGCGACGCCGGGCTCGTTGCCTTCGACCCCAACGGCGCGGCGTACTTCGACGGGGCCAGTATGATCACCATTCCGGACAATGCGAAAATCAACACCGACGACGCCGGCTATGATGCGAAGACAGTGGAACTGTGGTTCCGCGCCGACGACACTGAAGGGCGTCAAGTGCTGTATGAGCAGGGCGGCGGCACGAACGGGCTAGACCTATACATTGGCGACGGCAACCTGTACATGGGCGGCTGGGCCGGCGATGGAGACGACTGGGGCGCGTGGCTCGATACCGCCATCGAGGCCGACCGCCGGTACCACGTGGCCCTGGTGTACGACAACGAAACCGACGTCGACGGCTTCCAGGGCATGGTCGGCTACCTCGACGGGGAACCGTTCATGACGCTTGCGGCCGACGACATCGGCGGCTTCGGCACTTTGCCGCGCCACACCGATGACGCCGCCATCGCTGCGGTAGTGGGCAACACGCGGTTCCACGACGGCAGGACCGAGGACCCCCACTACTTCAGCGGCCTGATCGACGAGGTGGCCCTGTACAACGATCCGCTCAGCGCTGCCCAAGTTTGGAACCACTACCTCATCGGCGTGCCGGAACCGTCCGCGGCCATGCTCGCGCTGCTGGGCGTCGTATTGCTGCTCGGAAGGCGCCGGCGGCGGTAGCCTGCGCAGCACGTTATGTCGGATGATACGCCGCGTCAATTTATGGAAGAACCGATGGCTGCTTTCAATCCAAAATCCAACATCCAACATCCCAAAACCGCATTTACACTCGTCGAACTGCTGGTGGTCATCACGATCATCGGCATCTTGATCTCGCTGCTGCTGCCGGCGGTGCAGGCGGCGCGGGAGGCGGCGCGGCGGTTGCAGTGCAGCAATCACCTGAAGCAACTCGCCCTGGCCGCCCACAGCCATCACGAGGCCCACGGATACCTGCCCGCCGGCGGCTGGGGGTATCGTTGGGTGGGCGATCCCGATCGCGGCTTCGGCAGCCGGCAGCCGGGCGGTTGGGTGTACAGCATACTGCCGTACATCGAGCAGGATGCGTTGCACGGGCTGGGAGCGGGCCGTAGCGCGTCGGAAAAGAAAGCGGCCGCCGAACAACTTGCCACCACGCCGCTGGCGGTGATGAACTGCCCCAGCCGCCGCCGGCCCCGCATTTACCCGCACAACCCGAGCACGGCCGAATCGAACCGGCCCCACAACCCCGGCATCGACGGCGTGCGTTGCGACCGGATCGACACGGTGGCCAAGGCCGACTACGCCGCGTGCGGCGGCCATTCGTGGCCGGGCACCACCCCCGGCCCGAGCACGATTGCCGCGGAAAGTTCATTCAACTGGCCGGCGGGTCCGATGAACTGCACCGGCGTGGTGTGCCTGCGCCGCGAAATCGACTTCGCCCAGGTGCGCGACGGCACGAGCAACACGCTGATGTTCGGCGAGAAGAGCGTCAGCCCCGACAATTATGCCACCTGGCAGGCCCCGGGCGACGCGCAGCCGATGTTCATCGGGTTCGACCAGGACGTGAGCCGCCAAACGCACGCCCGGCCGCGGCAAGACCAGCCTGGCCCAACGAACTGCTACATTTTCGGCTCGGCCCATCCCGGGGGGCTGAACATGGCCATGGGCGACGGCTCGGTGCGGAACTTCAGCTACTCGGTCGACGCTACCGTGTGGCGTAACCTGGGCCATCGCCAAAGCGGGCAGGTGGTGAACGTCGGGGGATGACCAGTCCCTTGGCGGCGAGCGTTTGCAGATAGTAGCAGGCACGCTCCGTCGTGCCGTCCGCCGACGTGCTGAGCCATGTCGCGGACTCGAAAGTGAAGGCGTCGGGCGGGCTGTGCCGCTTGTCGGCCGAAGGCAGTCCCCCCGGGAAAGGTGAGGAAAACACCTTTCCAGGATTTGCAGCCGGTGTGTGCACCTGCTAGAATCGGGGGTACGTCGATTGGAATCCGTTAGGGAGCAGACTTTTCATTCCACTTTTCCATCGAAAGGGGATCATACCATGACGGCTCTTCTGCGCGCTCTTGTCTCGATTGGCACAATACTGCCTCGTGCCGCTGGTCGCCGTAGGACGGGCGTTCTTGGGGCAGCGGTGATCGTTGGCTTTGCCGCCCTGACCACGTCGTCCTACGCGGTGGTGCTGCCGGTTTACTACGATGCTGTTACCCCGGGCTTCGGCTTCAATGTCGACGCGAGCCTGTTTACGCAGGATCCGCAAAGCGACCGCTGGCCCGATGCCGTTCCGAACAACCCGAGCGGTCTCGACCTCCGGCTCGATACGGCCAATGGTGTTTCCTGGACGAGTGCGGCCGGCGGACTGCCCGGCATTACCGCCGCGTATGATTTTCCCGGCGGGTTCACCGGCAACGACGGCGGTGCATTGCTAAGCACGACAGGCACAACCCAGGATCGCTCGTTTCAAAACGCCCCGGGCGATTGGTCGAACCAGAACGTGAGCATGGAGATTTGGTTCAAGCCGGACGACTTGACGCCCGCCCCGAACAACGGGCAAATCCTCTTCGAGGACGGCGGCGGCACAGGGTTCGGCTTCTTCGTTGCCGACGACGAACTGCGGCTTCGCAAGGTGCCCGGCGGCGGCGCCGTCGATTCCGACATCTCCGGTTCGGCCGGCGAGTTCATTCAGGCCGTGGGCACGTTCGATGTGTCCAGCGGCGCGATGGAATTGTTTGTCAATGGCCAAAGCGTCGGCGATGGCACTGCTGATTCGGGCACGTGGTCCGGCGGCGATCCGGCCGGCATAGGTACCCGGGGCGCGGCGAATACCGGCGGCCTGGGAGGGGGCCAACAGAACACGGAAAGCTTCGACGGCCAGGTTGCCATCTTCCGCGTTTACAACAACCGCGTCCTCACGGCCGACGAAGTCCAGGCCAACTTCGACGCGGTGACGGCCGCTACGCCGGACGATCTTCACAGGTATCTCGTTTCGGCGAAAACCCCCGCCGGATACTGGCGGCTGGGCGAAAGCTCCGGCTCGGTAGCCACCAATGTGGGCAGCCTGGGCAGCGATGCGGACGGCGCATACACAAACACGCCGGCGCTCGGGGAGCCCGGCCTCGTTGCCGGCAGTACCGACTCGGCCGTCCGGTTCGACGGCACGGACCAGCGGATCGACGTGGCCGACAATACGATCCTCAACCGCCTGGGCGGCGGGCAATTCTACGAAGCCAAGACGGTGGAACTCCTGTTCCAGGCCGACGACACCGACGACCGCCAGGTGCTTTGGGTGCAGGGCGGCGCGACGCGGGGATTGAATCTGTACCTCGACGGCGGCCGGCTGTACGCCCAGGGTTGGAACGACGCCGAGCAGCGGTGGGGCGCCGAGGGCGACGAGAAGTTCGTTTCAACCGGCCAAGTGACCGCCGGCCAAACGCACCATACCGCCCTGGTGTTCGAGGGGAGGAACGACCACAACGGCACGATGTCCGGGTATCTCGACGGGGTGCCGTTCGGGCACATCGGCGGGATTGCGCGACTGCATGCCCACGGCCCCGCCCGCGTCGGCGCTACCGCCAATACCGAATACTTCTACCACGACGGCAAGCAGGGCGGCGAACAGAACGCCTTCGCCGGGGTGATCGACGAGGTGGCCCATTACAGCGACAACTCGGGCAGTACGGTCGGCGCGCTGTCGGTCGAGCAGGTGCAGGCACACTACATTGCGGCCACGGGCAACCTGCCCGACCACGGCGCCTACGGCAACGCCGTGCTGGCCGACGATCCGATCGCCTTCTTCTACACGGGCGGCATCAATGTGGCCACGCCGTATTTGACCGCCGACGGGCTGGGCAGCGCCGTGCAGGGAACGCCCGGCGCCAGTGTGGAAAGCGTTCGAGGCCTGGTGGTCGACCGAACCGGACCCGCCTCGTACTTCAACGGCGAAGACGGCATGATCGCCATCCCGAACAACGACGCAATCAATACCTCGACGCACGCGCTGCGCACGATCGAACTGGTGTTCAGCGCCCGCGACGTCGACAGCCGCCAAATCTTGTTCGAAGAGGGCGGCAACGGCAACGGGTTCAACGTGTACCTCGACGAGGGCGAGTTGTACGTGGGCGCCTGGCGCGGCACCACCTACAGCGACTTCCTGAGCACCGAGGTCGACCCGTTCACCCCGTATCATGCGGCTCTGGTGTTCGATTCCGACAACGATATTTTTGCCGGCTACCTCAACGGCGAGGAGTTCGATAGCCTTACCGATTCACGAGATGCCATGGCCGAACACGTTGGCAAAATCGCCATTGGCGCGATGGACAACGACACGCGTTTCCACGATGATCAGGGGGGGGCCGGCTCAGGGCTGTATCACTTCCATGGTCTGGTCGATAGCGTCGCCCTGTACAACCAGGCCCTTTCGACCGAACAGATTCTCGCCCATGCCCAGTTCGCCGTACCGGAGCCGTCGGCGGCTGTGCTGGCACTGGTCGGGATGTTTCTGTTGCTGGGCGGACGGCGGCGACGGGGGGCATGAACCACAGGCAGGGTGGGTCGAGCGACGCTCCCATCACCCAACCTGACGGAAACACGGCGGGGCTCGCGTGGCGAGCACGGCGC
>CAYPWB010000451.1:0-4847 GCA_964414315.1 uncultured Planctomycetaceae bacterium | reverse complement strand
TCTTTCTCGGTCGTGTAGGCTGCGGGCACCTTGAACTGCGCGGCGATGTCCTCGACCCCCACCGGGTCCATCACGGCCGCCAGCCGGCAGTTCTTCGCCTTGAGCATGCCGGGAATCGTCTTGCGGCGCGCGATGCCGCCCGCGCCGATCACGCCAAATGCCACGTTCCTGTCTGCCATGTGCGTCTCTCCTCGGATATCGGGTGCGGCCGAAGGGGACTGTGCAATTCTCGCTTGGCTGCGCCCCGAAAATTGGGACAGTCCCCGTGAACGCTTACGAGTACGCCTTGATCACCTTCACCAGCGCGGCGGCAATCTGCTGCATGTCGTCCTCGGTGAAGGTTGGGAAGGCGAAGCACGTGAACGTGTGTCTTTCGTGCCAGACCGCGTTGGGCACTTCGACCTTCCGGTAGTCGACCGACTCGGGGTCGGCGTATTCCTCGGAATTGAACGGAAAGCCGGAGTTGCCGAAGGCATGCCGCTCCTGGAACGCCCGCTCGGTGTGGCACTGCGGCCAGAACACCTTCCAGCAGGGCGCCCCTTCGGCGCCGGCCGCGCTGACGAACTGGGCGATGTCGCAGCCCATGTTGTCGATATCGAGCGAAAACGCGCATACGAACCAGCCGTTGCGGCGCTCGTCGGTGTCGATGGGCATGTACTTCACCTGCTTCAGGCTGCCGAGGGCGTCCATGAGGATGTGCGCGTTGCGGTGCCGGGCGGGCAGGTTCCACGAGTCGAGCCGGTCCAACTCGGCCAGCCCGATGGCCGACTGCATTTCGGTCATCCGGTAGTTGAAGCCCACCCGGTTGTGGATGTAAGGGAGCTTTTGCTCCAGGGCCAGCAGGTTCATCCGCTCGCGCACGTCGTAGCCGTGGTCGCGGAAGCTGCGGGCTTCCCAGGCGAGGTCCTCGTCGTCGGTGGTGACCATACCCCCTTCGCCGCCGGTGGTGAACGTCTTGTTCTGGCAGAAGCTGCACCCGGCAATATGCCCGAGTGTGCCCGTCTTCCTCCCCTTGTACTCGCCGCCGTACGCCTCGGCGTTGTCCTCAACCACGTACAGGTTGTGCTTGCGTGCCAGTTCGAGGATGGGGTCCATATCGCACACGTTGCCGTACAGGTGGACCGGCATGATGGCCTTGGTGCGGGGCGTGATGAGCTTCTCGGCCGACTCGACGCTGATGCAGTGGTCCTCCAGGTTCACGTCGGCAAACCGGGGCACCGCCCCGGCCTGCACTATCGAGAAGCTGCTGGCGATGAACGTGTAGCTGGGCACGATCACCTCGTCGCCCGGCCCGATGCCCAACGCCGAAAGCGCCACGTGCAGCGCCGCCGTGCCGGTGGCCACGCTGACGCCGTACCGGCTCCCTTGCCACTCGGCGAACCGCTTCTCGAACTCCATGCCCTTCGGCCCGGTCCAGTAGTTCACCTTCCCCGTGCGCAGCACCTCCTCGACCGCCTGGATGGCTTGCTCGTCGAAGCAAGGCCAGCCGGTCAGGGTGTTGGTAACGGCCTTCGGCCCGCCGTCGAGGGCAAGTTTCTCCGCGATACGCTCCTCGTACATGAGAACTCTCCTTTTCGATGGCAGCGGAGGCGGGCGGGTACTTGCACCTCCCGCTTCCTGCTACGGCAGTCCGGATTGCTCCTCGCAAAGCCACGGGGCGGCTGCCGCCGTTGGAGTTCACGCTTCAGCGTGCTTGACCTCGTGTGGGATGCGCTGTACACGCTAAAGCGTGGACACCAGCAGGGCGAGCCGAACACCGCCACAGGCTAACCGCATTCGGCGGCCAAACGGCGTAGATAGTCTAACGCCTCGGGCACGTCGAGAACAGGGACCCCCCGGGCGCGGCCGGCACGGTCGCATTCGGCCAGCAGCAGAAGTTCCTCGTAATCGTCGGACGCGGCCAGCCGACGGCGGCTGCGCATGCCCAGCGTGCCGTCGAAGTGCGCTTGTGCCTCGCTGTGGTGCTCGATAAGCCAGGCGGTTCGGGGCGTGATGAAGCCTTCCAACGCCGCCAGCGCGGCGGCGGCGTGCTCGCGGCGGTCGATCGCCTTGCCCACGTCGTGCAGCAGGGCCGCCAGCAGGAATTCCTCGTCGTAAGGCCGCTCGTTTCGCGCCAGTTCGAACACCTGCAGGCTGTGGTACAGCAGATCGCCCTCGGGGTGGCGCTCCGCGCTTGCCGCAACCTTCTCAAGCGGCAGCAGAAGCCACTGGTATACGTGGAACCGGTCGGGACGCAAACCGCCTTCGGGCTCCTCGGCGGCGCCCGCGATTGCCGGGCGGGCCGTGCGACATTCGCCCCCCTGCAACTCGGCCAAGGACTGAATGCAGTCGCCGATCTCGCGGTCGGAGGGGAGGTCGCGCCGGCGCGGTTCGTCGCCAAGCACGCGCCGTGCCGCTTTCATGCGCGCACGGAAGAACGCATCTTCCCCCCGGTGGAACATCAGCCGCGCCGCCTCCGAGGCGATTCGCCGGCGAGTCTGGTCGCTTTTCATAGACGTGGCCGCGAAGCGTGCGGCCGGAAAATACGAGTGCAAGTCAAACCAGGACCGATGCGGCCCCGCATCCCTCCCAAGTTATCCTAACCGGCAGGCCTTGCCGTGTCCAGGAGGACCGGAAAGCTACTGTGAACCGCGTACCCGAACCGCGCAATTCACCAGATCCGTGTGGAGCATGCGCGTTCGAGTGCGCCGAAGTGAGACACGCCGATGACCACGGGTATGTCGACGTCCGCGGGCGGGGCCAAGTCGGCTGCGTTACGCCGGTACCGGTTCATGGTGGCCGCATCGCATTCTGCGTAGTACGGGATTATGTGAAGTCGCAAGCCATTATCCCCACGTTCTTGGGGTCGACAGCGCCTCAGGTCCGCGTACTCCGCCGTCCTCGGGCTACGCTGACATCCGCTCGGCTGAGGCCCTGCCCATCGTACTCATCGCTCTGAAACACGGGCTTGTTGGGCACCCGTTCACCGCCCGGACGGTGCTATCGGACCGCCTTCTGCCGCGAGGCAGCGGCGCGTCCTCGAACCTCGTTGATTGGAAACCCGGCGAGCAACGCGACGGCAAACAATAGCATGCACAGCAGGATCGCGCTGTGGAGCCCCACCCAGGCCTGAAGCAGGCCAATGCCCAGCAGACCGGTTATCGCCGCCAGCTTGGAAGAGAGCCCCCAAAACCCGAAGAACTCGGCGGCCTTGAGTTTCGGGGCGAAAAGGCCCACCAGTGTCCGTCCGGCCGATTGCGTGCCGCCCAGGCAAGCGCCTGCCAGGCACCCCACCACGAGGAATACATGTTGCGCTTCGACCGGCAACCCGTGCTGCGAATCGAGTCGGGCGGCAATACCGGGCGTTGCATAAATCAATAGGATGGCCAGACACCAAAGCAGTAACGTTGCCTGATAGGTTCGCTTCGCACCGACTCGGTCCTGAAAGAAACCAAACCCCAGCGCGCCGGCCGCGGCCGTAATCTGCACTACGATGAACATCATCACACGTGTTCGTTCATCCCATCGCACCACCTGCGAGCCGTAAATGAAGGTGAATGCAATGACGATGTAGATGCCGGCCATGGCGAAGAATAGCGAACCGAGCAGGTAGGCCAAGTCGCGATGGGTACCCATCGCCGAGACGGTTGCCCGCACCCGGTGAGCGCCGACGACCAGGTAGCCGACAGGTCGAGCCAGACGCCGGTGGCGTCCTCGCTCCTTCAACCACAGAAACGTTGGAATGGCGGCCACCAGGAAGAACCCCGCGGCAAAGGGTCCTACCCAACGCACGTTGCGAAAGTTCTCCGCGCTCACTTCCCCCAAGAACAGCAGGGCAAAGGCGGTGGACACAAGCCCTCCCACATATCCCAACGCCCAGCCGAAACCGGAAATCCAGCCGAGCGATTCCGGCGGGCCGAGGTCGGGCAGGAAACTGGCGATGAACGATTCGCCGATCGCATAACCGAAATTGGAAAGGATGATGAGCACCATGCCCAGCGCCACATAGCCCGGCGCCACGAAGTAAAGCATGGCCGTGGTAACCACGGTGAATAGGTAACTTGCGAACAGGAATCGCTTCCGCGCAGCGGAAAAATCGATGATCGCGCCGCATACGGGCCCCGCTACCACCACCGCCAGATAACTTACCGCCAACGCCACACTCCAAAGCAGGTTGCCCAACCGATAATCGTGCTGCGAATTGCCCACGATTACCTGGGTGAACAGGACGGGGAACACCACCGTGATGATCAGAAGGGTATACGCCTGGTTGGCGAAATCGAACATCGCCCACCCGACAATCTCCCGGTTTACAACCCTTTTCATGAACGCATCCTGCGGGCCTTCCTGCTTTGCGGCACCAGTATAGGGCCGGCGTGCCGTTGGGGGCAATCGCGGTTCGGAGTAGCCCGGCCGTTTTCCGACCCCGCGGCCGACGTGTGCGACGGTACCCCCAAATTTTGATCGATACCCCCCACCTTGCCACCCGAAGCGAGACGAATCGACGACTGCCTCAAGAAATGGGATGCACACGGCAGGAAAGATGGGAGGATTGCGTGGTCTGCGGCATGCTGCTGTGTCCCAGAAGGCCGGCTTTAGCCAGACAATTCGCCCTGAAGGCCCTTGACCTGCATCGAATCGCGTGGCACACTGTTTGAGTAGTCGGTCACGCGGACTTCGTGTCTCCAGCGTTCGGCGAAGAGACGAGACACAGCCCGTCGTAAGCCGTTTTTTGGGGCGATTAGCTCAGTTGGTTAGAGCACTAGCTCGACAAGCTAGGGGTCACTGGTTCGAGTCCAGTATCGCCCACTCAACTTAAACCTTGCCGAATCCTGGACTTAGGATACCTTCCGGCGGTCGGAAGTGCG
>CAYPWB010000450.1:0-4882 GCA_964414315.1 uncultured Planctomycetaceae bacterium | reverse complement strand
ATTGCACGCCGCCCTGCTGCTCTACAAGGGGATAGCCTTGCATCGGCTCGGCCTGTTCACTGCCGCCCGCGATACACTGACCGCCGCGCTGCGTCGCAAGAAGGACCGATCCGATGAGCTGCTCCGCGCGATCCGCTATCAGCGAGCCTTGGTTTACGACGCCCTCGGCCGATCGACCCGCGCACGCAGCGAGCTGGGCAAGGTATACGCCGAGGACCCGGGCTATGAAGACGTCGCCCAGCGGCTGAACCTGACATGATCGACCGACCACGCAACGACCATCCATCGCGCGACGAACTGGCGAATGGGATCTCGACCCAAGCGAGACCGATCAACCGGTGTGCTCCCATTGTGGACAGACCTAGCAACCGCCCGAATACGCGACACCACACGACAATTTCGCAATGACTACGCATCACAATACCAACGGCGATGCCGCCGAACATCACACCAGCCTCCCGCTCCTTACTGCTCCTGTTCGTTCCCAGGACGGTAAGGCGCAACACCCGCTTGTCCGACAATGGCGGATCTTGAAACTGTTGACCTGCTCGCCGAAGGGGTATACGGTCAAGGAACTGGTTGCCCTATCGGGGATGTCTGAGAAAACTGTCCGGCGTGATCTGATCTTCCTGCAAACCAGCGGCTTTGAAATGGCCGAGACCGTAGGGGACTATGGCCGAAAGCGATGGCGTATTCGTCGGCTGCCCGAGTCAATGGCGGTCCGAGGTTCGGTGCGCGAGAAGTATGCCTTGATCCACGACACCCTCGGCGACTTGCGCGACGCGGCTCGGATCATCGGCGATTCGGGCTTGGCCGTGGCCCTCAAGCAGCTTCAGGAGTGGGTGGAAGAGAAGTGTCAGGGCAGGAAGGTGAAGCCGAGGTGACCCATGACCTGTTTGCCGGACGTAGTCTCGGAGGACCGGGCACGATTCGCCGACACGGACGCACAAAAATACATCGACAAGGCCCATCGCCGCGGAAAGATCGGCTGGAACGTCGGCCGACAGATCGAAGTGGCCCCCCACTACCGCCGCCCGCACATGACGTTAGTGTGGACGGGACCAGGCCGGGCAGTGCCGCGAGTGGTGCCAAGGCGCGGAAGCGTCGTGCATCGCGAAGTGGTGGAGCGGGTTCCGAGTGGTTTTGGGGGATAAAGGCCGGGCATACCTCGGAGGGCATCATGTCCAACGAGAGTCCCCAGGAGGCCCGCAGGCGGCAGATATGGTTGAAGGTGTGCCGAGTCGTCGACGATGGCGAACGACGATCCTGGTGGCCGTGGACGGCTCGATTCCCGGGATTGCCACGACTGCGAAGAGACTCCGACGCCCCGAGTCTCGGACGCAGTTGTTGGCGGCGGTCAAACAGGGTATCGTCAACTAAGCTAAGAGGCTTCGAATCTCCAGGCGGCTATTTGCCGGGACGGGCATTGGCATTCTCGCCTTGGAGGCAGTCCCGCTTCGGTCGATGTGGCCGAGGCAACCGGGGCCCGCTATTCAGGGGGCATAAATCCGAGAACGAGCAGGCGGCCAGTCCTTGGCGAGCCAGCTTGGCATCTCGAAGAGCCGGCCTAATCTTGGCCGCTACAATACGGTATAATACTTGGCCAATAAGGGCGGTTGCCTGACCGGAACCCATTGTGAGGCAAGGGGATGTGGCTCGACGAAGCATCGCGACAACTTGGGTGGCCGAGTGCCGTGGAAGTTGTCTCCCCCTCCGGTGGCGGGCCGAGCCACTTCGCGCAATCAGTCAGGCACAAGGTTGGCAACTCTCTCTGCCGGAAGTTCGTCGATTTGCGTGACATCCAAACAGGCGTACTTTGCGCCAATTCACTTGCTGATACGGCGGAACCCCCTTTGGCGGTCGTCGTGCAGTTTTCGGATCATGTTTCCGACGAGGTCTTGCGCGAGACGCAGCGGCTGTGTTGGAACCTCTCCCGGTCGGCGTTGCTTGTAACATTCGAACCGACCCGCATCCAGTCATGGTCGTGTGCCTTGGCGCCGAGAGCGACGCGGCGACTTCGCGATCTGCGGGTGGTGGAACCGATTGGGCGCAGCCCTGGAACGTCGGCGGCTAGCGTATTGCAGAGCGAAGCGGCGCAGGCGATACATTGGGTAAACTTGGTTAGCGGCGCGTTTCTCCAGCAGCATCCACGAAAGTTCAAGAAGAACGAGCGAGCCGACGCAATGCTCGTTCGAAATCTTCGCGCCGTTCGCAAAGAGCTGCTCACGAGGAGTCTCCCGCGAGGTGTATGTCATGCGCTTCTGGCGCGTCTTATCTTTACACAGTTCCTGTTTCAGCGTACCGACAGTGATGGTCGTCCCGCCATCACCCAATCAATTCTCGACGGCCGTTTCGATGACTACTTGAAAGAACAGTATCAGCATGATGACGCTTTGCAGCGCATATTACTCGACAAGGAAGAAACCTACGCACTATTTCGCTGGCTAAATGACAAATTCAACGGCGATCTGTTTCCGGGCAAGGGCGCCACACCCGAAGAACGGGAAGTTGAGTGGAAGCAAGAAAAAAAACAGGTTGACGAGAGGCAGCACCTGCGGCTGCTCGCCTCGTTTGTCACCGGTGATATGGAATTGGACTCCCGGCAGCGATCGTTGTGGCCGCTCTACTCGTTCGACACGCTGCCGCTTGAGTTCATCAGCAGCGTCTACGAGGAGTTTCTTAACGAAGACCAAAAGGATTTGAGCGCCTACTACACGCCGCCCCATCTCGTCGACTTTGTTCTTGACGGCGTGCTGCCATGGGGAGGAACTGAGTGGGACTTGAATGTCCTTGATCCCTGCTGCGGGTCTGGCATCTTTTTGGTCAAGGCGTTTCAGCGGCTTGTGCAGCGATGGAAGAATGCGAATCCAGGGCGTGAGCCGCGTGTCGATGACTTGCGGGGATTATTGGAAAAGAACCTCTTCGGCGTTGATGATCACGAGGACTCGATACGCGTTGCTTCCTTCAGCCTTTGCCTCGCCCTGTGCGATGCGATTGATCCCCGGCATTATTGGAAGCGAGCGATCTTTCCTCCGCTCCGCGACGTGCGATTAATCAAGAGCGATTTCTTCTCCGAACAACACGAGGAGTTTGCGACGCCGGAAAGTGGTGTTGAACGCAAATGGGATCTGGTGGTTGGCAACGCGCCGTGGCGAGATAGTTCGGTCACCAACAGGTCCGCAGCCAGTCAATGGGCCAGGAAGCACGAGTGGCGCGTAGTGGATAAGAACGCTGGTCCTCTATTCTTGGCAAAAGGAGCTGCAATAACGCGGCCCAATGGCCGGGTCTCCATGATACAGCCCGCCGCCACGCTGCTCTACCAGCGAAGCTACGAGCCGTCGGATGAACTGAGGAGAAGGCTGTTCAGCGGGCATCGCATTGAGGAAGTGGTCTCCTTTGCACACCTTCGCTGGCAACTCTTCAAGGGCGTGAAGTCGCCCGCTTGTTTGGTTACTTTGCAGCCGAAGGAGCCGGAGGCTGACTACACGCTCGCCTATATCTGTCCGAAGCCCTTAGATACGGCAGAAGATGAGTCGGTTATTGCCATCGAGCGGCAGGATGTGCATGACATCACAGCTGTTGAAGGTATCCACTCGCCAACAATCTGGACGATTCTGCTGCTCGGCCAACGACGAGACGCATGCCTGATTGATCGGCTTAGCCGCGAACCAACGCTTAGCCGGCTTGAGGCGAGCAGCGAAAGAGCGGCGCACGAAGGTCAAGTGCTAGTCGCGCGCGAGGGGATCAAGCGAGGCAATAAGTCAAGGAGAGCGCCAGAATTACTTGGGCGGCGAATCCTCGATTCATCCGAGTTTCCAGCCCCGGACGCGCTCGTACTAAACCCGGACATGCTGCCGAAGAACGACGATCCATTCATCTACCGCTTTGCGGGGGAAGAGTTTTTCAAAGCCCCCCAACTGCTGATTAAGAAAGCAATTATACAAGAGGTCGGACGGTTTCAAACGCAGGTCGTCGATCCGGCGAGTGACGGGGTGGTCTGTACAGCAAGCTATATTTCCGTGCATCAATTTGCCGGAAGTGACGACTGGCTGGCCGCCGCATGCCTTGCATTTCGCAGTAGCGTATGCGCCTATTACCTCGCGTTGACCAGCCGCCTTGCCTATGACCGTGGTGAAGCTTTTTCTGGCCATATTCGCAATGTGCCGATACCTCATCCCGCGGAGTTGCCAAGCCTCGATGGGATCGCGACACACGATATCGATTCCATAATCGCGGAGGCGCTTAGGCTACGAGAGGTCGAAAAGGCCCTCGTTTCCGACCTTATGGAATTCGGCTACCGTGAGGGAGCATCCAAGTCTACCGAGAAGCCGTCGCGAAAGCCTACTGTTCGCTCCGCCGACGACAATGTCGACGACCTACTTCGGTACGCCGACTTCTTCGTGAGAACGCTGCGAGCAACATTTGGAAAAGATCGCTCCGTTCGCGCTACAGTGTTCGAAGAAGCGCCGGGACAATCCCGCTTGCCCGTGCGGATGGTCGCCATCCATCTCGATTGGCCCGGGCGGCGACGCCTGCTAAAGAAGGAGATCATGCAAACGGATCAACTTCGTTCGCAACTTGCGGAATACTATCGCGAACAACTCGCCGCACGGACGCGAGATGGCCAGCCAATCACTTCCGGACTCGGATTTCGACGAGTTGCGCGTATCTTCATCACGCACGAAACCGCCGATGGCGAGAAGGTCCCTACCGTCTTGCATATCAAGCCCGATCAGCGGCGCTATTGGACGCGCTCTCAGGGGCTGCGAGACGCGGACGAATTGGCCGCGTCGATACTCATGGACCAGCAGAGACGAGTGACGACGAAATGAGTGAGCTAATCCAGCATGGAGCGACCGGACTTCCGGTAGTGATGCTGTCC
>CAYPWB010000449.1:0-4892 GCA_964414315.1 uncultured Planctomycetaceae bacterium | reverse complement strand
AAGGACCCGAAAGCCGCCAAGGGCAAGGACCAAGGCAAGGCCGCCAAGAAGGCCAAGCCGCAGGGCCCGATCCCCACGCCGCGCCTTCAGGTTCGGTACGAGAAGGAAATTCTCCCCGGCCTGGTGGAAAAACTCGGCCGGAAGAACCGGCTGTCGCTCCCGCGACTGAAGAAGATCATTATCAACATGGGAGTCGGCAGCGCCTTGGCAGACAAAAAGCACCTCGACGAGGCGGTCGATGCAATGTCGCAAATTGCCGGCCAGAAGCCGGTCGTGACCCTCGCCCGGAAGTCCATCGCCGGCTTCAAACTGCGCGAAGGAAATGCCATCGGCTGCAAGGTGACCCTGCGCGGCAAGCGGATGTACGAGTTCCTCGACCGGCTGGTGTCCATCGCCATTCCTCGGGTTCGCGACTTCCGGGGGCTGAACCCGAACGCATTCGACGGTCACGGCAACTATAGTCTGGGGCTTACCGAACAGTTGGTGTTCCCGGAACTGAACCCGGATAAGTTCACCCGCCCCCAAGGCATGAATATCACGCTGGTAACCAACACCGACAGCGACGACGAAGCCCGCGTGCTGCTGCGCGACTTCGGCGTTCCCATGCGTACCACTTGAAACCCGAAGATGCAAGTCCATGGCCAGTAAATCGAAAATCGCCAAGGCGTTTCGCAAGCCGAAGTATTCGACGCGTTTGGAGCACCGGTGCCGGCTTTGTGGCCGGCCGCGCGCCGTGTACCGCAAGTTCGGCATCTGCCGCATCTGCTTCCGCAAGCTGGCCGACGAGGGCTTGATTCCCGGAGTCAAGAAAGCGAGTTGGTAAGAAAGTGCTCTCGGCAACCCATATCGAACAGCACGTTTTCCGAGCAGGACGAGTAATAACGCCATGATGACCGACCCGATCGCCGACATGTTGACCCGCATCCGCAACGCCGTGCGCATTGAACGACCGCACGTCGATATGCCGTTGTCGAAGGTCAAACGTGGTTTGGCGGAAGTGCTCAAGCGAGAAGGGTACATTTGGGACTGGGAGGAGTTGGAGGCTTCGCCGTGCCACCATCTTCGCATCCACTTGAAGTACGGGCCGAACGGCGAGCGGGTGATTCGCACCATTCGGCGGATCAGCAAGCCGGGCCGCCGTGTGTACAGCGGGGCTACGACCCTGAAACCCGTGCTTGGCGGCCTGGGGATTTCCATTATCAGCACCAGCCGCGGGGTGATCAGCGACCGAGAGGCGCGGCAGCGGAAACTGGGCGGCGAGGTCCTGTGCGAAGTGTGGTAGGGGCGAGAAACTAGCGATCCCGGCGCCGGTGCCGCCGGCTTGAACCCGGACGAATCACGAACCAAAGGGCGCAGCTCGAGCGCTGTGCAAAAGCGAGAAGGTCCAATACGATGTCGCGAATCGGCAAGAAACCCGTGCCCGTCCCGGCCGGCGTCAAGGTCACGCTGGACGGCCGGAACATCGTCGTCGAAGGCCCGAAAGGGCGGCTCGAGTGGGAGCATCGGCCCGAGGTATCGGTCGAGTTCGACGACGCGGCCCGCCAGGTCGTTGTGACCCGCAAGAACGACCAGCGTCAGAGCCGGGCATTGCACGGCCTCACTCGCGCCCTGGTGAGCAACATGGTGGTGGGCGTGACCGATGGGTACGAGCGGCGTTTGGAGATCCACGGGGTCGGTTACCTGGCGTCGTTGCAGGGGCAGGTGCTCCAGTTGCGCGTCGGGCTGGCCAACGAACTTCAGGTGCCCATCCCGGAGGGCGTCGAGGTGACCGTGCCCGATCAGCAGCATGTGGTCCTCCGCGGAATCGACAAGCAGAAGGTAAGCCAGTTCGCGGCCGAAATTCGCGCAAGACGCAAACCCGAGCCGTACAAGGGCAAGGGCATTCGTTACATGGGCGAGCAGGTTCGGCGAAAGCAGGGAAAGGCCATGGCGAAATAGCCAGGAGGCGGGCCGCAAGGGCGGCCGGTTTGGTAAGGGTCCAGCAGCCGCCCGCGCGGCGGCGCATTCACGAGTGCAGCGATGAAACAGTACAAGCGACTCAACCTACAGCGTCGGCGCCGGAAGTACCGGAATCGCAATCGGGTGAAGCGCCATTCCATTCGGCCGCGGCTTTGCGTCGTGCGAAGCAACAAGCACATTTACGCCCAGGTGATCGACGACGCGGGGGGGCGCACCCTGGCGGCCGCCAGCACGTGCGACAAGGACCTTCGCGGCACGTTGCCTTACGGCGGCAACAAGACGGCGGCCGCCGCCGTCGGGAAGATGCTGGCCGAGCGCGCCCTGGAGCAGGGCATCCAGGCGGTCGCGTTGGACCGGCGCGAATACAAATACCACGGCCGCGTCGCCGCCCTGGCCGACGCCGCCCGCGCCGCCGGGCTCCAACTCTGATGCAACCGCCGGGGCGGGCTCCGTCCGCCCTGCCGGAAACGAATCATTCCACACCATTCCAATCGATAGCGATCCTTCGATGGCAACTGAAACAACTCACGGCGAACTGATCGACAAGGTGGTAAAGATCCGCCGCTGCGCAGCGGTGGTCAAAGGCGGCCGCCGGTTCAGCTTCACGGCCCTGGTGGTGGTGGGCGACGGCAAAGGCCGCGTCGGTTGGGGCTACGGCAAGGCGAACGAAGTACCCCCGGCGGTGGAAAAGGCCGTCAAGGACGGCGGGCGCAGCTTGGTGCCCGTCGCGCTGGAAAACACGAGCATCCCGCATATTGTCAAAGGCCACTTCGGCGCCGCCCGCGTTACGCTGGTGCCGGCACGGCCCGGAACGGGTGTCATCGCCGGCGCCGCAGTCCGCGCCGTGTGCGAGGCGTGTGGGATCAAAGATATCCTCACCAAGAACTTCGGAACCAATAACCCCATTAACGTGGTCAAAGCGACCATCAGTGCGCTTGAGAGCCTACGCTCGAAAAGCGAGGTGGAGCGGCTGCGCGGAGTCTCCCTGTCATGAACCTCAATGATGTGCACCGCGGCGTTCAGAAGAACAAGAAGCGGAAACGCGTGGGCCGGGGCACCGGGTCGGGGCATGGAAAGACGTGCGGCCGTGGCCACAAAGGCGCACGCTCGCGCGCCGGCTACTCCGTGCACCCCGCCTTCGAAGGCGGCCAAATGCCCCTCGTCCGCCGCGTGCCGAAGCGCGGGTTCCACAACCAGTTCGCGGTGTCGGTGGCCGTGGTGAACCTCGGGCAAATCGAGCAGTGCTTCGAAGCCGGTGCCGAGGTGACTCCCGAAGCTCTGCAGGCGCACAGCTTGGCCAAGGGACGCTACGACGTGCTGAAGATTCTCGGCGACGGCGAACTGACCAAGCAGGTAACCGTGGCCGCGCACCGGTTCAGCAAGTCGGCCCAGGCGAAGATCGAGCAGGCGGGCGGCAAGGTCGTCGTCCTTCCCGGCAAGAAGCCCGTGGTGAAGAACAAGGCCGGGAGCCGTAAGCGGAACGCCGCCGCGGCGGCATCCGGCGCCCAGTAGCCCCGGCAGGATCGCATCCATTCACCTCGTACTTCCCGGGATTACGAAACGATGTGGCAAAAACTCCGCGTCATGTTCACCATCCCCGAGTTGCGGCAGAAGATTCTGCTGACGCTCGGCCTGCTGGCGGTGTACCGCATCGGATGGCAGATTCCCCTGCCCATCGTCGATAGCGACGCCATGACGGCGTTCTTCCAGGAAGGCGGACCCGGCGGACTGGGCGACTTCATCCAGATGGTGCAAACCTTCAGCGCCAGCCAGCTCAGCCAGGCGACGATCTTCGGGCTGGGCATCATGCCGTATATTTCCGCGTCCATTATCTTCCAACTGCTCGGCAGCGTGTATCCGCCGCTGGAAAAACTGCAGAAGGAGGGGGAAAGCGGCCGGAAGAAGATCAACGAGTACACCCGATACGCAACCGTCGTGTTGTGTTTCGGTCAAAGCTGGGCCTATGTCCGTTGGCTGGCCAGCACGGTCGGCAGCGGTGACAGCCTCATTCTCGAAAGCGTGCTGAGCGCCGACGGCACCCTGTCGCTTTCCTGGCAATTGACCGCCGTGCTGACCATGACCGCCGGCACCGTGTTCCTCATGTGGCTCGGCGAGCAGATCGACGAATACGGCATCGGCAACGGCATCAGCCTGTTGATCATGGCGGGCATCCTCGCCCGCATGCCCGCCGCCGGCTGGGAATTGCTCTCGCCAATGATTGAGGGCGGGATCGAGATTGGCGGCGGGGTCAGCGGGATCGGCGTGGAAACGCTCGTGGTGCTGGCCGCCCTGTTCGTGGGTGTCGTGGCCGGCGTGGTGTTCATCACCCTCGGTCAGCGGCGCATTCCCACGCAAAGTGCGAAGCACGTTCGCGGCCGACGCGTGTACGGCGGCACTCGGCAGTACCTGCCCCTGCGGGTCAACCAGGCCGGGGTCATGCCCATTATCTTCGCCAGCAGCCTGCTGCTGATTCCCTCGGCCGTTTTCACGTACCTGGCAAACAGCTTCCCGGCGCTGCAAACGTTGAATGAAGCGTTTCGCCGCGGCGATTCGTTCATTTACAACGTGCTCTATGTGGCGCTGATTTACTTCTTCTGCTACTTCTGGACGGCCATCACTTTCAACCCGAAAGATATGGCCGACAACCTGAAAAACTACGGCACCTTCATTCCCGGTTATCGGCCCGGCCGACGCACGGCCGACTACCTGGAGAAGGTGATGGTGCGCATTACGTACGTGGGGGCGGCCTTCCTGGCGCTGGTGGCCATCATTCCGACCATCATCGCCAGCCAGTTGGGCATTTCGTTCACCGTGGCCAGCTTCTACGGCGGTACGGGGCTGCTCATCGCCGTGAGCGTCGCCTTCGACCTGGTGCAGAAGATCGACAACCACCTGCTCATGCGGAACTACAAGGGCTTGCTCGACAAAGGGTA
>CAYPWB010000448.1:1817-4899 GCA_964414315.1 uncultured Planctomycetaceae bacterium | reverse complement strand
TTAAGAACGGGACTCGCCCCCAAGCCGACGCTCGACGGCGCCGAGCAATCGGGTTTTCGCTTGCGACTCGACCCGGGACGAATCATAATCGAAAGATGACGGACATAGGGATTACGAGGAGGAGCGACCGCTACGAATGGCTCGCAATTCGCGCCGCGGCGCGAGGAAGCCATGAACCATTCATTGGCCGGGGTCGCCGAAGGGCAGGGGAAGCATTGGCATCGTCGATAGGTCGAACTATGAATCGCAACATGAAGCCGTGGCATTACTCCGTTTTGTTTTCCTTCGTTCTCGTTCTCCTGGCCTCGAGCGCTGCGGTGAGCGCGCCGGTGTATTATGTGTCCGGGGCACCCTACGCGTTGAATCAGTTTACGCCTACCTCCGATGGTTATCTGACCGGGGTGGGCTTCTGGTCGGCAACGGAGAGCGAGGACTTGTACCGGGTGAGGATTTACGGATCGTTTGATCCTTCCGGCAGTGTCGACGACATGTTGGAAAGTAAGACAGCCGAAGCGTTTGCCCCCGGTTATCACACCGTCTTTTTTGATGACCCGGTGGAAGTGAACTCCGGTGTTCCTGTTTGGATGTATGTTCGTAGCGTTGACGACGAAACCCACGCGGCGGACTTGACAGCGCCCGCCGCTGGGGCCAGCTATTTCAGCTTCAACGGCAACGACTGGTTCGACCTGACCACAGACTGGAACAACCCCGGCTTGACGTGGTCCGGTCCCGGGTCTGCAGCGCCCGCCAATTTCGTCATCAACCCGCTCATGGCCGGCATCGCGCTGGCGGGCCAACATGGCGATAATTGGACGGTGAACGATTGGAGCTACGACGGGGCGGAGACCCTCAACGTCGAGGCAACGGCCACCGAGATGGAGCCGCTGGTGATGGAAATCGAGGTGGAGGGCGGACTGTCGTCGATCAATCTGACGGAACTCGTAACGAACAATACCGACCAGGATTGGATCGGCTACGGGTTCCAACTCGGCTCCTGGGACGGCGAACGATTCCGGCCGTCGACCGAAGCCGACCTGACGTTCGGCTTCTCCGAGAGCCCCGACTTCGGCCCCATGCAGTCGGTCGCGCCGAACCACATCGTCTTCCGGGACGGCCTGATCGCCCCGGGCGATTCGGGCGCCTTCGAGTTGGCGGTCAACTTGGCCGGCGGCCTGGAGAACTTCACCTTCGCCGTACGTCAGTACGCCGTTCCCGAGCCGGCCAGTGTCGTGCTGCTGGGCATTGCGGCCGTCCTCCTGCTCGGCTTCCGCCGCCGCCGCTAAAACAAATCGGGCGGCGGCTACGGCAGATCGTCCCAGTGGGTGGCGTCGTCGATCGACTGCCGGATGAGTGTCAGCAGGGCGTTCGGATCGTACGGCTTGCGAAGGAAGAACTGGCAGCCGGCCGCGCGGCAGCGGCGCAAAATGTCGGGCTCCTCCAACCCGCTGAGGATGATCACCGGAATAGCGCACGTTTCGGGCGAGTCGGCCAACTGCTGACACACCTCGAACCCGTCGGCGTCGGGCAGGCGGAGGTCCAGCACAATCAACGCGGGCGCGTTCCAGCCCGTGCTCCCCCGTGGCTACCGTGATCGTCTCGAAGCCCTGCTTCTGAAGTCGTAACGCGAGCACGTCGGTCATGGCGTCGTCGTCGTCGACAATCAGGATGGTCGGCCCCTGCTCGTCGCGCTCGGGTGCCAGTTCCGGTTTTTCTACCAGTTCCGCGAACATGATGGTGTGCTTTCCTGATGGCGTCGGATTCGGCCTCACGATCGGCCTTACGATGGGCGAAACGGAAACAGCGACCTTCCGCCGCGAGGGCCTTTACGATGCAGGGTGCCAATCGGCCCCGTCTCGCCTGTCGGTCGAACGGCTGTGACCGCACGCAACACTACGTTGCCAATTCGCCTCAGGCAAACTCTGCGGGGCAACGGTCACTGTGGCGATGAGGCAACACCGGCCGGCTGTTCCGGTTATGCCGGTTCCGCCGCCCGTTTTCTCCGCTGCGTGCGGGGGGGGGCTTGCACGCCGGGCCGATTTCCGATAGTGTACAGGCGTATCCTTTCCCGGAGGACGCCATGCTGGCCGAATTGACACGCGACGACCTGGCGGCGGCGATCGATGCGGTGGCCGAATCGCTCCTGCGCGAGGCGGGCATCGAACGACCGCCCGTCGATGCCTTCGCCTTGGCCGCGAAACTGGGCATCGCCGTCGCGCCCGATGACCGGCAGGGGGGCAGGGCCCGGTTCGTGCGCCTGCGCGATTGGGCGGGCCGGATGCCGAAACCGGCCATCCTGCTGCGTGCCGACCCACGTCCGGAACGCGAACACTGGGCCGTCGCCCACGAAATCGGCGAACATGCCGCGCACCGGGTGTTCGCGCGTTTGGCCGTCGACCCGCGCGAGGCTCCCGCCGCACGCGAGGCGGTAGCCAACTGGCTGGCCGCCCGCCTGCTGCTCCCGTCGCTCTGGTTCCACGAAGACGGCCGTGCGGCCGACTGGGACCTTGCCGCGCTGAAGCGGCGCTACCCGACCGCCAGCCACGAACTGATCGCCCGCCGCATGCTCGACGCGGAGCCACCGGTGATCCTAAGCATTTTCGACCACGGCCGGCTGGGGTTCCGCGGCGGGAACCTGGCCGGGCCGATCCCGCCGCCCAACGCGCTCGAACGGCGCTGCCAGGCCGACGCACATCGGACCGGGCAGCCCTGTTCGGCCGCCGCGCCGGGCTGTCGCGTCGACGCCTGGCCGGTTCACGAGCCCGGCTGGCGCCGCGAAATCGTGCGACTCGAAGTGGACGAGTATTGCGATCCGGCGGAGAGTTTGGGGTAAGGCTGCCTGAAAACTCCCCTCTCCCGGAGGGAGAGGGGACGTGGAGCCGAACCTCTTCGGACAGTCTCGAAGCGGGGTCAATGGGCGACGTGGGATAGGCTGCCAGCCTGTCTTTTCAGCCGCCTGCGCGCTCGGTTACGGTTGCGTCTCCTGCTCCCACTCGTGGAGCATGGCCTCGTACGCGGCGATGGTGGCGGCCTCCGTGATGGACTGGATCGTCGTCTTGCCGAGCCAGCCGTCGGCCTCGCCGGC
>CAYPWB010000448.1:585-1807 GCA_964414315.1 uncultured Planctomycetaceae bacterium | reverse complement strand
GATTTCCTCATGGAGCTTCACCGCCGCCGCGAGAAGATGGAGCGGATCCGCGAATTGGATCCGGAGATGAGCGGTTCCGTCGATTGGGTGAAGCCGGCCTTCGAGCAGATCTCGCTGACGCCGGTCGCGGCGTAGCCCTTGCTGATCATCAGCTCGTAGGCCGAGTCGAGCAGTTTGCGAAGCGCGTCGGGCGTGAACGCCGGGTCCGATTGCCTCCGATGGCGCACCATCGCGCAGGCCGCCTCGTAAACCTCCGCGTAGGTTTCATCGTGCCAGCTTTGCGGTTCAGGGTTTGCCATCACATCGATAACCGGCCTGATATGGCCGGTGTCCTTGCGCGTCGAAAGTAACAGGCTCTTCGGCTTCCGGGTGCCTTAGGGCCCGCGAATAAATAACTGGCCGATTTGAACGGGCTGCGGCTACGGCTGCGCGCCGTCAGGCTGCATCGACGTATAGGCAATATGTCTGCTTCGCCTTCCTTCGCAGCCTTGTCCTCGCCGCGCCTAAACAAGGCCGTTTATTCCTTCGCGAGCCCTTAGCTGTCGCAAAGCCCTAGCTTGGGAAACGGTCCCGTACCAGTTGACGTGCCTCGTCGAGCCAGGCGGTGCGTTGCTCCGGCGTGCTCATGACGATCGACTCGAAATTCCGGCGATTGAAGTCCGTCACACCGATGAATCCGAAGACACAGGCTTTCCAAAGGTTCTCGAGCGGATCGCCGTACAGCCGCAGTTCGTCGTCGCGGGGTGTGTTCGAGGTGGTCAGCACCAGGGCGCGGCGGTCTTCGAGCTTGCCGATCACTCCCGTCGGGCCGAAGGCGTACATCGTGCCCTGGCGGATGACGCGATCGATCCAGCCCTTGAGAATCGCCGGCGGCATGGCCCACCAATTCGGATGGATCACCACGTAACCGTCCGCCGCGAGCACCTCGTCGCAGTGCTGCTTGATGACCGGCGGAAGCTCCGCCCCCGGGCTGATTTCCTCGTGCGGGAGGATCGGATCGAACTGCTCGGCGTAGAGGTCATGAAAAACCACGTCGTGGCCGAGCTGTTTCAATTCATCGATGACCGTATCGGCAATCGCGTGATTGAAACTGCCGGGATTCTGATGACCGAGGACGACGAAGATGTTCATAGCGAGAATCGACTTGTTAACGAAGGTAATTATTCGTTCCCGATGCTGGATTTCTCCACATCACACATTCACCGCTCGCCCGGTCTTGACC
>CAYPWB010000448.1:0-575 GCA_964414315.1 uncultured Planctomycetaceae bacterium | reverse complement strand
TCTCCTTCTCGCAGAGGGCGAGGGCGTCGCGGGCGAGCTCGCCGGCGAGCCGGGGCGAGGGGCGGTTGTCGCGGATGGCTTTGGTCGCTTCGGCCAGCTCGCGGGCGAAGACGTCGACCGGGTCGCCGGAGGGGAGCTTCGGTTGTTTGGCCTTACCGTTTTTGTCGAAGACGGTCAGCGGCACGCCGTCGTCGAATTGGAGCGTGGCCCCTTCGAGGTAGATCTCGAACGCGTGCGTGAACGGCCGGCCCTGCTGGTCGATCACGCCGCACATGGCAGTGACCATGGCGTCCTGGCCCTCGAAGAGGAATTGGGTCGAGAACCGCTCGGCCACGTCGCCGCGCATGGTGCCGACGCTGCGGACCTGACGGGGCATGCCGCAGACAAGGCGGATGAAATGGGCATCATGCACGTGCAGATCGAGCATCGGCCCACCGGTGGTCGTGGGGTCGTAGAAGTCGGGGATCCAGGTGGGATCGGAGATGACCCGTTTGAAGTGCCCGCCCAGCATCCGCCCGAACTTGCCTTCGGCGATCGCCTTTTGGGCGAAGTCGTACTCGGGGAAGAACGGCAGG
>CAYPWB010000447.1:0-4909 GCA_964414315.1 uncultured Planctomycetaceae bacterium | reverse complement strand
TTCTCGGCACGCCGGCTTGGCAAGCGGCCGCGGCGCAGCAACTCGGCCTGGAGCCTTCTGCGCCCACCACAGAGGCTCACGGAAGAGCCTGGAGATGTAGGATGTCCCGTTTCCTCCCCGCGCCTCGGAAATCCAACCTCGCAAGCGGTTCCGTCCATCGAAGCAGGTCGCTGCTTTCCAATATAGGGACGAGATGACATGTCTATCTTCTTAGCTGGCTTATTCGCCACGTTTCTCGCATCGCAGACAGGTGTCGCGAGCGACGAAGGTCGCGGCGAGGAGTTACAGCGTTTCGTCGATCAGGGCTGGGGCTTTCAGTGCCGGCGGTCCGATGGCGGCTACGTTGTGCGCGCTGTCAGTGCGCATCGCGTTGAGCAGGCCGGCGTAAGGACGTTTCTCGGCTCGTTGGAACATTTGGAGCGACTCAATATCGGCTGCACGACGTTTGGCCCCGGTGACATACGTTCTCTGGCGCGCCATTGCCCATCGCTGCGATCGATCCGGTATGGCGACACAGAGCATGCCAATTCGCCGAAACTGGAGGCTGCGCTTTGGCCGGAGTTTTTTCAGTTTAAGGGGTTGAAGCATCTGTCGGTCCGACTTCTTCATTGTTCGGGCGACGAGCAATGGAGATGGTCTGGCAGCGCAGAGCTTGAGACCCTGGCCATGTCAGGCAATCTCTCGGGAGTGTTATCATCCTTGCTGGCTGCTTGCGAGACTCGCCACTTGCGCATTGAGTTGGTGGGGCCAGGGCAGCAGTTGACTGCCGCCGATTACGCGGCGATACGACGCCAAACGGCGCTCGAGTCCCTTGAGATCCTCGGCGATATCCACCGCGCCCGCATTGTCGTTGGCCTGGATGCCCTGTCGGGCCTTAAACAACTGCGGCGTCTGACCTTGCGACGATGTCTCATTGACCCACAAATGCTACGTTGCCTTCCGGCCTTGGAGACATTGTCCCTTCAAGCCTGTTTGTTGGCCGAACACGGTTTCCCCCACGTGCTGAATCATCCGGGACTGAAGGAGTTGGTACTTTGGGAGTGCAACGCCGAAGACCTGCACATTGCCGGCCCGTTTACTGCATCACCGCAGAGTCTTCGCGAGATCACGCTACGATTTCCGGAATTGGCGGATATCAAACTGTTTCATAGTCTTCCATGTATCTATCATGTGGAGTTAGGGGTCGGCGGACCCTGCGGGCGTACGGGCAAGGGCTCCATATTGCGATCGGTAGGACGAGACGAGGTTGCATCGCTGGGACAACTGAATCAACTGCGTACGCTGGCACTCGTTGCGCCGCTCAAAGTGAGCGATGCTGCTCTGGTGCAGGCAGCGAGTATCGATACGCTGCGCAGTTTAAGGATCTCTTCCGTGGATATCGTCGAAAGGCTGCCGAAGGGAAGTCCAAGACACAAGTCCGATCTTGAGGAGGTACGGTTTCTGACGAACGCCCGTTTGAGCCGTGAGTTCTTCGAGAGGTTTCTTGGCCGCGATACGCGTGTCGTGTCCATGGGTGACTGCTCTGGCGATGGGAAGGACGATAGCCCGCGGGGAAACGCGACGCGATACCGTGCAAGGGAAGTTGGCTTGGTTGGTATCACGTTTCCTGTCAAGGAAACTGAGCTAGAATCTCGTTTGTTGGGCAGTTCAACTAAGGTACTGGTTCTTGAATCGTGCGACCTTAATCAGGGGGCTGTTCAACAACTAGTGAGCAACTGTCCATCGCTTGAGCGATTAACGTTGGACTTGTGTTATATGCAAGATGAACGAGAACTCTTGCACCTGAATAAGCTCACGGACCTGAAATGCGTGGACTTGACAGACACTGGGATCTCGGCAGGCACGGCGCTTTCCATTAAGGCGGAATCGATTCGGTTTCGAGAGGAAAGCTGGCGTTGGACCGTGGGTAGCGATTAGCGAAGGTGTTTCGAGCGTTGGAACGATTCGCTGAAGCGCGGCTGTGGCCGTGGAACTACGACGGGCTGGGCCGCGTGGTGGAAGAGACGGACGAACTGGCCGGGATGCGCTACTTCTCCTGCAATGCCGCCGGAGTGTTCACGCGATTGGTGGACCGCCGCGGGTGGGTGCGGCAGTTCGCGTTCGACATTGTGTCCGCTTCCCGGAGTTTCAGAATGAGTTGCTCCGGCGTGTGCCGCTTCTTTCGCATCGGGACGAAAAGGGGACATCACTGATCAAGCGCCAGTGATGCCCCTTCTTTGTCCCGTAATCGCCCCGGCCGCGGTGGATGCGGCGCTCATGCCGTGTGCACTCGTGCAGTGTACTTTCCAATACAGGTATCACTTCTCTGGCTTGCCCAGGCGCTGCTTTGCCCACGCAACGGCCGCCTTCGCACCTAGCACAGCCGAGCGCTCGCTTACCTCTGAACGCATTCTCTCAGTGTTGCTCTTTGCGGTCTCATTCCCGAGGCCAGCGGCGCATAGTCCCCATTTCACCGCCAGAACGTCATTCTGGGGAACGAGTTCACCCATGTAGTAGATCCCGGCGAGGCGGTTCATTGCCCTTACCTCGCCGAGTTCAGCGGCGATTGTGAGGTACATTATTGCCTTGCTCGTGTTCGGCTTTACCCGCTTGCCATCCTGGTAGATTGCCCCAAGATTGTAGTAGGCGGTCACGTTGCCTCCCGCACTCGACATTTCTAGCCATTTGATGCCATCGCTGTTGTTTTCCTGGTCCGCATCCCCCAAATAGGCGATACCAACGCGGAGCATTGCATCGAAATCACCGGCTTCCGCCTTGGCGATGTCTTCAGTAAGATCGTCCGCGCAAGCGGCTAATGCCGGTATGAAGAGGACTAGCGACACGACGGTCAGTCGAAGCATGGCATCCTCCCGGAAGTAATGATTGGTGAAACTGCCTTGGTCGACGGCATATTAATTCTCCCGCCGCCCCGCGCCGCATTGTTTTGGTATCGTGGCGGTTTGGGCGGCGTATTCCGCAGGGCAACGAGCATCATTCTCGCCGTAATGTACCGCCTCGTCAAGCGAGAGACAAAGGAGACACTGTACTTCTTGCACCCGAAAAGGCGCTTCATCAGAGAAACATTGATGACTCGCAGAAAACTGGAATGTCCCCTCTTCCCCGCCCACAATCTCCCCCGTTCTTTCCCCACAGGCCGCTTACCGGAGGTCGTCGGGCAGGTTGCCGGCGGCGTCGAACGGCAGGGGACGGGTGGGGGTGAGAATTTCCAGCGTGTCGCGGGCGTGGGCCTCGGGCAGGTAGGCGGCGGCGCATTCCATCTCGTCGAGGTGGAGCGTGCTGGCAATCCAAAGCACGCGGGCTTCCGGCGGCGGCCGGAGGCCGATCGTGCCCAGTGCGGCGGTTAGCATGGCGCGGTCGCTCTCGTAGTCGATCGGCAGCATGGCCGCCGAAACGTGGTTGGCCACCATGGCGTTCAGACGCGTGGCGGCCAGGTCGGTTTCCCGCAGCACCCGCGTGCGGCAGAATTCGGCCATGCCCAGGCCGACGGCGTTGCCGTGCGTTTCGGGCGTCAGCCCGCGGAGGCAAATGCGCCGCACGCGGGGCGTTTCGCCGTCGACGGCCCGGTGGTCGTTGAACTTTCGCCCCACCACGTTCGTGTCGAGCCCCGTGCCGCTGATGTTCTTGCCGATGCGGTCGATCAGCAGCACGTCGACGTCGTCGAACGGCAGCCGCGCCATCCAGGTTCGGGCGAGCAGCAGCAGTTCCTTTTCGCGAGCTTCGAACTCGGCGGGCGGAACAGCCTCGATGCGGGCCGTTTGGTCGTACGCGTTTTCGACGATGGCCAGTCCGGCCAGAATGCGGCAGCGATGGAGCACCTCGTCGGCGACGCTGCGGATGATTTGCGCGAAGCTGTAGTCGAGAATGGCCCCGTGGTACACCGCCGCGCCTTCGCGTTTGCCCAGGCCGATCAACAGCATCTTCATCAGCCCGCTCTCAATTTCGCCCACGAAGTTCGTGTGCGGCTTCACGCGGTTGAGTACGAGCACGTGGTCGGCCTCGAAGGCGAAGCGGTCGAAGTGGACGGGAAAGCCCTCGGCCATACGGCACACGACGACCGTGTCCATCGAGGCGCGGATGGGGCAGCCGGCGGCGGCTTCGGTCACGCCGTACGACTCGATCAGCGCCCGCTGCCCTTCGGCCGTCCCTCCGCCGTGGCTGCCCATGGCCGGCACAATGAAGGGCCGCAGGCCCAGCCCTTGGAGGAACGCGACGGCGGCCCGGACGATTTCCGCAAGGTTCGCAATACCCCGGCTGCCCACGGTTACCGCCACCGACTGGCCGGGTTGCACCCGGTCGGCAAGGTCGAGCCGCGCAAGCTGTCGGGCGACCTCGCCGGGCACGTCGTCCAGGCGGGGCGCGTCGAAATGTTGCCGAACGCGGAATGTCGCGGGAAAGCTGCCGGTTGTCGACATGGGTGGGGCCGCTATGCGTTTATTCGGAATGGTTCCAGGCCTCCGGCCCGGCAGCGGCCTATTCTACCCGAATCGGGCCGTTGCTGAACCGGGCATCGGCATCGAAATTCCCAGGCTCTTCCGTTTCCAGGTGCAAATCCGTTGGCCGAACGAGGGAGTTCTGCCCAGTGATAGCGGACGGCACGGCTGCACGACACGCTTTGTCCGATATGCTACGACCTCGTGTGCCACTGGCTGTGCCAGTGCCTGAAGCACGTGGGGCCCCTTTGTGTTGGACGGTTGCGAAGGCTCGGCCGGTCGGTTTCTTGACAGGCCGATGTCCACCCTCCCGTTGGCACCAGCCGAGCCAGTGGCACAAAGCGCCGGCCGAGCCAGTGGCACAAAGCACTGGCCGAGCCAGTGGCACACTCCGGACGGCCACTCCCCGTTGGCACTCCACCCTATCTGGCATAAACGCAAGGTGTGTTGTGCGCCCGACGGCACGATGGAGCAAATTT
>CAYPWB010000446.1:0-4934 GCA_964414315.1 uncultured Planctomycetaceae bacterium | reverse complement strand
TCGTCGAACCGCTGCGACGTGGCGTAATGCTGCCCGAACGCATCCATGGAGAACAGCAGCTTCTCCTCGGGCACGTAGGTGGCCATCGACTCGGGCCAGTGGACCATGGGCGTTTCGAGGAACTCGAGCGTGCGGCCGCCCAGGGAAATGCGGTCGCCCGTGCCCACCAGCTCGAACGGCCACGAGCCCACGTCGTAGTACGCGGCCAGCGCATCGCGGCAGCGGCGGTCGCACACCAGCTTCGCCTGCGGCATGGCCTGCATGACCCGGGGAAGGGCGCCGGCGTGGTCGGGCTCGGCGTGGTTGCATACGATGTAGTCGACCCGGGCCGGGTCGATCCGCTCGGCCACGTGCCGCAGCAGGTGCTCGGCGAACGGGGCCTTGACCGTGTCGATCAGGGCCGTCTTCTCATCGCGCACCAGGTAGGCGTTGTACGTGGCACCGCGGGCGGTGTCGTAGCTGTGAAAGTCGCGAACATGGAAGTCGACGTAGCCGACCCAGTCGATGCCGTCGAGAATGGGAGCGCACATCATCATTCAGCTTTCCAGCGTCGGAATGCCTTCCATCGGCGCGGCGAAGGCCGACGCCCCGCCCAGCAGCCCCTGGATGATCAGGTCGACCGCCTCATCTTCGCTGAGGCCGCGGGCCATGAGCGTTTCGAGCTGCTTCGAGTCGACGCTGCCGATGGCGGCTTCGTGGGTCACGTGGGCCTTCGGATGGTTCACTTCGACAATGGGCACGGCCTTCGCCACGGCCTGGTCCTGCACGATCTCCTTGCAATCGACGTGGCCTCGGGCGAAGGCGGCGCCGGCGGTGAGCGTGTTGAAAATTTCAGCGCGGGCCGCATCGCGCAGGGCGATGTGCGAGGTGAGCACGCCGCGGGCGTACTCGCCGTCGAGGTGAACCGCCTCGCGAATGGCGATGCGGTCGTCGGCCATCCCCGACAGCCGCGCGTTGATCTCCGTCGTACTGTTTGCCTCGCCGTGGGCTTCCAGGTCGATGTCGATTTGCCCGACACGGCCCCGAACCAGCTCGAACTCGGTTTGGAACCGCGCGCCGGCGCCCACGAACACGCGCGAGCGGGGCAGCACGAGCACGCCGCCGGCGGGCCCGTGAACGTGCCGCTCGAAATAGGCGTACTGCGCGTCCTCTCCCAGCCGGATAACGGCGTCCATCTCGTGCCGCACCTTCCGCGCGTTCGGGAACGTGCAGTGGGCCACCACACCCGCCCGGGCACGCGGCTCGATGTCGATCTCCAGCACGATGTGCTGCACGCCGCTTTCCGGGATCATGCCGAAGCACACCTGGACGGGATGTTCGAGAATCGTCCCCTCGGTCACCCGAATTTTGGCTTCGACGCCGTCGGGCCGCTCCTGCGCGTCGACCTCCAGCCCGGGCACCAGATGCGCGCCCAGCACGCGATTGGCATGCACTTCAATGCGGGCGATGTCGGGCCGGTTGCGCAGGGCGTGCGGCGCCACGCCGATCGACTGGTAGAGCTGCGCCAGCAAGTCGTCATTCGGCATGCATTTCCTCCAGGGCAATGTGCTCCGGGCTGACGTCGTCGCACGTGTGGCACCGCTGCTCGAAGTAGCGAGCAATACGGTCGACCGAGCCTTTGTTCACCAGCCGGCCGCAGCAGAATAGGAACGCGTGCTCGGCCTGCCGCAGCACCGACAGGCTGTGCGTGATGGTAACCACCGTGGTCCCCTGCCGTTGCAGCAGTTGCATGGCTTCGAAAATACGGTCGAGCGCCTCGATGTCGATTCCGCTGTCGGGCTCGTCCATGAGCACCAGTTTGGGTTCCATCACGAGGATGCTGGCCAACTCGATGCGTTTGCGTTCGCCGCCGGACAGGGTGCGGTCGACCGCGCGATCGACGTAGGCGGCCGGGTCGAGCCCTACTTGCTCCAGGGCGCGGCGTGCCCGGGCGTCGCTCGGGTCTTTGGCGGCGGCGCGGAGGAAGCTTCCGACGGGCAGGCCCTCGAAGCGGGCCGGCTCCTGCCAGGCGAGCGTCATCCCGAGCCGTGCGCGCTCGTCGACGCCCAAAGGTTTGACCGAGCGACCCTCGAACAGCACGTCGCCTTCGTGGCCGGTGTAACCGCTTAGACCCATAATCAGGCTGGCCAGCGTCGACTTTCCGGCCCCGTTCGGCCCGACCAGCGCGTGGATATGCCCCTGCCAGAAGTCGATCGACACGTCGTCGAGGATCCGCTTGCCGCCCAGCGAGAGGCTCACGTTGCGAAGGGCCAGGATGGTTTGCGGCGATTGCGGCATGACAGCCTCCAGTATAGCACGATCCCTTGGAACGGTCATCCCGGTAGCCCCTCACGGGCCGCCCCGGGACCAGCCCTCGTACCGGCCGTTCGCCTTGCTACAGCAGCGCCTCGGCCGATTCGAGCGGGCCGATGGTGACGGTTGCCGTCGGCAGGAGCGGGTAGCGGCGCAGCAGGTCGCCGAGATCGTCGAGCGCGACGGCGTCGACCGCCTGCAAGTCGTCCTCGATGCTCCGGTACTCGCTGCGGCACAGCCAGTCGATGCCGACCGCGAACAGCCGCCCCCGCGGACGCTCGCCCGTAAGCACCACTCGCGAGCACACTTTGTTCTTCGCTTGCCGCAGTTCGATTTCCGTCAGGCCGTCTTGCCCCGCACGTTGGTACAGCCGGGCAAGCCGCGCAAGGTTGTCGGCGGCGTCGTCGGGCGCGCAGCACAGGAAGGTGATCATCGCACCGGCGTCGGCGAACTCGGCATGCTGCATGCCCGCGTGCTCCGCCAGCCCGGGATCGACCAGTTCCCAGTACAGCCGGCTGCCGGAATCGTCGCCCAGCACGGTGGCCAGCAATTTGGCGGCGTAACGCTCCCGGGCATCGTCGAACGGGGCGGGCGACATGAGCAAAGTGTACTGCTGCGAGGCGATTTCCTTGTGGATGGTAACGAAAGGCGTTTTCGGCTCGGCGGGCGCCATGGCGCGGGTTACCGGCCGGGAAGGCCACGGCCCACAACGCGAGTCGGCCACGCGCACCAGGTCGTCGAAGGCCACGCGCCCGGCGCCCACCAACACGATATTCGCCGGCGCGTAGCGGCGCTCGAAGTAATCGCGCATCGCCTCGACGCGAAGGTCCGTAATGCTCTCGACGGTGCCCAGCACGCTACGGCCCAGCGGATGGCTGCCGAAATAGGCCGCGCGGCAGTGCTCGTCGGCCCCGAACGGCGGCTGGTCGTCGTACATGTGGATTTCTTCGACGATGACCTGCTTTTCCATGTCGAAGTCGGCTTCGCGGAGCGACGGGCGGAGGATGTCGGCCAGCAGGTCGATCGCGCGATCCTGGTACTCCGGCAGCACGTTCGCGTAATAGACCGTCGCCTCTTCGTTCGTGTAGGCGTTGTAGTGGGCACCGATTTCGTCGAACTCGCGGTTCACGTCGTCGGCCGAGCGGGTGGCTGTGCCCTTGAACACCATGTGTTCCAGGAAGTGGCTTACGCCCGACTCGGCGTCGGACTCGTCGCGCGAACCGGTGCGCACGAAGAACCCGACGGCCGTCGAGTACGCCTCCGGATTGCATTCGGCCACGATCTCCAGGCCGTTCGGCAGGGTGTGTCTTCTAAACTGCAACCGGCACCTCCAGCGGGTTGGGGCCGACGGTGACGATATCGAACTCAGCGGGTGGGCTGGCGGCCAGGTACGCGTTGATGCTCTCGCAGCTTAGCGCCTCGGCCAGGTCGTGCAGTTCCTCGACCGTACGGACGCGGCCCAGGTGGTACCAGTCGGCCGCGACCGCCCCGCTGCGCGCGGAACTCGATTCCTGCTGCATGATGAGGCTGCTTTTGATGCGGGCCTTCAGGCGTCCGAGTTCGTCGGGTCGCACGCCTTCGGCCAGCCGGCGGAGTTCGCTCAGGGTAACCTCCAGCGTTTCCTGGGCCCGCTCGGCACTGGTGCCGGCGAAGCAAAACACGCCCGCCCGGTCGCGAAGCGTGTGATGCGCCGCGTGCACGCTGTAACACAGGCCGCGCCGTTCGCGCACCTCGGTGAACAGGCGGGAACTCATGCCGCCACTGAGCACGCCCACGGAGCCCCACGCGGCGAAGTAGTCGGGATGGCGGTAGGGGACACTGGCATACGCGATGCCAATTTGCGTCTGGGCCGACCGGTACGGGATGTGCAAGTACGGTTGGCGGGCGGGCTGTTCCGCGATGTCCGGCGGCTCGACCGGCTGCCAGTCGGCCAGCAGTTCGGCCACGGTGTGGCGCAGGGCGGGAAATTCGAACCGGCCGGCCACGCCCAGGATCGCCCCCTTGGGCTGGTAGTGGCCCGCGAAGAACGCGCGAATGTCGTCGAGCGTGGTCGCCTGCACGCCGGGCAAGTCGCCGTGTGCCGGGCGGCCCCAGGGCTCGTGATAGTGCCCCCGCCGCAACTCGCTGGCCACCTTTTGCGGGGGCTCGTCCTCGACGGCGCGCAGCTCTTGCAGCATGAGCGACCGGGCGGCGGGCAATTCCTGCTCGGGCAGATGGGGGCGGCGGACCATATCGGCAAAGATCGCCAGCGCCGCCGGCACGTTCTCGGCCGGCGCGGCCCCGCTGAATCCGGCATGCGCGGCCGATACGAAATCCGTCCACTCCAGTCCCAAGTTGTCGAGGTCGAGGATGAACTGCCGGCTGTCGCGCAGGCCGCAGCCCCGTTCGACCATCTCGGAGGTGAAGTTCGCCAGCCCCCCTCGGGCGGCGGGCTCCAGCGCACAGCCCGCCGGCACCAAGAGCGAAAACGCCGCCGAACGAAGCCATGGCATTTGCTCGGCCACCAGGACCAGGCCGTTCGGGTAGGTATGGGTGAAAATCGTGTCGGGCACGGTGCGATGATCTTTGCGTTGAAGGAACGGCGGCTCTTCCGTTTCCAGGTGCAAACCACGGCAAAGTAGCAGGCACGCTCCGTCGTGCCG
>CAYPWB010000445.1:0-4937 GCA_964414315.1 uncultured Planctomycetaceae bacterium | reverse complement strand
AGGAGATCGCAATGAGAGTCAAGGTGGACAACGACGGCGACGCGCTTTACTTTCGACTCGACGAGAATCGAATCGTCGATTCCGAAGAGGTCCGTCCGGGGGTCATCCTCGATTTCGACGAGAACGACCGAGTTGTCGGCGTTGAGTTCCTCGGTATCTCAAAGCGAGCGACCAAGGAAGAGCTTTCAATCATGCAATTCCAGACGGCCTGAAACCGGCCCCGCTGGCCAGCAGCGCCGGCACCGGCCGGGTATGCTATATTTCAGATGGCACCGCACCCGCTCGGGGGTGCAGGAATGGGCTCGCTGTTGGAGTTCACGCTTTAGCGTGCTGAAGATCGCCCACCGTCGGTTCGCACGCTAAAGCGTGAACTCCAACAGGGCGCAAATGCAAGTCTATTCTTGTACCGGACCCGCTCGGGGCTTCTCGCGGGCCGGCGGCTTTTCTTCTGTGGGAGGGACGCGATGCGCATCGGCAGCGATACGGCGGGGACCGATTTGACCGCGCGGCACAGCTTGCATCGGGCGTTCGACCGGCTCGACCGGAGCAACGTCCGGCTTTCCACCATGCGGCGCATCAACCGCGGCTCGGACGATCCGGCCGGCATGATCGCCGCGGAGCGAATCCGCTCGGAACTGAGCGCCGTCGAGGCCGCCGGCCGGAATGCGTCGCGGGCGACGGGCATGATCAGCGTGGCTGACTCCGCCCTCAGCCACGTGGGCGGGTTGATCGGCCGGGTGCGCGGCAATGTGGTCGAGATGTCGAGCGCGGGGCTGAGCGACGGCGAAGTGCGGGCGAAGCAGATCGAGATCGACGCCGCGTTGCAGGCGATCGACCGCATCGGCGCCGCCACCAGCTTCGGCGGCCGCAAGCTGCTGAATACCCCGGGCGGCGCCGAGTTTTCATTCGCCCTTTCGAGCAGCCCGGGCGAACGCTCGACGCTGAACCTGCCGGAGATCAACACCGCGGCACTGGGCGGCGAGTCCGGCCGGCTGAGCGACCTGGCCACCGGCGGCAGCGCGGCTGCCTCAAGCGGCAATGCCGAAACGGCCATGGCTATCCTCGATACCGCCGGCGCCCAGGTTCGCGAAGCGCGCGTGCAAGCCGGCGCATTCGAGAAGTACACCGTCGAGGCCGCTCAGCGCGCGCTCGACGCGCAGGAACAGGGTGGCTGGGAAACGTACAGCCGCATTGTCGACACCGACGTCGCGCTCGAATCGTCGCGCATGGTTCAGGCCCAAATCCTCGTGCAGACGGCCACGGCCTCGGTCCTGTTGGCGGGGCAACGGCGGGCGCAAATCGGCGGCCTGTTCGGGTAAGATCGGCTGCGGGCCCCGAAAACGACACAGGTAAATCTTGCCGGAACGGCCCTTCGGGTGCTGCGCACAAAAAGTACCTCTCCCGTTTTCCCCGGCCGGCCTACTCGTCCAGCACTTCCTTTTCGCGGGCGGCGGCCACGTCGTTGGCGTCGGATTCGTACTTCTTGATGAGTTCCTGGATTTCATCCTTGACGGCGTCGCGCTCGTCTTCGGAAAGGTCCTTGTCTTTCTCCGCGGTTTCGGCCATCTTGTTGCCGTCGCGGCGGACGTTGCGCAAGGCCACCTTGGTTTCCTCCAGAAGTTCCCGCACGCGGCCCACCATCCTCCGGCGCACTTCGCCGGAAAGCGGCGGCACGTTCAGCCGGATCACCCGCCCGTCGTTCTGCGGGTTGAATCCCAGGTCGCTCGTTTGGATGGCCTTTTCGATATCCTTGAGCGTTCCGGGATCGTAGGGGCGGATGACGATTTGCGTGGGCTCCGGGGCGCCGACGGCGGCAATCTGCTTGATCGGCGTGGCGGAGCCGTACACCTCGACGCGCAGCGAGTCGACCAGACCCGGATTCGCCCGGCCCGTCCGAATGCCCGCCAGGGAACTGCGCAGCACCCCAACGGCCTTCTCCATGCGTTCTTCGACGTCGAGCAGGATTTCGTCGCTAGTCATGATGGTTTTGCGCTGACCTTTCCACGTTCCAGGGCTGCGGCGCTATGCACGAGGGTTCCCACGCGGCGACCCAACACGGCCGCCTCGATATTCCCTTCCTTGCGGAAGTTGAACACGAGGATCGGCATGTCGTATTCCATGCACTTGGTGATGGCCTCCGGGTCCATCACGCGAAGGTTCTGCCGCCGAACGTCGTCGTAGCTCAATTCGCTGTACAGGACGGCGTGGGGGTTTTTCTCGGGATCGTCGCTGTACACGCCGTCGACGCGGGTGGCTTTCAGCAGCACGTCGGCGTCGAGTTCCAGCCCGCGCTGGGCGGCGGCCGTATCGGTGGTGACGAACGGGCTGCCGGTGCCGGCCGCCAGGATGATGATGCGGCCCTTTTCCAGGTGGCGGCGGGCGCGGCGACGGATATACGGCTCGGCCACCCCGTCGATACGCATTGCGGTCATCAGGCGGGTATCGCAGCCGAGCGATTCCAGTGCGTCCTGCAGGGCGAGGCCGTTGATGACCGTGGCGAGCATGCCCATGTAGTGGGCGGTCGCCTCGTGCACCGCCGACGAGCGCGAGGTGAACTGCGCCCCCCGCAGGATGTTCCCTCCGCCGATGACCACGGCAATTTCCACCCCGTGGCTGGCGGCGGTGGCCGTTTGGCGGGCGAGGTGCAGAACGGCGTCGGTGGCAATGCCCCGCTCGCCCGCGTGAACGAACCCCTCGCCGGAAATCTTCAATACGACGCGCCGGTAGCCGGGCTCGGTCGGGGCTGGGCCGTCTTCTGCCATGAACTTACTCCTTGGCCAATTCCCAATGGAGGAACCGCTTCAGTTTCATGCCGCCCTGCTTGGCCACCTGGCCGACCGTCGTCTTGCCGTCTTCGGCCTTGACGAACACCTGATCCTCCAGGCAATACATCGCATAGTAATTCCGGAGGCGGCCTTCGACCATCTTGTTGATGATATTCTCGGGCTTTCCCTCCTGCCGGGCGGCCTCCGAGAGGATTTCGCGCTCCTTTTGGACTTCGGCAGGGTCCAGTTCCTCTTTGGTGATGACGGTGGGCCGCATCGCGGCGACGTGCATGCAGATGTCCTTGGCCAACTCCGGCGTGCCCCCCTCCACTTCGAGCAGAACGCCCACGGCCCCGTTGTGGTGGGCGTAACCGCCGCACGGGCCGTCGATGCGGACCAGCCGCTCGAACTGGAAGTTCTCGCGAATGCGGTTGTACAACTCGTCGAGCTGTTCCTTCAGCGTCATGCCCGATTTGCCCGGCGAAGGCTGCGCGAGCAGCTCGTCGGGCGTGGCGGCGCCGGGGCCGGTGGCAAGCTGCCGGACCATGTCGTTGGCCAGGGCGACAAATTCATCGTTGGCCGCCACCGGGGCGCTTTCGCACTTCAACTCGACCATCGCGCCGACCCCGCCGGCCATATCGGCATGGACGGCAATGCGGCCGGTCGCCGTTTTGCGGCCCGCCTGCTTCTCGGCCGTCTTCTGCCCGGCCTTGCGCAGCAACTCGACGGCCCTTTCCGGGTCCCCACCCGCTTCAATCAGGGCCTTCTTGCACTCCATCATGGGCAGCCCCGTCATTTCGCGAAGCGTTTTGACGGCGGCCGCGGTAATTTCTGCCATGCGTATTCTCTCCGTGTCGAACGAAATCGGAATCTATCAGGAAACATCCGGGGCGCGGATCGGCCTCACCCGGCGGTGGCCGGAACCTCGGCGGCCGGTTCCGCAGCGTCTTTTCCGCCCTGCTCCGCGCTGGCCGCAGCCCGGCCCGCGGATATCGAGTCGGCCAGCAGCCCCATAATCAAGTCGATCGAGCGGATGCTGTCGTCGTTGCCCGGAATCGGCAGGTCGACCAGGTCCGGATCGCTGTCGGTATCGATCAGGGCGATCGTGACGACGCCCAACTTGCGGGCTTCGCGTACGGCGTTCTTCTCTTTCTTCGGATCGACAATGACCATGCACTCGGGCAGCCGGTTCATCACCCGCATGCCGTTGAGGTTGCGGTACATCTTGCGGTACTCGCGGTTCAGTGCCGACTGCATCTTTTTCGAGTAGTTTGCGAACCCTTCGCCCTCGCGCAGGGCTTCAAGTTCCTCCAAGCGGGCAAGCCGGCTGCGAATGGTGCGGAAGTTCGTGAGCGTGCCGCCCAGCCAGCGGTCGCTGACGAACGGCATGCTACACCGCGAGCCGTGCCGCTCAATGGACTCGGCCGCCTGCCGCTTCGTGCCGACGAACAGCGCCAAGCTGTTGTGGCTGGCCACGCCCTGCAAATACTTCCTCGCCCGCAACAAACCGCGGATCGTTTCCCGCACATCGATAATGTGGATCAAATTGCGCCGGGCGTAGATGTACGGGCGCATTTTTGGGTTCCAGCGGCTCGCACGGTGGCCGAAATGGACTCCCGCCTCAATCAACTCCTTTACTAACACTGTGGCCAATGGATGGACCCTCCCGTCTGGCACACCGGCGAAGTCCTCACCCCGGGGGGCGAGGCGTCCGGCGTTGGCTTCGGTCGCTTGGGAAAAAGAAAGAAATCCGCCGCCTGGACCGTTCAGGCGACGAATCCGGTAGGATACCAGCCCCGCGTGAGGGCGTCAATGCCCTCCCCCTAAACGCCCCGGCGGCCATGCCCGGCAAGCCGCACGCAAGCGATGGGGCGATAGTATCGCCAGCTACCCGGCCAGGACTTGAACCTGGAACGAGGGAACCAAAATCCCTTGTGTTGCCAATTACACCACCGGGTACGGTACGCCAACCATCGTATTGCAAATTCGGCGGCCGGACAAGTGGGCTTGAGGGGCTTTGGCGTCGGAAAGAGGCGGAATGAGGCGGAAGCACGCCCGTCGGCTGAAGCGTGGCCCCCGCGAATGGGCGGAACGGGAGCAGGCGGCACGTTCTGACGGCAAGAAAGCGGCGCGGGCCCCCTCATGCCTGGACGCATGGGGCCCGCGCCGCCG
>CAYPWB010000444.1:0-4979 GCA_964414315.1 uncultured Planctomycetaceae bacterium | reverse complement strand
GGCCCGAGTGTGCCACTGGCTCCGCCAGTGCTTTGTGGGTGCTTTGTGCGTGCCACTGGTTCCGCCAGTGTTTTGTCCTACTTGGTTCCGCCAGTGCTTTGCAGAAGTGTGCCACTGGCTCCGCCAGTGCTTTGTCCCACTTGGCTCGGCCAGTGCCAAAGGGAGGGTGGACATCGGCCTGTCAAGAAACCGACCGTCCGAGTATCGTAGGCCAGGGTCCTCCCTGCATTCCTTCATTCGAAGGCGACCCCGAGGAAGGCAGGCGGGAGCCTGCCCTACTTGACTGTGCCCGTCACGCCGCTTGGCGACGCATGGCTGCTGCGTTAAGTTACCCAATGGTGTTAGGGGCCAACCATCATTAGCAGGTGACGCAATCGGCGGCATGTTGACGATCATCAGCCCCAAGGAGGTCGATTTCGATGAATGACTCCAATTGGGATCGTTTTCCGGCGGCATGCGACGTTCGCTGCGTCGAAATGAAGGATCAACTCGCGGATCGAGTGTCGCGCGAAACGCGCAACGCCTCGCCCGACGAACTCGTGTCCTATTTCCGCGACGCTTCCCGCCATTTCTGGCAGGAAATGGGACGAGCCTATCCGCCTGGCAGCGAAGCAGCGTCGGCGGCGGGCGAGAAGACACCACGTATTCAGGAATGAGGCTCTTCCGTTTCGCCGGACGACCGATCCTTTCGTGTCTTCGTCCTTTCGGGCTTTCGAGAGCGGCTTCGAGGACGAATCACGAAAGCCCGAAAGGACGAAGACACGAACAAGGCAGGCGGGTGCCTGACCTACACACTGCCCCGGCAGCGGGTTGAAGCGACCCGGCAAACGCAGTATAAATCGGTCTTGCCTGCACAGCCGAACGACCCAAACGACCGCACCCCAGCCTATGCAACCGAGCCTCTTCCCCGACGTCAACCCGCGCGCCGCGCGCCAGCCGAAAACCGACCGGCTGCTGCTGGCCCGGCTCGTGCAGGAACTGGCTGCCAGCAAGCAGCTCGACGAGGCGGCCGTGCAGGCGGCGCACGCGATCGTGCTCCAATGGGCCGACCTGGAAACGTCCGGCCGGTTGGCCGAATTGCACGAGAACCAGCTTCAGGGCGAGTTCCTTTCCGAAGTGTTCGGCGCCGCGCTGGGCTACAAGATCGTGACCGGCACGGCCGACTACTGGCAGCTCGAACGCGAGTACACCATCGAGGGCGCCGGCAAGCAACCCGACGCCATCCTGGGCCACTTCCGCCAGGGCGAAGCCCGCCGGCCGCTGGCCGTGGTCGAACTGAAAGGCCCCGGCGTCCACCTCGACCGCGACCGCTCCAATGGCCGCACCGCCGTGCAGCAGGCGTGGGAATACATCGCCCACACGCCGCCCGAATGCCGCTGGGCCGTCGTCTCGAACTTCATCAGCTTCCGCCTGTACGAACGCAACAGCACGCCGCGCCGGTACGAGCACTTCAGCCTGCAATCGCTGCGCGACCTGAAGACGTTCCGCCGGTTTTACGTGCTGCTGCGGCCCGAGGGCCTGATCCGCCCCGTCGCGGGCGTGGCGCCCGACGCCGTCACCCTGCTCGAGCGCACGCTGAACCGGCAGCGCGAGGTGGGCGACAAGCTCTACGCAACCTACTCGGAGCAACGGGCCCTGCTCCTCGAGCACTTGATGCACGAGCGGGGCTGCGGGCTCGACGAGGCCATCGAAATCGTCCAGCGGCTGCTCGACCGCGTCATCTTCATCGCCTTTTGCGAAGACCGCGCCCTGCTGCCGCCCGACACGCTCAAGCGGGCACACGGCGAACTGCCCGCGTTCTCAGCGGTGACCAATCCCCGCTGGCAGAACTTCAAGAACCTCTTCCGCTTCGTCCACACGGGGAACGAAGCCGCGGGCATTCCGCCCTACAACGGCGGGCTGTTCGCCCCCTCGGCCGCCGACGACCTCGAGCTGGACGACAAGTGGACCCACTTCTTCAAGACGGTCGGCACCTACGACTTCGCCGATGAAGTGAACCTCGACGTGCTCGGGCATCTGTTCGAGCAGTCGGTCACCGAGTTGGAGAAGCTGCGCCAAAGCGGGCTGTTCGGCGGCGACGCCGAAATGACCCGCCAGTTCGCCGCCATGCCGCAATCGGCCAAACGGAAGCGGCTGGGCATCTACTACACCCCGCCCGAGCTGACCGGCCGCATCGTCGAGTACACCGTCGAGGAGCTGATCGGCCGGCGCTGGGCCGACCTGGCCGCGGCGCACGGCATCGCGCGCCGCCGGGCCGACCGCGGCGAGTTGCCCGATACGCCGGCCTTCTGGCACGCGGCGGTGGCCGAACTGCGGCGGCTGAAGATCGTCGACCCGGCCTGCGGCTCCGGGGCGTTCCTGTTCCAGGCGTACAACGTGCTGGAGCACCGCTACGGCGAGGCCGTCGGCCACCTGGCCCGGCTCGACGACCCGGAAGCCGCGGACCTCGAGCGGCAAATCCCCCAGTTCATCCTGTGCGAGAACCTGTACGGCGTCGATCTTTCGGCCGAGGCGGTCGAAATCACGCAGCTTGCCCTGTGGATCCGCTCGGCCGCGCCGGGCCAAACCCTGGCCACCCTCAGCGCGAACATCGTGCACGGCAACTCGCTGGTCCACGATCCGGCGGTCCACCCGGCCGGGTTCGACTGGCGGGCACGCTTCCCCGACGTGTTCGAGCGCGACGAGCCGGGCTTCGACTGCGTCATCGGCAACCCGCCCTGGGAGCGCATCAAGCTCCAGGAGCGCGAGTTCTTCTCGCTGCCGGCGGCGGAAATCGCCACCGCGCCGAACGCCGCGAAGCGCCGCACGATGGTGGCGAAGCTCGAAAGCGAAAACCCCGCGCTCTACGAAAGCTACCAGGAGGCCCTGGGCTCGGCCGGCGCGCTGCTGGACTACTGCCGCACCTCGGGCGCGTACCCGCTCACCGGCCGGGGCGATACGAACACCTACGCCGTGTTCGCCGAACTGGCCTCGCGGCTGGTCGCGCCCCGCGGGCGCGTGGGGCTGCTGGTTCCCTCGGGCATCGCGTCGGACAAGACCACCAAGGACTTCTTCGGCTCGCTGGCCGAGGCCGACCGGCTGATCCGGCTGTACGACTTCGAGAACCGCACGAAGAAGTTCTTTCCCGACGTCGACGGCCGATTCAAGTTCTGCATTCTCAATTTCGGCGGCGAGGCCGTGAAGTGCGCGGCGGCCGAGTTCGCGTTCTTCATCCACCGGATGGAGGAACTCGACCAGCCGGGGCGTCGCATTTCGCTTTCGGGCGACGACATCAAGCTGCTGAACCCCAACACGCGCACCTGCCCCATCTTCCGCACGCGCCGCGACGCCGAAATCACCAAGGCCGTCTACCGCCGCGTGCCCGTGCTCGTCGACCAAAACCGCACCGGCCCGACCGGCAACCCGTGGGGCGTCCGCTTCAAGCGGATGTTCGACCAGACCAACGACGCCGAACGGTTCCACGAGGCCGAGCAGTTGACGGGCGACGGCTACCGGCTGGAAGGCAACCGCTTTGTGAAAGGCCGCGGGAAGTCGCAGCGGGTGTACCTGCCGGTGTACGAAGCCAAGATGGTGCAGATGTACGACCACCGCGCGGCCGACGTGGTAACCGCCGAAGCGAACTGGATGCGCCAGGGGCAAACGCGGAAAACGACAGCAGTGGAACACGCCAACCCGGAACACCTGCCCACGCCGCGGTTCTGGGTTGCGACGGCCGACGTGGAAGCAGCCACCGAAGCGGCGCCGTCGCACTTCCTTTGCTTCAAGGACGTGACCAGTGCAACGAACCAGCGAACGATGATCGCGGCCATGACGCCGCCGGCCGGCATGTTGAATTCCGCGCCCATCGTCTTTACCGACGTGCCGCCCCGGCGCGAAGCGTGCCTCTTGGCCAACCTCAACAGCCACGCCTACGACTTCATCATGCGGCAGAAGGTGGGCAACGTCCACCTGAACTTCTTCATCGTCGAGCAGGGCCCCGTCCTTCCGCCGGAGACCTACGACCGGCCGTGCCCGTGGGCGCCGGAGGCAACGCTGGAGGCGTGGATCAGCGAGCGCGTTTTGAAGCTCACGTGCACCTCGGAAGACATGCTCCCGCTGGCCGACGCCTGCGGCTTCACCGCCGGCAGTTTCCAGCGCGAATACGCCGGCCGCCTCCACCGCTGGGACCCCGCCGACCGCGCCCACCTCGCGGCCGAACTCGACGCCGCCTACTTCCTCCTCTACGGCCTCACCCCCGACGACGCCCAATACATCCTCTCCACCTTCCAAGGCATCCACGACCCCGCGCCGCTGTTAGGCGACGATTCCTCGACCGCGAGCCGCATTTTGCGCGAGTTGGACGGGCTGGGTGGGAAGCGGTAGCCAGGAGAGTATCCGATGCCAAGACCGGCGCAAAACACGCCCTTAAGGCCGCAGGAAGGTGCATTTATCATGGTCAATCGCTACTGAAGCTTCTTTGGAGGAGGCGGAGGAGGAGGTGGAGCGTCCTCCTTGCTTGGCGCATACCAACCGCCTTTCTTTTCGGTGCCATCATCAGGCGGAGGGGATGAGGGTGGCGCTTGCTGGGGCTTCGGGTCACTGTGAGGCATTCCCTACTCCTTTTCGTGGAAGAAAATGGACAGTCTCAATCTTGTCGGCCGCAATAAGAAGCCAACCGGACGACTCAATAAACTCCCGGCCTAAGTCATGTTCCCCATTGGTATACAGCCAGTTCCATCGCCCAAGAACGACGTGACCGCCAGCCTGTGTTGCAGAAAAGGCTCGCGTCTCGCCCTGCACATGGCGACCATCATCAAGGGATAGCACAACGAATGTTCCCACATCGTCACGTGAGGTTCGGAAAGCGTTTTCCCAGATTGTCGGAAACTCTGGCTCATCGGTTATGCCCGCAAATCGGAGGAAACGGTACGATAAGCGGTACTTCAGCTTTGGCGTTCAGATAAAGTGACCCGGCGGTGCTCAGAAGAATTGAGCCATCG
>CAYPWB010000443.1:0-4982 GCA_964414315.1 uncultured Planctomycetaceae bacterium | reverse complement strand
TGGATCCGAACCTTTTCGGACAGTCTCTCAGAGTCGTGCTACGGGGAAATCGGGAAAGTCCCCTGGGAACGGCTACCCCGAAGGAGTTTCCCGTGGCCGAGCGGTTCGACAAGGCGTACTACGACCGATTCTACCGAAACCCTGCAACCAGGGCCGTAACGCCCGCCGTATCGCGACGGCAGGCTGTCTTTCTGGCTGCGTATCTGAAACACCTGGAGATTCCGGTGCGACGCATCCTCGACGTCGGTTGCGGCATCGGGACCACGTTGCGGGCGATGGGCAAGCAGTACCCGAGGGCCGTCCTGCAGGGCGTCGAGATCAGCCAGTACCTGTGCAAGCGGTACGGGTGGCAACAGGGATCGGTGGTCGATTACCAGGCAAACACGCCGTTCGACCTGGTTCTCTGCCACGACGTGCTCGCCTACCTCGATGCCGACGATTGCTCGCAGGCCATCGAGAACCTGGCCCGGCTTTCGCGGGCTGCGGTGTTCCTCGGTGTCCTCACGGCCGACGACGCCGATCGGTACGACCCGACCCGTACCGACGGCGCGCAGCAGCTCCGTCCGGCGCAGTGGTATCGGGACCGTCTCGGCGTCCATTTCGTCAGCGTGGGCGGGGGCCTGTACCTGAAGCGCCCCCCCGAAGTGGCTGTTTGGGCCCTCGACCGGCTGTTCTGACGCAACCGCCGCAGAGGAATGCGGCCTGTCTTGCGTGTCCGCCGAAAAGGGGCCTTTCCGCGAAATTCCGGCAATTTAGGCAGCTTACCTAATGTAGTGGGTTGCGTCGGCGATTGGAGCCGGGTGTCGCCGTTGGGCAACTGGCCGCATCCAGCTTCGGCCGGCTGGGAAAATTGGCCGGTTCGGCGGCCATGGCCCGGTTGACACTGAGCGGAAGAGACAATAAACTGTTGGGTTTACCGGTTCCTGGGTAGCGGCTTCGGTCAAGTTGCCGGCCCTGGCGGACGCTCGAGGATACATGGACCATGGCCGTACCAAAACGCAAACATTCGAACTCGCGGACGGGGAAACGTCGTTCGCACGACGCCAAAACGCCCCCGCACGTCACCTACTGCGAGCACTGCGGCGATGCGGTGACTCCGCACACCGTGTGCCCGAAGTGCGGTTACTACATGGGTCGCAAGGTCATTGAGATTGAGGCCTAGCCTTGGGTAGAATCGCCTTCCTGTTTCCCGGACAAGGGGCCCAAACCGTCGGCATGGGCAAGCGGCTTGCCGAGTCGCTTCCCGCCGCTCGGGCGCTGTACGACCGCGCCGCCGAGGTACTCGGTTACGATCTGGCGAAGCTATGTTTCGAGGGCCCGGCCGAAGAACTCGACTCGACGGTGCACAGCCAGCCCGCCCTGTTCGTCACGAGCTTGGCGGCGGTCGAGGCCCTGCGGGCCGAGGCGCCCGACGTGGTGCTCGCCTGCGAGGCGACTGCCGGCTTGAGCCTGGGTGAGTACACCGCGATGGTCTTTGCCGGAGTGATGGAATTCGAGGATGGACTTCGGCTGGTTCAGAAGCGGGGGGCGGCCATGCAGCAGGCGGCCGACGCAACCCCCAGTGGAATGGTTAGTGTCCTCGGCCTCGAACGCGTTGAGGTCGAGGCCCTGTGCAACAAGGCCCGGGGCGACGAGGTATTGGAAATCGCCAACCTGCTGTGCCCGGGCAATATCGCCATTTCGGGCACGAACGCCGCGTGCGAACGCGCGGCGGAAATGGCGCAGTCGTTCGGCGCGATGCGGGCGATGCCGCTCGCGGTGGCCGGCGCTTTCCACACCGTCATCATGAAGCCGGCCGAGAGCAAACTGGCCGAGGCTCTGGCCGACGTGCCCATGGAACCGCCGCGCATTCCCGTCGTGGCCAACCTCGACGCCCAGCCTCACGACGACCCCGAGGAAATCCGAAAACTGCTCATGCGGCAGGTGCTCGAACCGGTGCAATGGGAAGACTCGATGCGCTACCTGCTGGCCCAGGGGTTCGATCAGTTTTACGAGGTGGGCCCCGGCCGCGTGCTGCGGGGGTTGCTCCGCCGTATCGACCGCGCGGTGTCGTGCCAGAGCGTCGAAGTGTGAGGAAACCCCGGCAACCGCGCGAATCGAAGAGGTGCGATGTCCCGGCACGCTGAAGCGTGAACTCCAACAGGTGTGAACCAGCCGGTGTTGGAGTTCACGCTTCAGCGTGCTACCTGTGAACGGCTATTCGAAAACTCCCCTCTCCCTTTGGGAAAGGGGTTGCGGGTGAGGGCTTGTGGGATTCGAATACGATAAAACCGAAGTCTATGGTGCATTTCCCCTCACCCTAGCCCTCTCCCATGGGGAGAGGGGACCCGGGTCCGAGCCTTTCCGGATAGCCTTTGAGCGGCCCCATGACGCAGGGAGTTGGATATGAGTGACACCACGAAACCGCGAGTTTCCGTCGACCTCAGCGGTCGCGTGGCGCTGGTGACCGGCGCCGGGCGAGGGTTGGGGCGCGCCATCGCGCAGTCGCTTGCCCATGCGGGAGCAGGGGTGGCCTGCGTCGATATCGACGAGAGCCTGCTGGCCGAAACGGCCGACGCCATCCGAGCGGGCGGCGGCCGGGCCGAGGTCTTCCCCTGCGACGTGACCCAAAGCGAACGCGTCAACGACGTGGTCGGCCAGGTGGTCAAGCAGATGGGAAAGTTGGATATCCTGGTCAACAATGCCGGAATCACGCGCGACGGCATGCTCATGCGGATGAAGGACGACCAATGGGACGCCGTCCTGGCCATCAATCTGAGGGGTACCTTCCTGTTCACACGGGCTGCCGCCCGGCCCATGATGAAAGCCCGGAGCGGGCGGATCATCAACATTGCAAGTGTTTCCGGGCTGATGGGCAATCCGGGGCAGGCGAACTACTCGGCCTCGAAGGCCGGCGTCATCGGGCTGACGCGCACCGTCGCACGCGAACTGGCCGCAAGGAACATCACCGTCAATGCGGTCGCCCCGGGTTTCATCGTCACGGAAATGACGGCCAAGCTTGGCGAGGACATTCTTGCGCAGGTCCAGAAGGAAATCCCGCTGGGACGGCTGGGCGAGCCGCAGGATGTGGCCGACGCCGTCTTGTACCTCGCCAGCGACGCCGCCGCGTTCATCACCGGCCACGTGCTGACCGTCGACGGCGGGCTTACCACGTAATCGGGCTGGAAATTTTCGACTTGGGGAACCGGGAGATATAGACACGGAACGGAAAAACCGTTATATCTTTCCCAATCGGGTCGGGCGTGCATCGACCCGGGTGGATTACGCCCCCTGCGGGGGGTTATTTTGTGCGTACACATCCATGGGGCCCAGTGGGGCTTTCATTCACAAGGCTTGATTTGTAGGAGGACCTTCAAGGTGGCCTCAGTTAGTGAACGTGTCATCGATATCGTGGCCGAGCAACTCGGCGTCAGCAAGGAGCAAGTTCAGCCCGAAACGTCGTTCGTCAACGACCTCGGCGCCGACTCGCTGGACACCGTCGAGCTGGTCATGGAACTCGAAGAAGAGTTCGACATCAACATTCCCGACGACGTGGCCGAAAAGATCCAGACCGTGGGTCAGGCCATTGAGCACATCGAAAAAGCCATTGAAGACAACTGACAGGTTGCCATGAGAAGGCGCGTCGTCGTCACCGGATTGGGTGTGGTCACCTCGCTCGGCTGGAAGGTCGAGGACGTGTGGTCGCGCATTCTTAAGGGCGAGAGCGGAGTCCGTTCGCTCCAAACCATCGATGCTGCGCGGTTCCGGTCGCAAATCGGCGGCGAGATCGTCGACTGGTCGACCGACGGCTACATCGACCCGAAGGAGGCGAAACGGCTCGACCGTTTCGCCCAATTCGGCGTCGCCGCCGGAATCGACGCCGTACGCGACTCGGGAATCGACTTCTCGCGGGAAGAGTCGTACCGCTGCGGCACCATTCTGGGTTCGGGAATCGGTGGGCTGCTCGAAATTGAAGCGCAGCACCTCCGGTTGCTCAACCGCGGGCCCGAGAAGGTCTCGGCCTTCACCGTGCCGAAGATGATGACCAACGCCGCGTGCGGCTACATCTCGATTCTGTACGGACTACGGGGCATGAACCAGGCCGTTTCCACGGCCTGCGCCAGCGCCACGAACGCCATCGGCGACGCCGTCCGCGCCATCCGCTACGACGAGGCCGACGTGATCGTCACCGGCGGCACCGAAGCCGCGCTCACGCCGCTGGGCCTTAGCGCCTTCTCGTCCATGCGGGCCCTTTCCGAGCGGAACAACGATCCCGAGCGTGCAAGCCGGCCGTTCGACGCCGGACGCGACGGCTTCGTGCTCAGCGAAGGGGCCGGCCTCGTGGTCGTTGAGGAACTCGAGCACGCCAAGGCGCGCGGGGCGAAAATCTACGGCGAAGTGCTCGGCTACGGGTGGAGCGCCGACGCCGGCCACATCACCCAGCCCGACCAGAAAGGCACCGGCGCCGCGTACGCCATGCGGCGGGCGCTCAACGATGCCGGCCTGAATCCCGAGCAGATCACCTACATCAATGCCCACGGCACCAGCACGCCCCTGGGCGACCAGGCCGAAACCGCGGCCATCAAGAACGTGTTCGCGGACCATGCCCGGCAATTGAGTGTTTCCAGCACCAAGAGCCAACTCGGGCATCTGCTCGGCGCCAGCGGCGGAGTGGAACTCGTCTGCTGCCTGCTGGCCTTGCGCGACGGCGTCATCCCGCCCACCATCAACTACGAAACGCCCGACCCTCTGTGCGACCTGGACTACACGCCCAACCAGGCCCGCGAACGGAAAATCGCGGCTGCCATGTCGAACAGCTTCGGTTTCGGCGGGCACAACGGTTCGCTCATCGTCGCGGCGTTGCCATAGCCGACCGGGGGCGCGAGCCCTCGTCAGTGCACATTGCCTATTTGCTTGGACGAAATCCGTCGGGAGAGGTTCCGCCGGCCGTAACCGTTCACGGGTCGGCGGCGCGGGCTGTTTTCTCCGCTGTATGCGAAGGG
>CAYPWB010000442.1:0-5005 GCA_964414315.1 uncultured Planctomycetaceae bacterium | reverse complement strand
ATCCGGCCGCCGCGTCATCGTCGCCCGCTTCCTGTCGAGCCCAATCGCCTCATCCGCCATGTGCATCAGTGGGCTGGCCACCGGCAGGCCGTACAAGACGATCCGTTCGGCCGTGCCGCTGAGTCCTGGCCAGCGGTCGACCTCGCCGCTGAGGATCTGCCGCACGTCGTCTTTGGCCAGTTCGTTGAACGGGTTGTGCGGATGCACCACCACGCCCACCGCCCGGCTTCCCAGCACGGCCTCCGCCCCGCCCATTTCCACTACCCGCCCGCGCACCGCCTCCTCCAGCCTGCCATCCACCACCAGCAGTTCCGCCGCCCCCGTTTCCAGCCGCTCGGTCGCCCGCTCCACGCTCCCGCCCGCGGTGTGCAGCGTCACCTGCACCGGCTCGTGCGTCCGGGCGAACTCCCACGACGCCTTCTTCAACCCCTCGCCCACCCCCGCCAAATCGCACACCTCCACCGCCTGCCCCTTGCCAGCCTTCGCGTCGGCCATCCGCTGGCCGGCGCGGACCTCTTCCATTTCATACTCGGGCCACAAGCCGAATTGCCGGATGATTTTGGCTCCCTCGGGTCCCGTGGCGAACTCGCAGAAGTCATGCGCAGCCCGCGGAGCGTGCGGGTGGAGGTACAGCGTGAGCCGGTCGATGATCGGATACGTTCCATGGGCGACGCTGTCGAGGCTTGGCGGGACCGCGGGCGCGTGTTCATCGGAGGCAACGTGGAGAAGCCGAACGCGCTTGTCGAGAATCATGTCGGGCGACAATTGGAAGAAGCCGATGGCTCCGGCGTTTTCGATGACGGCGCCGACGATGGCATCGGGAAAACGCTTCTGGCGCTGCGGGTTTGCATTCCGATCGCGCAATTCGATCGCAAACCACTGGTTGCGCATCGTGCTGTGCTCGAAGATGTAGCTTTGCGTCAATTGCAGCACGGGCGAATACAGTTCGATTGCCCGGGCGCTTCCGGCGCGATCCAACTCGGACCACGACCTGCTCTTGCCGGAAAACGCCGCGCCGAGTTGGTCGGTGCGCAGCGACCGAACGGGATTGCTGTTATTGACGACAACGCCCACGACGTACTGTGCCAACGGAAATGTCGGGAAGCTTTCGTGCAAGGCGTGTGGCGAGCGCGCCGCAAGCGACTCGATCACCAGTCCGACGTCGCACTTGCCTTCTTGCAGGCGTGCCATCACATTGCTGCTGTCGGCGGGCCGGCAGTGAATGGTCCTGGAATCGGCGGTAGCCGTGTAGGCTCGCCGGAGTGCATCGGCCAGATCGGTGGCCGAAGAGCTTGCGGATAGCGAAAACGGCGCCGGAGCGGCTCCCGCGTCCCGTTGTGCGCTGAGGCCCTGTGGGGCGACGAGCGCGCACAATGCGAGGGCGACGCAACCAGACCGGCGCACCGTGCTCGCCCAGGCGTGTTTGGTATCGTTCATTTCGTCCACCCATGCAAAACCATCCGCGTACGGCCCAGTGTTATCGGCCGAAGGACGGCGAAACGCTGATGCGCAACTCGGGCAGGGCGAGCTGCAGGCTCTTGAACTCCTCGCTGTCCCGCACATTACCGGTGTTGTCGGGGAAACTCAGTCCCTTCAGGTTGCGAAGGCCCTTGAAATGGAGCAACGCGGCTTCGGTCATTTTTGTTTCCTCAAGCTCCAGAAACTTGAGGCTGGTCATTTTGCCGAGAAACGGCGCTGCGCCGTCGTCAAGCTCGGAGCACCAGGACAGGTCCAAGTGTTCGAGCGAATGGAGTGAGTCCAGATCACGAAGGCTCTCATTGCCGATCTTGGTACGGCGCGCACCCAGTTTAACGAGATTCCGGAGTCCGCGGAGGTGCTTGAGGGCATCGCTGTCGATTCGCGTTCCGTCCAGACCCAAGTACTCCAGCTCAACCAAACCTGCGAAGGACTTCATGCCCTCAGAAGTGATGCCTGCACCGCGAAACTCGCCCCACCGGAGCGCCGTCAGGTAGTCCAAGCCAGCGCCAGTGACGGAAGCTCTGGCTACCGAAAGTCGCTCGAGCTTGCGCAAATTGCGCAGCCCGGCAATGCCCTTGTCAGTGATGCGTGAACCGCCAATGTTGAGTTCTCGTAGGTTCGTAAATCGCCCGACCGTAATCAAGCCATCGTCCGACATTGTTCTCGAGAGCGTTAGTTCTCGCAACGTATCAGGGCGAAGATGTTTCAGTCCGGTGCCTTCGACGTTGCCATGATCCACTCGCAGTCCTTCAAGAGATTGCAGCGGCGCGAGGTGAACGAAACCTGCGTCGGTCAAATCACCCCCGAGCCGAAGAAATCTGAGCCAGGGCATGTCAGAAACGCCGGCAAGTGTCGTGTCATCCAGGGCCGTGCCGGACAATTCGAGCGCCACAAGATTACGGAGCGATTGAAGGTGTCTCAGTCCGGTCGCATCAATTTGCCCCTTGCGGACGGCGAGGACTCGCAGGTTCTTCATGCGTCCGATCCCCTGGAGAACGTCGTTGGTGACGCTGCGACTTTGAAGCGTTAGAACCTGAAGATGCGGGTGGGTGGCGAGCGTTATGACTTGGGCGGGAGTAATCTCCACTTCCAGAAGTTCGACGCTTCGTAATGTGGGCAATGTGCTTAGTATTTCCACCTCCCGATCCGTGATCGCAACCGTCGCGTCGGGGGGCACAAGATACCTTTCGTCATGGATAATCGAGCCGTCCATTCTGACTGCAACGATGTCTTCCCGGTCGGTGGCTACAACTGGGACGCGCTCCCAGGTATTCGGATCGCGGCTGGCGCCGTGCCGCCAACTCGTCGGCGCATCCGGGTCACCGGTCATAATTGAGAAGCGAGCAAGTTCCCCCAACTGCTGGTGCACTTGCCTGGTGGATAAGTGGCCCGGCCGATCGGTTGCCGGGGGGGACGGCTCGACAGCGCCGCCCATGTAGGCCAAGGTAGCCACGCCCAGCAGCGCAGCGAGCGCCAGTGGCAATGGCTTTGTTGAGAAACTCGTGGTACGTGCAGATCGATGATTCATGGCCTGTCTCCATTTGAAAGGCGCCCCGAAAGGGGGCGTCTTGTGAGTATCGAGAATGTCTGGGTTTCAGTTTTCGGTTCACGGCGTTCGGCTACATTCGTTCGTATGTCAATTTGGTCTTGGATGGTCATTGTACTGTACGACCGGAGAACGAAACTCGACGTTGCTGCCCCAATGGCTCTGAAGGTAAATGCCGCCGGAGCGCTGAATATTAATGTCTCCTTCGCCCCATCGTTTCGAAGTGGGGTGCGCCACGTCGTTCATGACCATTGTACCGTTTAGCCACGTTTGTATGTATGCCGCCTTGTCAGCGGTCTTGGGCCAGAACCTGATAGAGAGTTTGTTCCACTCACCCCCCTCTTTCATGTGGTTCAAGTGCCGGTCAGTGTCGGATTGCGCCTGTCCATACAAGCCGCCGGGAATAGCGCGAGCTGCAGGAGTCGGAGGATACGGTTTGCGCCCATCCCTGAGCTTCTGCAACTCTTCGGCAGTGGGTTGTCTGCCACCGAGATACGCTTCAGAATGGATGAGGTTGCCGTCGGCGTCCACCTCAATTTCATCGCCATTGGGAAGGGAGTAGTTTCTCGCATCGACGATTTGTACTTCGTATTGATTGAAGAGGAACACTCCACTGTTACCGTAGTATTGGTAAGAGTCCCTGTCCGGCGGGTTTGTGTCCGGCTTCGGCCAAGCCGAGTGAGTATCCCCAATCCTCCACCACACAATAACTTCCACCGCCGTTCCTTGCTTCCCGTCGGCATAATTCGTCGCCAAGGTGCGAAAACTAGTGCCCGGACTTGTGAAGCGATTCTCTGGGTGCTGATCCGGCGGAATCGGCGTGCCCCTTACGGCCTCGGGAAGTTCGCGCCAATGTGGCACGGTGTCATCGGCCAACTCCTCGGCGGTGAGCGGCACACCCCCCACCTTGGGTTGCCCGAACAGTCCTACGTCTTTCATCTCCGTCCAATAGTCCCAGCCACTGTTGGAGACCGCGCCGGCAAGCCCGGTGAACACCAACGTCTGGCCGTTCAGTTCCGTGCCGGCAGCGTCGTAGAGTGAGAATCGCAATTCGGACTGCCCCGCCTCCGTCGCAGCTACCCACAAAGGGTTGGGAGGATGCTGTAACGTCGAAAGATCCCAGGTTGTCCCGAGCGGCACTTCAGCCCACGCGCCGCCGGTGTCGTGCAACCAAACCTGCAAGCCGGCTCCGTTATTCGGTGACCAGAGCTTTCCTGTAACGCCCGCCTCCATGAGCCACGTGTCTACGCCCACTTCCACTCGGGACGCGCCTTCAACATAGGTGAGATACTTGCCGGGCGGAATGTTCGACAACGCACGTTCGTCTTGGTCGCGATGTAAGACCACGCTGTTGTCGGAGTCGGTGACAAAATCAACCCAGTACAGCATGAGACGCACTTGGTCTTTCGCCTTATCGTCCTGCGTACTGCCGGCAAGTGAGGAGTCCCATTCGAACACTCCCTCGATGATGGCTGAGTCGGTAAAGTTGCTGTTCGTCACAACCCTGTACTTTCTCGAGAAGACCCCACCGTCCAATTCCGTAGGAGTGATCGTCACGCTTCCGCCGAACGCGGCCACGTCCTCGTGTTCGTACAGTTTCACACCGACCGCCTCGCCACCAACGGGCCCCAGAGTGATTGTGCCGAACGTCGGAGGCGATTCTGGCGGGCCTGTCCAGTTCAGGTGGAGATTAACCTCCAGTATCTCTTTGGCTGCGCCCACCGGCCACTGGGCTGGAAAAGTGTGCGAATCCAGAATGACGCGAGTTCCCAGCCCGCCATAGGGCTCTTCGGCATTTGCCTCACCGATGTCATGCACATTAGTGAGTTTGGGAAAGGCCAAGTCCAGGTCGGCCACGGACGCGGTAAACGTCGGAGTGCTACCCCCTTTGCCCGGTTCCTTCCGAAACAGCGATCCCTCAAACCTCACGTACTTTCTTGAGAATACGAAGTGCCTCGCCCTATGCTTGTCCTCGGGTCC
>CAYPWB010000441.1:0-5006 GCA_964414315.1 uncultured Planctomycetaceae bacterium | reverse complement strand
CACGCACCCCCCCCTCGCCCAGTAGGCCCGGCAGGATTCGAACCACCCCGTACAACACGGGGAAAACAGGGGTTGCCGTTTCAACCGGCGCATTTTCCGGCGCACTTCCGGCCGAAACCATTACGGCCGACGCCGACCTGCAACGGCTGATTGTAGCATGGCCGACCCTGCCCGGGGAAGTGCGGGCTGGTATCCTGGAAGCTGTGCGGGCGGCCGGTGGGTGAGCAGTCTCTTCCTCGCGGCGGGGCCTTGAATACCGCAGAACGAAGGGGTATGGTGGACTAAAGGGCGCTACGCGGCGCCCTGAACCGAACTCGCAATGGGGAGGTGTAGCGATGAGGTGGATTCTTGCGGTCATGCTGATTCTAGTTTTGGTGTGCGGCATCCTGGCACAGGAACGCGGGCAGGAACGTGGTCCGATCCGGGGCGTCGATATCGAGCCGCTGATTCCGATTCCGTACAGCCTACGGGAGGCGTATCCCTCGAAGACTGACCGTGAACTGCGGCTGATGATCTTGGAGCGGGGCAGGGCATATCAGGGGTTTCTGCGCGACATCGCCGACGGCAACTGGGATGGCCCTCCCGGCAAGCGTCCCCAAGGCCCCGATGGCCTGCGCAACCCGACTGCCATACCAGACCCCGACGGCCGGAAGAACGTGGTCGATGGCCCATGCGAGGGCTTGTTCTGGGAGCCGCCCGGGAAGGATGACACCATCTTCACCATCGCGGTCGAACCACTGGGGAACAACAAGGGGCGATACAACATCTATCAGTACAGCGGGGGCCGGTGGCGATACCGGGGCGATGCGCCGGTCGTGATGCTGTCAAAGCCGGCCCGCTAGGGAAAGCCGGCCCGCTAGGGGGCGGAATCACCGTCAGGTTACGCCATATAGCGAGGCTTTTGTCTCAACAGGCGGACGGAAAGTGAGGGTACTGGGGATGCCAGACGGTCAATCGCAGTATGTTTACCGGGTAAGCGAAGGGGCAGTTTTGCGCGGCCAAGGCAATCACGGCCTGGGGCTCAGCGTCTATCACCCCGGCCGAGGCTGGGTCGCCTACGATAACGCACAAGACTGGTGGGAAGGCCGGCCAATCTCGCCCGAAGAGGCCGAAAGTATGATCGCGAAAGACGAAGCCATGCGGCGCCAGCTATGAAAGGACCGACCGCAATGAAAGAGTCCACTGACAGCAACAAGGACAAGGCCGCGGCGAACGAGAGCGAACACGCGAGAATGTGGGACGCGGCCGAAGAATCGCGGACGGACAAGGGCCTCGAAACGCTCCAGCGGATTTGCAGAGAACGCGAAGCCCGGGAGCAACGGCAACAACCCTAACTACCGCAGGAGCCGCCACGGCCTTAGAAGCGAATCCGGCCGGGCCAGTAATATCACGAAAGGCCGCTCGCCCCGCCATGTATTGTACCTTACTGGGGTGCGCGACTTCCCCGACTGACCGGCCTGATTCGGCCGTTTGGGATTCTCCGCGCATGTGCAACAATACCGAAAAGGGAGGGACGTATAGCACAACTCGCCACAAAGAGGCCCTGAAAATGCCGAGAAATGCAGCAACCAAACGGCCCGTAGGCCGGCCGAAAGCCGACCGGCCGGCAATCGGGGCAGCGGAAGACGCGAGCATTCGGCGGCTGTGGCTTCACGGGTGGGGGTTCCGTGCGATTGGGCGCGCTGTCGGCTTGGCCGATACAACGGTTGCGAGACACGTTCGAGCCGTAATCGAACCCGAATGGACCGAACAGCGGCGACTGAGCGCGGGGGCCGACCTCGAACGCGTTGCGGCCCTGGAGCGGTTGGCGTGGAGCCGGCTTGAATCGGGCGACACCGGGAACCTCGACGAACTCCGCAAGGCCGTGGGGCGGTCGAAAAAGCGGACGCTTATCTTGGAAGCGCTTATCGAACGGGCAGCCGGCAGCAACGACGCCAACGTGTGGCTCGCCACTATCCGCTGGGCGGTCGAGTTTCGTGCGAAGGTGGGCAACTACTTCGCGGCGCGAGACGACGGGCAGGGGGGCGAGTTCCGGCGGGCTGGTCAGAATGAAAAAAGCCTGGCCGAACAGGCGGTGGAACGGTTGGAGGCGGCGCTGGCTGTGAAGCGGGCATCGCGACAAGTACAATGATGCGAAGATAAGCCGGGCGCGTCGACGGACGCACAACGGCCCGGGGCACGGGTGGTGATTCCTGCCTTTTCGCCAACTGGCCCCGAGCCGGCCCGGCAGAAAGGCAGGATTCTGTGGACGATGCAATCGTACAGTTCATCGACGCCGTGGACGCCTGGCTGCGGGCCGTCGATGCATGGGACGCCGAAGAACGGCAGTTGGTCGCAAACGCCATCCCCGAGGAATTGGAAGGCCAAACCTTCAAGAGCGATGCCGTCGAGCAGGCCGCACAAGACGTGCTGGCAGCCGGCCGCCCCGCCATCGCTGCAATTATCGCCCGGGGAGCCGGCGCCGGCGACGTCGCCCTGGTGGCCCGCTATGCGGTTCGTGGCGACGGGGAAGCACTCTGCAACGTGCGGGAGATGTGGCCCCGGGTGTCGGCCGAGTTGGAAGTGATTCGTGCCAGCCACCCCGGCAACGCCCAGCCGGCCGGCGCCGGGCAGGACGGGGCCCAGCCGGGTGCGCCCAAGCGAAAGAGGCGCAAGCGGGCCAGTGATAAGCCTCGCGAACTGACCCGACCCCAAATTGAAGCGATGCAACTGTACGGCGAGTGCAAAGGTAACTTCACGGAGATGGGGCGACGGATGGGGATTGACCGCAAGACCGCAAAACAGCACTACGAAGCAGCGGCGAAAAAGGTGGGGCAGCAAGCCGTCAATCCGTATCCCAAAACGACCACGATTGCGCACGACAGGCGCGGGCAGGCGGACGTATCTGAAATCGACGATGCCCGACGTGAAACTGATTCTGCCGACGCCCGGCGATTCAAACGCCGAGGGTAGTGGGGGTATGATTCGGGGTATCTAAGCCGTTTTCCCCGATTTTCTTTTCTTTACGGCGCAAGCACTTACGGCGCTTCCGGGGGTATCGTTGCGCGCAAGATGCCCCCGTTTCCTGGTTAGGGTGTGAGGCAAACATTCAACCCTTCAACCCTACAGGAAACGAGCGATGCGAAAACGTAAGAAGTTGACGCCCGAAGAAGAGCGGGCGTATCGGGCGCTTGCCCGGGCGGCGCGTAAGCTACGCGAAGCACAAGAGCGGGCCGAGCAAGAGCGGGCCGAAGAGGCAGCCCCAAAAACGCGAAGCCGAAAGGGGGCTGGCGATGCATAACACCCCGACGATTACCCCTGAACTACTACCCCGACCCGACGCGGCCCTGCTGTGCGGCATCGGTGAGCGGACCCTGACCCGGTGGGCAGATGAAGGCCGGATGCCCAAGGGAATCAAGCTGAGCGCTGGTCGGCGTGGCGCGATTCGATGGCGCCGAAGCGAGCTTCTGGCATGGATTGCCGACGGATGCCCTGACTTGCGAAACGGGGAAGGGGGTGCCCAGTGAGCAAACAATCAGCATACCGGACGGCGGGGCAAACATCGCGTCGAATCGCCTGCAACGCGGGCAAGCTGTTGGCAATCGCGCACAACCTAGAAGCCCAACGCGGCCATATCGAGCCGGCATTGCGGGCCGACGCACAACGCGAGCGCGATATGGCGATGGCCCAGGCGGCGAAACTGGACGACTTGGCAGCGCACGAGCGGCGCTACGCGGCCGGTTATGACCGGACAATCGACTTCAGCATCCGGCCCGCGGCCGAAGGGGGTTCCGGTGAGTGAATGGAATCGAGTTTCCAAGGCCAGCCCCTGCCCGGTGTGCGGCAAGCCCGACTGGTGCCTGACGGCCGGCCGGCCCGACTCGCCCGACGCGGCAATCTGTGCGCGCACGGAATCGCCTAAGCGATGCGGCGCGGCCGGTTGGTTGCACGTGCTACGGGACAGCGGCCCGACCTGGACGGGCTGGCGCCGGACATTGCCCCAGGCGGTTAACCTGGCTGCTTCGCAGCCCGCGGCGGCTGGCATCGCGGGCGAAGCGGCGGCCGGCGTGGCGTGGCTGGAAAAGCACCCCGACCACCTCGAGCGCTTCGCAGCCGGGCTTTGGGTATCGGCCGAATCGTTGCGCCGGCTTGGCGTGGGCTACTCGCCCGATCGGCGAGCGTGGTTGTTCCCGATGACCGACGTGGCCGGCGAAATCTGCGGCGCGCGATTGCGGTTGCTCAGCGGGCGGAAGTTGTCAATCAAAGGCGGGCGAGAAGGATTGTTCCTGCCCAGCGGCATCGGGCCCAACGTTCTGCTGTTGCCCGAGGGCCCAACCGATACGGCGGCGCTATTGGGGCTGGGCTTCTCGGCTGTTGGCCGGCCGAGTTGCCGCGGTGGCGCGGGGCCGATTGTCGAGCTTTGCAGGCGGCTGAGGCCCGCGCGGGCGGTTGTCGTTTCCGATGCCGACGCCCCCGGGCGCGACGGCGCGGCGGCACTCGCCCAGCGGCTGCGCGTTCACGTTCCTTCGGTGTGCATTATCGAGCCGGCGCCCGAGCATAAAGACATGAGGGCATGGGCGCGGGCAGGGGCAATCCGAGCGGACGTTCAAGCGGCAATCGACGCGGCGCCGGCCCTTCAGTTGGCAATCACAACCACGACGCGAACACGGAAAGGCAGGACGCGATGGGCGACGACTCGCAAACAATCTTGACGGTAGCCGGTGGAGGTATATCGGGCTTTTCTGATCGCGATATCCGGCAAATGCTTGAAGGCGTCACTTTGCCTGACGGCTGGACGTTCCGGACCGGCGGGGAGCTTCATCGGCAGCCGGAGCTAGTAGCCGGCAATCGCGTGTTGGTATTGTACGAAAGCCCCCTCGACGATTCGTTTTCAGCAAGCGGGGCAGCCAAGGACGCAATCACATTGGGCGCCACTGAAGCACGGAAACACCATATCGGGTTTGCTTGGCGAAAGAAACGGTTCCGTACGGAGGATATTGCGAATTGGTGGACGATGGCCGAGGTGC
>CAYPWB010000440.1:0-5019 GCA_964414315.1 uncultured Planctomycetaceae bacterium | reverse complement strand
CCGTTCACAGGGGACTGTCCCGATTTTCGCGGCACAAAGGGCGATCTGCCCAATCAGCCCCCTGCCAAGGCCGCGAAAATGGGACTGTCCCCTTCGCATACAGCGAAGAAAACAGTCCGCGCCGCCGTCCCGTGAGCGGCCGCGTTTCCAACTCCCGTTCCGCCCCCAGTTCCCCCGGCTATGGAAAGGCCCTTGCACCGGGTAAACTGGGAACTGTCGAAGTTGGCCCGCCTCCGGAAAGACGCAGCATGGCGAAGCGAACCCCCCAAAGCGGCATGGCGGCCGAAGGCGGCCGCGGCGAAGCCCCCGTTGCCCGACAGATGGTCCAGGAATATCTGTCGGAATTGTGGGCCATTCGCCGGTCGGGCGCCGGCGTGCCCGAAACGTCGTACTACCCTGCGCTGGCCAACCTGTTCAACGCGGTCGGCAGAACGCTCAGGCCGAAAGTCCGGTGCATCATCCACACCCGGGACCAGGGCGGGGGAATCCCCGACGGAGGCCTGTTCACGGCCGAGCAGTTCCAGCGGCAGGCCGACGGCGAACCGAAGCCCGGCCAGCTTCCCGCCCGCGGCGCCATCGAAGCAAAGGGAACCGAGCCGGAGGTCCACGCGATTGCGGCAACCCGGCAGGTCGGGCAGTACCTGAACACGTACGGCATTGTCGTCGTCACGAACCTGCGGGAGTTCCTGATTGTCGAGCGCGGGCCGGAGGGCGAGCCGGTCGCGCGGGAAGGGTTCGCCCTGGCCGCCGACGAGGACGACTTCTGGCGGCGCTCGGCGGCCCACCCGGCGGCCGCGGCGCGCGAGTTGGGCGAGCCCCTGGTCGAGTTCATCAAGCGGGCGTGCCTGCACGATGCCCCGCTCGACCGCCCGAAAGACGCGGCGTGGTTCCTCGCCTCCTACGCCCGCGACGCCTTGTTCCGCATCGAACGACGGAAGGAGTTGCCGGCGCTCGAGAACGTGCGACTGGCATTGGAAGAGGCGCTGGGCATGCACTTCACCGGCCCGCAGGGCGAGCACTTCTTTCGCTCCACGCTGGTGCAAACACTCTTCTACGGGGTCTTCTCGGCGTGGGTCCGCTGGCACAAGGAAGGGCCGCCGGCGGGAACGGCGTTCGACTGGCGGGCGGCCGAATGGTCGCTGCACGTGCCGTTCATCCGCGTGCTGTACGAAGAGGTGGCCAAGCCCAGCCGACTCGGGCCGCTGCGGCTGGTCGAGGTGCTCGATTGGACCGCCGCGGTGCTCAACCGGGTGAATCGGGCCGAGTTCTTCCAGCACTTCGACGACGAATACGCCGTCCAATACTTCTACGAACCGTTCCTCGAAGCCTACGACCCCGAGCTGCGCAAGGCACTGGGCGTCTGGTACACCCCGCCGGAAATCGTCAAGTACCAGGTGGCTCGGGTCGATCGCGTGCTGCGCGAGGAACTCGACCTGCCCGACGGGCTGGCCGACCCGAACGTCGTCGTGCTCGACCCGTGCTGCGGCACGGGGGCGTACCTGGTCGAGGTGCTGCACAGCATCGCGGGCACGCTACGGGCGAAAGGGGGCGATGCGCTGGTGGCGTCGGACCTGAAGCGGGCGGCGATGGACCGGGTGTTCGGCTTCGAGATCATGCCGGCCCCGTTCGTGGTGTCGCACTTGCAGCTTTCGTCGTTGCTGCAAAACCAGGGGGCGCCGCTCGCCCACGACCGGAACGAGCGGGCGGGCGTGTACCTGACCAACGCGCTGACCGGCTGGGAACCCCCGAGCGGCCCGAAGCAGCAGGTCCTCTGGACCGAGTTGCAGGAGGAGCGCGACGCCGCCGAGCACGTCAAGCGCGACCAACGCATCCTCGTCGTGCTGGGCAACCCGCCGTACAACGCCTTCGCAGGAGTGAGCCCGGACGAGGAACGCGGGCTGGTTGACCCGTACAAAGAGAACCTGAACACGCCGGTCAAGCAAGGCGGCTGGGGCATCCGGAAGTTCAACCTCGACGACCTGTACGTGCGGTTCTTCCGCCTCGCTGAACGGCGCATCGCCGAGATGAGCGGCAAAGGGGTGGTGTCGTTTATCTCGAACTTCTCGTACTTGGGCGATCCCTCGTTCGTGGTCATGCGGCAGCGGTTCCTTGCCGAGTTCGACAAGCTATGGTTCGACTGCCTCAACGGCGACAGCCGGGAGACGGGCAAGCTCACCCCCAAGGGCGAGCCCGATCCGTCGGTGTTTTCGACGGAACACAACCGGGAAGGCATCCGGGTCGGTACGGCCGTGTGCGTCATGGTGCGTAAGCCTAAACGCAGCAGAAGGCCGGTCGTGCGATTCCGCCACTTCTGGGGCGTCGACAAGCGCGCCGAGCTGTTGAGCAGCATCGAGGTCAGGCGATTCGACCGGGCCTACACGCTCGCCAAACCCCGGCCGGAGAACCGGTTCTCGTTCCGGCCGGAAGAGGTATCGGAACACTATGTGCGATGGCCGAAGGTGGTCGACCTGTGCGCCATTCCCCCATTCAACGGGCTGATGGAGAAGCGTGCCGGGGCATTGATCGACATCGACCGCGCCGCCCTCGAATCGCGAATGCGCGACTATTTCGACGCCGATTTACCATGGGACGAGTACAAGGCCAGACAGGTCGCCCTTACAGGAAACGCGGCAGGCTTCATTCCGAACGAGGCCAGGGCCAAGGTGCTGGCCGCAGAGTCGTTCGACAGCGCGAAGCTGCGCCGCTATATGCTGCGGCCTTTCGACGTGCGATGGTGCTACTACACCCAGGTGAACCCGATTTGGAACCGAGCCCGTCCCGCCTTGTGGGCGCAGTTGTGGGAGGACAACGCGTTTCTCATGGTGCGGCCCGCCGGTGTGGCGACGCCCGAGGGCACGCCGTTCTGCTTCACGCGCGCCCTGGGCGACAATGACGCGCTGCGGGGTCATGCTTACTACCTGCCGCTGCGGCTGCGGAACAGCGATCGGCTGGAGAAGGAGGCCGAGGCCACGCTGTTTGCCGCCCTGGGCGACAAGCCGCCCGCCGACGAGCCGGTGGCGAACCTTTCGCCCGAGGCGCGGCAGTACCTGAAAGCCATCCGGTTCCGCAGCCCGGACGACGCCAAGGCGGCCTCGCTCGTGTGGCTGCATGCGCTGGCCGTCGGCTACAGTCCGGCGTACCTGGCGGAAAACGCCGACGGCATCCGCCGCGATTGGCCCCGCATCCCACTGCCCGCCACGCGCAAGGCCCTGGAGGCTTCGGCCGCGCTGGGCGAGCAAATCGCCGCGCTGCTCGACACCGAGGCGGAAGTGCCCGGCGTTACCTGCGCCACCATCGGCCCGCTATTGAGGACCATCGGGCCGATCAGCAAGGTAGGCGGCGGGCAGCTCGACGCCTCGGGAAGCGATCTGGCCGTCACGGCCGGTTGGGGACATTTCGGCAAGGCCGGCGCCGTGATGCCCGCCAAGGGCACGCTCGACCGGCGCCCGTACGACCGCGAAGAGACCGCCGCCCTCGACGCCGATGCGGCCGCGAGCCGTCTGCTGGGTGAACAGACCCTCGACGCGTACTTGAATGAAACGGCCTACTGGCGAAACATCCCGCAGAACGTGTGGGAGTACACCATCGGCGGTTACCAGGTTCTCAAGAAATGGCTGAGCTACCGGGAGTTCGATATCCTCGGGCGTGCGATCCAGCCCGACGAGGCGCGCGAAGTCACGAATATCGCCCGGCGGCTCGCGGCCGTCGTCCTGCTGCAACCGAAGCTGGACGCCAACTACCGGGCGGTGAAAGAAGCGGCGTTCGATTGGCCCGCGGCGTGACTCGCTCGGCGGAGTTCGTGCAACCGTGGGAAAAGAGCACGGCGGGAGAACTCGGAAGGAGTTTCCCGCCGCAGGAGGTTTTTTCATGGCACGGCCTACGAGACCGCGCGATGATCTGGTTGGAAACTAGGGACCGAAGTCCCACATCACGCCCGCCTGATCCGGCGAAACTGGTGCGTCGGGCTCCGGGGGAAGATCGAGCACGTCGTTGGGCTCCGGCATCGGCGGTGGGCCGGGCTCCACAGCCGGCTCCTCCGACCCGGCAGGCTCGGCGTCGTCGACCGACGGGAGCCGAACCGGTCCTGGCTCGCCGGCTGGGGAATGAACAGCCCGGGTGGGCGCCGGGGTGGAACCGACCGCGTGAAGCGTCGGTTGGCGGATTGGCGCCCAGGTTGTCGCAGCCGCCCTGGCTCGCGGCTGGGCCCAGTAGCCCGTACCGACCTTATGCCAGAATTGCTTCCATCGAAGGTTCTCCTGGCAGAAGCCGTCCCACGCGTTGTCGCTCGGCTTGGGGGAATACTCGCAACAGCCGGGCTCGGTGCCGAACATCGGCCCGCGGCATGCCGGGGCACCGAAGCCGGCTGCCGGGCCGCCCTCGCAGTTCACGCAGCCGGCCCAGCCCGTTGGCCCTCCTATCGCCAGGGCGATGGCGGCACAAGAAGCGGCGACGGCCCATTTCGTCCAATCCATGAGGATACTCCTTTCTTGCTAACCGTTCACAGGGCGGGGCGCGTGTTGTCTTCTCCGCTGCACGCGAGGAGGGCAGCCCCCGGGGAACGGTTACCTTTCCTTGAAGTGGCTCCGTATATGCCTCCGCGCGTCGGTCGGCCGGTGGCCCGGCAGGGCTGCATCTGCCTTTACTCCGCGGGTTGGTTACCTCGGTGGCCGTAGTATGTTGCGGCCAACACAACGCTAAGGAACTATTGCCTGCTCGAACCGTCAAAGCAATTGTAAAGGTTACAATTCCACGATCGGGCGTCTGTCCGCAGTGGCCGACGGCCATGACATCCCGCATAGTTCGCCCGCCTTTCCAGTTCCTCGCCGCGCTTTCGTCGCGGAAACCGTCTTCGCGACAAAGGGCCTGCGGCACACCGCGCATGCCCCTCGCATGCAGTCAAGCAGAGTCGCCCGTGGGTAACCGTTCACAGGTTGACGGTACAGGGGAAAACGGGACGGGGCCGATTTGTGCGAAGCACCCTTCGGGCCGTTCCGGCAAATCGGACCTGTGCCGTTTTCC
>CAYPWB010000439.1:0-5026 GCA_964414315.1 uncultured Planctomycetaceae bacterium | reverse complement strand
GCCCTCCACGTTGAATTGGCCACGGCGTCCGTGGCGTAAGCTTCCAGCTTGCGATTGGGCTGCTGCGTTCCACCTGACAAGCAGGATGCTTATCCCACGGTATTCGTGGCGTAAGCTTCCAGCTTGCGATTGAGCTGTTGCGTTCCACTGACAAGCAGGATGCTTATCCCACGCCTCCTGTCCGGCACAACGCCGAAATCCCCCTGCGAGGGGCCCTATCCTGTGGCTATTCTGGATTGTAGTGTCGCCGGTCTCATTGTGCAAGCATCGGGCAGGCGCCAATACTTTGTTTGTAGCAGAAAGAGGCGGCAAAATTCGCCTGGGCGAACGCCGTCTCATCGGTTGCGCCTTCGCGCTTTCGCGCGAGGCTCACAAACCCCGAGGGGTCGCTTCCGATACCCCATCGACACGCGGCTCGAGCACCTGCCCCTGCGCGGCCAGAATGCGCTGCAACGACGCGGCCGATACCGCCCGCGGCTCGATGCCGTCGGCAATTGCCAGGTGCGCCGCTGCGCCGGCCGCCTGACCCAGGGCCATCCAGGTGGGCTCCATGCGAATGGACGAGTACGCCACGTGCGTTGCCGAGGCGGCCACCGGCACAATCAGCCCGTCGACCCGCTCGGGGATCATAATGCGGTAGGGGATCTGATACGGACGGGTAATGTGGTTGAGCATGCCCAGGTAGCCCTCCAGCACGCGGTCGTGGCCGGGCTCGCGCTTGCGGGTGGGGAAGCTGTCGATGGGAAACTCGCCCACGGCCACTGCGTCGTCGTGCCGGCCGCTGTGCTCGCTGCCGCCCAGGCCGGTCACGTCGCGCTCGCTCAAGGTATACAGCCCGCGCAGCCGTCGGGCCTCGCGAATGTAAAGCTGGAATGGGAAATGCTCACTGTCGGTGAACTCGTCGAGCGGCAGGTGGTACTGCCGGGCGATTCGGCGATGCTCGGCCGGTACCTCGGCGTCGTTCTGTAGGAAGTACAGCAGGCCGAGCGTGAGGTTTCTGTGCCGCCGGCAAACGGCCTCGCGGCCGGGCCCGTCGGCCTCGACGTATCCGGCGTTCTCTTCCGGGAACGGAAACGCCAGCGGTCGGGGGTTGATGTTCGCGTCGACCTTTTGGTTGGGAATCTCGGCGACTGAGAGGGCGCGCACCAGCGTGCCAAAGTGCGCCGGGTAGTAGCCCCAGCCGTCCATGAGCTTTCGCGGCGGCCCCAGCCGGCCGGCCGCCAAGTCGTCGAAGTAGCCCGCGTAGATGTGCCGGTCGTAGTCGTCCGGCGGCGCGTCGAGCACGCGGCGGTTGGCCGGGTCGGTCGTCAGGCACAGGCGATAGGTGTAGGCGGGCAGGCGGTGGTCGGCCTCGCCGGTGCTGCCGGGCAGGAACTCGCCCGCCTCGTAGTCGAAGTACACCACACCGGCATGCGGCTCGTCGAACTCGTCGCGCGACTCGCGCCCGAGGTGGAACGCCGCGCCGGCCATGGCGTACAGATCGCCTTCGTAGGTGGCGTCGATGAACACGCGGCCGGCGAGCGTAAGACAACCCCCGTCGCGGCGGTTGCGCAGGATGGCCTGCCGCACGGTTCCGCCGGGCGCGTCGACCGCGCACAGCGAGTGCGCGGGCAACACGTCGATGCCCGGCTGCTCGGCGAGCATGGCCTCGAATACCCGCCGCGCGGCGGACGGCTCGAAGTAGTAGCCGTCGCGGCACAGGGCGACCTCGTTCGACACGGGGCCGAACCGTTCCCGGTAATCGCGGTGTACCCGCTCGGTAAACTCGGTGAACAACCCTCCGATCATCTCGCGGTGCTCGATATCGCTCTTGCCCAGTCCGCTGGCGGCCATTCCGCCAAGCTGCGGGTGGTATTCGGCCAGGGCCACGCGACGGCCCAAGCGGGCCGCAATGAGCGCGGCGGCGATTCCGCCCGGCGTGCCGCCGATAACAAGGACATCGTACACAACAGGAAGCGGTTCTGCCATTCTTGCCTTATGAAAGTGAATGCGTTTCCTCGAGATAAGCTTCCAGCACCCGTGGGACAAGCTTCCAGCCTGTCAATTCTTTGCCGGCTGGAAACCTATTTCACGAAAATTGACAAGCTGGAAGCTCATCCCACGAAAATTGACAAGCTGGAAGCTCATCCCACCGGGTGAATCTATCGTCGCATGGTCCAAACCGTCAATCCCTCCAAGTTTCGTTGCGGCGCGCGTCGCACCAGGCTGATCCCGTAGGCCAGCACGATGAAGGCGACGTTTACCAGCGCTCCGGTCCAATAGCTGTGGACCGCCGGAGTGATTCGCGGCGGAAGCACCCCGAGCGATCCAAGGCCGAGGTAAACGTTCACCATCACCGCCGCCAGCAGTGCAATGGCGGCCGCCCGGCCGTCGACGCGCCGCGTGAAGAAACCGAGCATGAACAACCCCATCAGACACCCCCCGAACACCGAGGTGACAATGAGCGAAATGTCGTTCATGCTTTCTTTGGTGATTTGAGTGAAGAACAGCGCTCCGAGGATCATCAGCACGGCGGCCAGGCTCGCGGTCAAGCGAGCCGCCAGGAGGTAGAATCGGTCGCTCCGGCCGGGGGCGAGGAAGGGACGGAGCACGTCGACTACGGTCACGGTGGCAACGGCGTTGAGGCTTGAATCGAGGGTCGACATGGCCGCCGCCATGATAGCCGCCACAATGACGCCGGCCACGCCGGCCGGAATTCGGTGCAGGATGAAGTAGGGCAGCACCTGATCGGCCTCCAACCCGGCCACGGCCTCGCTGGGAAATACCCGGTAGAACACGAACACGCTCGTGCCCACAAAAAAGAAGAACGTCCACATGGGCAGGGCCATGGCGGAGTAAAGGATCGTGGCCTTTCGGGCTTCGCGGGTCGAGCGGGCGGAAACGTATCGCTGGACGATGTTCTGATCGCCGCCGTAGATGGCCAGCCAGTTGACAATGCCCAGCAGGCCCACGGTCCAGAAGGTGCGCCGGCTCAGGTCCCAGTCGAAGCTGCCCAGCGAGAACTTGTCCTGCGCCGCGCCGACCTCGATCACCTGCCCCATGCCGCCCGGCAGCGCCAGCACGACGTATCCGAGGCAAACGAGCCCGCCGGCGAGGAGCACCAGAGTCTGGATCACGTCGGTCCAGATGACCGTGTCGATGCCGCCGACGACCGTGTAAAACGCCACGAACGCGCCGGCGGCCACAATCACGACCGGCAGCGGAGCTCCGGTGAGCACCTGCACCGGCAACGCCACGAGGAAAAGCACCTGGGCAGTGCGGATGAGTTGCATCACGATAAAGCTGGCGGTTCCATAGAGCCGGGGAAGGGTGCCGTATCGCAGCCCGAGGTACTCGAAGGCCGAGGTCATCCGCCCGCGTCGAAACAACGGAATGAAGAATACCACCGCCAGGACCGCCACCACCGGCAACGCGAAGTTCACGGAAAGCTGCCGCCAGTCGAGCGCGTAGGCGGCCGCAGGCAGGGCCAGAAAGGTGGCCGAGGAGACGATGGTGCCCAACATCGACAGGCCCACCACCCAACCGGCGAATCCCCGGTTGCCGACGAAGTACTCCTCGGTGCTCGTATTGCGGCGGGCAAAGTACAGGGCAATAGCCACCATTCCGCCCAGGTACAGCAGGATGGCAACCAGATCGGGCGTGCGAAGATGCATGCTGGAAGTTGGGAGTTGGGAGTCGGGGGTTTAGTGGAGTGGTTCAGGCGGCTGGGTCCGGGCGTCGACCATTTCCAGCTTGTCCAGGTCGGCAATACGCACCCGCTCAACTTCGACCGACTGCTTCCGGCCGCCCCGGCCGCCGGAATGCGCGACGTACAGATAGCCGTCATGCTCCATGACCATGGGGTAGTCGACCCCGTTCCGCTCGCCGCCGGCCAAGTAGAATAGCCGGTCGAACACCATGCCGTCGTCGCTCATGGCCAGCGTGAGCGGATCGCGCCGCCGAGGGTGCGAGTTCGACACGAGCACGTAGCGCCCGTCGCTCATGCGCAGCCCGTGGAACTTCGACCGCGCGTCAGGGAAATCGGTTTGCACCGGCTCGCTCCAGGTGCGCCCGTCGTCGGACGAAAAGCTGCGGTAAATGTAGCCGCTGGCGCGGTTGTCGCGGAACAGGGCCATGAGGTTTCCGTCGGGGAGCGTCCACCAGTAGGGTTCCTCGGCGGCCAGGGGGCCCTTCGGCACGGGAAACGCCTCCCAACGGTCGAATGCCTCCACGCCGCCGATGAGGAAATCGACGCCCGCCGAACCGTAGTTGTACGGCCTGCGCGACATCATCCACTCGCCCGTAGATAGCCGCTTCGGCGGAAAATTGTTGATGGCGTTATCGTACACGATCCCATGCTCCTGCCAGGTCGCTTCCTCCGGATTCCAACGGTAGGCCAGCAGTTTCAGGCTCCGGCCGAAAAAGCCGGCGGCCTCGTCCAGCGACACGAGCGCGAGCAACTCGCCGTCGCGCACCCAGAAGCCGCGGGCGATGTAGCGGAAGCCCTCGGGGTTGCGTGTGTTGTAGTGGGGCGAGTCGGGGCCCGAATCGGGCGGGTAGCCGGTCAGGAACTTCGCCTCGGACCACTCCAGGCCGTCGTCGCTCGTGGCGTACTTGACCACCTGCCCGACCCGATCCTCGAGGGCCGGCCCGTCGCTCCACATGGCCCAGAAGCGCCCGTCGTAATGCGCCAGATAGTTGTGCTGGTTCACCCCGCCCGTGGCGGTGACGTCGCTGACCACCGCGTGCTCTTTCGGCACCTTCGGGAGCTTGTCGAAGTCGATCGCGTGCGGATGGTCGAACCAGTCGGCCCGCAGCATGACCGGCGAGCCCGGGTTCGTTTCCGGATGCGGCGGAGCTTCGTCGTCCGAAAGGGCCAAGGCCGGGCAGATGACCGGCGCGGCCAGGAGAAGGAATGTGCCCAGTACGTTGCGTGCGATGGTCATGGGGTGCTCCGGAGTAGGTGTCAGGTGTCAGAGGTCAGAGGTCAGAGGTCGGAGGTCGGGGGTCGGAGGTCGGAGGTCGGAGGTCGGAGGTCGGAGGTCGG
>CAYPWB010000438.1:0-5026 GCA_964414315.1 uncultured Planctomycetaceae bacterium | reverse complement strand
CACCTTTGTATTCTGCCAACAGGCGCGCCGTGTGCAACGAGACCGGTTCATTTCAGTCCCGGTTGAATAGCGGCGATTGCTCGAAGGGGCAATCGCCGGGAATCTCGGACTTCCAGATAAACCCCGGCGGTCGGCGATTTCGATGTAGTTGATCTCCGTCTCGCCGGCAGCGAGGCACTGAATGAGCAACCATAGTGTAATGAAGGTCCATTAATGAACGTTCATCGTTTTGTGTCGCTAGTCAGCGTTCCCTAATGTTTCAGGAGTTTCTTTCCGTTCAGATACACGGTCACCTGACCTCTAGTTCCCATGACCACGGCGACGTGTTGCCAGGCATCGGCCTGCAGGACGTCGGGGAAGTCGTCCTGGCGGGGACCGACGATGACGCGCAGGCTCTGGTTCGGCCAGCAGTCGATCAGGAATCCGTCTCTCTTTCCGGCGGTGAGCTTGTCGAAGATGCGGCCGGCATCGCCTTTCGCCGGGCTAATCCAGGCTTCGAAAGAGACCGCTCCGGCAAAGTCGTCATCCTTCGTCGGCAGCATATCGCCGACTTTCGGATTGAGCAGGCAGTTGACGACGTTTTCGCCCGTCAGTTTCTCGCTGCGATCGCCCTCCGCCAGTTTCTTGATCATGTCGGGTTCGAGCGTGCCCCGGAACATCGTCGCTCTTCCGATCTGCCCCCGATAGCGACTGCTGCCGGCGCTGTCCATTCCCAGGCGCAGCGGGTGATGGCCTTGCGCATGGGGAGCATGTTCCAGTAGTATTTGGTTGTGGTTTGACGATCAGCCGCAACGGCTGTTCGGGGGTGATGCGAACGGCCAGCCCCTCGTGCAACCGGCGGCCGGCGTGGGTGTCGCGGGTGCCGGCCGTCACGTTCTCCACCACGTAGGGCGTGTCGTCCGGCTCGACGGTGAACCACTCGGGCACGGCGTTCATCCGGGGCCAATCCTTCTCGAAGCCCTGGTAGAGGCGGTGGCGGGGAACGTCGAACACCAGCCGACCCTCGTACGGCTCGGCCGTCTTCAGGAAGATGCAAATCCCGTCGCCGCACGGGGCGGCCCCCAGTTGCAGGCCTTGCTGCCAGGGACGGGCGATCGTGTTGCGGGTATGCAACATGGTGTGGATCAGCACGGTGCGGACCGTGTTGGCCTCGAGCTTGTGTACGCCCCACAGCCGGTCGGGGTTGGTATGGTCGACCAGCAGGGTGGCGATCTCCCGGTCGGCCCAGATGAATCCTTCAGGCATGGGAAGTCGCCGCAGAAGGTATAGCCCACCTTCGACCGAATCGGCCACGTTGTCCCGCGAGCCGTGGTCCCAGTCGAAATGCTTGTAGCGGGGCTTGAGAAGGTTGCCCAGCGGCTTCTTCACCGCCTCGGTGTAGCGGTCGCTATTCAGGGCCAGGTCGTAGTCCAGAAAACCGACGAAGTCGTATCCCCAGCCGTCCCCGATGCGAACGTTGTCATGGGGGCCGGGCGCCGCCTGGAGCGAACCGATGATCACGCCGTCGCTATTGGTGCCGCGGGCGAGGATCGCGTCGAACATGAATTCCAAGTGCGGCCGGTACTGCCGGGCCTTTTCCGGGCTGGCGATCGAGTCGACGGCCAGCAGCAGCCCCAGCCCACCGACGATCTCACAACCGTGGTCGTAGAGCTTCGTGGGCACGAACCCTCCCGGTAGCAGGTAGTAGTCGGCCAGCCGATGGGCCCAGTCGAGGTACTTCTGCTCGCCGGTAATTCGGTACATCCGCGGCAGCATCTGCAACAGTTCGCCGTTGACCTCGATGTTGGTGGAAGGGATGTTGCCATAGGGCGTCTCGACCCGGGCGTGCTTGAAGATGTCGTCGATCAGCCCTTGCATCCGCTCGAACCAAGGCGACTCGGGACCGGTGATCTCGACGATCGGCGTTAGCCCGTCCTTGGCGTACTCGCTGGCCCCGAAGATCATGGCGTCGTGCGAGCCGGGGACCTTCCGCCGGGCGTCCATGTCGTAGGGAACCGGCAGGCGGTCGACGTGATTCGCGAGCCGCTGCTCCGCTTCGAGGGTCTCGGCCATGACGGTTTCAAACAGATCCTGGTCAGTATAAAACGCCGCCCAGACGTAGAACGGGTAGCAGTCGGCGGCCGTGTCGCGGTAGTTCCAGATCCGCCCGGTAGGCCGGAACAGCCCGGACTCCTCGTCGCGAACCGCCATGCACGCCTCGCGCAGCCACCGCTGGACCTTGCCCAGGGCGACGCCGGCGTATTGCGCGGATCGCTCCGCCCGATCCCAGTCGGGCATCGTCGGGGCGGGGTCCCAGAGCCGTCGCGAGCGGTCGTCGATCTCGAAGCCGTCCAGTTCCGCCCAGACGGCCCGGCCGCCGCGGCCGGCGGAGACCGTCGCCCTGCGGATGGGCTTGACCGCCGGTGCGGTGATCGACCTGCCCGCAATCCGCACGCCCGCCAGGAACGCGACCTGATCCCTTCCCTTGCCCGACAGGGTGACCTTCTTGCCGCCCTCAAGGTCCTCGATCGGCAGGTCCAACCAGGCGAACCCCTGTTGCGGCTCGACGTGGGCCAGCGAGCCGGCCTTGCCGTCGTACTTGAACTGCAGCGTCCGCTGAAGCGGCCCCTTCGAGCCGAACAGGACGCCCAGCCGGTCGCCCGCCGCCGTGTCTTCAGGCAAGGTGACCTCCAGGTTCCACTCGGCCAGCCAGTAGTACTTCACGCCCTGGAACTCGTGCGGCCCGGCGCTGAACAGCGTCTGGCCGCCCGAAGCGTCCGACGGCTCGGGCCTCTGCGGAGAGATCTCGTCCGCCGGCGCAGCCACGGCCCACGCCAGGGCGGCTCCCCAAACCAGTCCCAACAACACGGCTCTTTTCATCACATACCTACCTGGCCGTCGGTTCGATCTTCCGGCCGTAGAGTTTCACGTCATCCCATTGGACGGTTTCGCCGAAGCAGCCCAGCCCGATCCGGCCCCAGGCGAAGTCTTTGTCGACGGCCGTTTTGGCCGGTGTCTGCATGTCGTCGAAATAGAGTTCGATCGTGCCATCATTCACACGGCGGACCAGCTTGATCTGGTGCCAGCCGTTGTCGCCCCAGGGCGAGCCTGCGTTGGTCGTACCGATCGGCTTGCGCGGGCCCTCGTCCACCTTGAGCAGTTGATTGGAAATGGCGTCGCGCACCAGGCCCTGGTGGGCGTAGTAGAAGTGCTCGTCGTCCTGGTAGCCGAAGAAGAGGCAGCAGTCGCGGTGCCCGCCAGCCTTTACGGCCGTACTGCGTGCCTTGATCAGCAGCACGAAGTCGCCTACCACCATATCCTTAAGCAGCGACAGGTTGGTGGGGCTGCGGTGCGGCGGCTTGTAGTCGCTCTGTCGGAACTGGTCGTAGACCTTGCCTTGGCCCTCCAACTCGGTGAGTTGCCACGCCTTGGGGTCGGTGGGCGCCCAACGATCGGCCCCATGCTCGAAGTCGTCGGCAAAGATCAATGGCAGGCCGTCGTGTTGATCGGCTCCGAGGCTCGGCGCGTTCCACCAGAAGCAAGCGACAATCGCCAGTGCAGTTCGGTACAGCATGAGGGGTGCCCACCCATTTGGCTTTTCCGTTTCTAAGTGCAAACAGCGCAAAAAACGGCAAGCCGCACGGTTTCGTTTCGAGCGGCTTCTGCAATTGCACGGCACGCGCGCTTCGCCGATGCTAGCAGCGCGACTGCTAGCATGAAAGCCAGTTTACGAGAAGCACATGGGCTTTGTCAAATGCTCGGCATGGACGGAATGACTCTGGGGGGGTGGGTGAAAGACTCCTGCGAATTTGGCCGCAAAACGCCCTGATTTGTCGCAATTGGGTGACCAAAAAGCCGTGAATTTGCCAAATACACGGCACAAATGTGTCGGTCGCGGCGAAACTGGGGGCCATTGCTGCGGAATTAGTGCGCGAGATGGCGCGCATGAATCGCGAGGGAAACCGGCGCGGAATCGGGACCGGGCGACCTGGTCACCGGGTGCCATTGCGCGGAGCCCGGCACCTTCCGGTGCCCCCTCCGATGTTTGCCACATTCCAACTTCGCGCCTACTGGCTACCAGACGCAGTTGCAGCGGCCCAAGCTGCCGTGCAACCCGAGCGACTCTAACATTTGCGGCTCTTCGAGGCACAGCCCCACCTCCAGTTCGGCGTCGACGCCGCGGATGGTACTGAGCAGATTGCGGTAGATGCGCCGGCGTGCGTCGCGAGGGAAGCGCCGGCGCCCGTCGGCCGCTCCGTGACGTGCCCGATTGAGCTGGTTCGAAATCGGGTTGTCGCCGCCGAGCTTCTGCTCGCTCAGGCGGAGGGCCTGCGGATAGGAACAGATCGAGCCCAGCGTCAGGCGAGAAAGCCGAACGCGTCGGAGCAACCCAACCAGAAACTCGCCGTAGATGGTTTCCCAGTCGGGGAGCGGCAAGATCGGCATGACGACCGCCCGCACGGGATAGCCGGCTTCCGCACAGGCCTCCATCGCCAGCAGACGTTCTTCCGACGAAGGCGTGTTCGGCTCGAACGCCTCGACTACCGCCTGCGGGCTGAGCGTCCAGGACAAGATCGCGTGGCCGCCGTGATCGAGCCCCAGCAGGTTGCCGACGTCGGCACTCTTGGTCAAGAGCGTCAGGCGCGCCCACGGATGCCCGGCGAAGAACGGCACGATCTCCCGCGAGTAGCCGGTCAGCGGGTCCAGGGCCAAACCGTCCTGGAGCTTGCCCAGGTAGAACGCCGTGGGTTCCCTTAAACGCCGCGCGACCGCGTCCACCTGGTCGAGGATTTCCGGCAGGTTAACAAACACCTTCACCGTCGGCGAGAACCACACGCCCTGCGTACCGGCCAGATAGCAGTAGGTGCACCCGTACGGGCAGAAACCATACGGCGAGAAGTGCCAGTAGTTCGGGCAGGTGTTCCCGTCCTCGACGCTCTGCCGAACGGGGCTGCGGTGCTCGGCCAGCACCAGCGTCTGCTTGCCCTCCCAGTGGCGCTCCAGCGGACTGTCCGACCTCAGGCGGATACGGTTGTGGGGCGTGTCG
>CAYPWB010000437.1:197-5094 GCA_964414315.1 uncultured Planctomycetaceae bacterium | reverse complement strand
CCGTTTGGCGCGTTGTTTGCTAACAGCAACCGTTCACGGGCGACCGTCCCCTCCGCAGACTTGGGAGCAACGACCATGCAAATCCAGAACATCCTTTCCGGCTACACCGACCCGACGACCAAGCGCCACGCCGAGCATCTCGACGCCGTGGCCGGCCGCGTTGCCGGCGAGACAGGTACGCCGGAGCCCGGTCCCAGCCTCTCGACGAGCGAGTCGGCGCGCCACGTGCTCGAAAAATTTGACGTGACCGAAATCACGCCCAAGCAGCTTTCCGAGATGATCCAGCGACTGTTCGACGCCGGCGTGATTACCCAGCAGGAGTTCGACCAGTTGGCCGCCATCCGGCTCGACCTCGACACGGCGGGAATCGAGCCCGACGAATCGGTCGACCTGCTCCAGTTCTACCGCGACAAAGTCGACGAGGTCCACCGGCGAAGCGAGCAGGCCGTCGCCACGCCCGACGCCCTGCGAAACCGGCTCGACTGGATCGAGAAGTTCGCCCTCATACAGGCCGCGCCCGGTGCCTTCGGCCTCGACGCCGTGGCCTGACCCCGACGAGATCACTGTTCGCGGATCGGCGGCGCGGGGAACGGAAAAACGGGACGAATCCGATTTGTGCGAAGCATCCCCTCGGGCCGTTCCGGCAAATCGGACCTGTCCCGTTTTCCCCCGTTTTCTCGGCTGTATGCGAGGGGGACCGTCCCGATTTTCGCGGCAGGCAGCCGATGGCGCAAATCGCCCTGTGTGCCGCGAGAATCGGGACCGTCCCCTGTGAACGGTTACCGGGCGAAGGAGCGGGCGGCACTCGGCTTTCGCCCTTGCCGCCCGCACCGCTCGCCGCTTAGAGGATGTCCAAAAAAGTGCCCAACCCCTTTGGGAAAGGGGCTGGAAGTGAGGGCCTCTGGCGTATCAGCAAGCTAGCGGCAGCGTCTTTGGCCGGCGACCCTCACCCTCTCCAAGCGAGAGAAGGAACGTGAATCCGGATAGCCGGTCACTCGCCCGAGCCTACTTCAACCAATTCAAGGTCGAACACGAGCGTTTTGCCGGCCAGCGGGTGGTTGGCGTCGATGACCGCTCCGGCGTCGTCGAGTTTGCGCACCCAGACGGGAATCTCGCGGTCGCCTTGCACAGCGCGAAGTTGGGCGCCCTCCTGCACGCCTTCGGGCAGGTCTTCGCGTGCGACCTTCTGCTCCAAGGCGGGGTTTCGCTCGCCGTAGGCTTCCTCCGGCGGGACGGTGACCGTCTTGGTTTCGCCCTCGCTCATCCCGATGACTCCCTGGCTTACGCCTTGAATCACATTGCCGCCGCCGGCGACGAACTCCAGCGGATCGCGGGTTCGGGAGTTGTCGAATTCGGTGCCGTCTTCCAAACGACCCGTGTAATGGATACGCACGACGTCGCCCTGGTTGACTTCAGCCATGGAAAAGCCTTTCCGGGCCGGGTAATGAAGTGTTTTCGCGTAGACTGGAGTGGAACCTGCCACGCCCGCCGAAACCCGGCCGTTCGACGGCGAGCCCACCAAGTCCCTAAAGTCAGCCTATGCGGAAACGTGACGAAGGTCAACCCCGAGTTGGCATCCGCAGGCGCGCCTCATCCCGCAAAAACCTTGATTTTTGCCCAGAATCGTCTCTTTACGGGAACCGCCTCTTTCGCGTAGAATAGTAATGTACACTTGGCTTGGAAGGGGTATCGACTTAATAATCGGCCCGAAAACCGCCGATGGCAACGACCGAAGCACCCTCGTGAAAGTTGGTACCGGTCGTTTGCCCCCGCCGCTCCCCCGCTGCATGGCTATGGACACCTGCCGGCCGGGGGTCTGTTGAACGAGGCGACCCAACGGAGTTCGTTGCGCGATGACTCGGAGTGCGCCGCTGATACTGCGGGCCGACGCTGATTTGCAAATCGGCATCGGCCATCTGGTGCGGCTTTCCTCGCTGGGCTCGGCGTGGCGGGCGCGGGGCGGCAGGGTCCTGTTCCTCGGCAACGTGGCCAGTCCGGCCGTGCAGCAGCAGATTCGTGAGGCCGGGGCCGAGTTTGTCCCCATCGGCCGACGCCACCCGCATCCCGACGATCTGGCCATCACCTACCGGCACATCGCCCAGTTGCGCGCCGAGGCGGGGCCGCACGGAACCGTGTGGACCGCCGTCGACGGCCGGCACTTCGACGCCGAGTACCAGGCGGCCGTTCGAGCGTTCGGCAGCCGCCTGCTCGTGGCCGACGACCTGGCCGAGGCCGACCACTACGACGCCGACCTGGTGCTGAACCAGCGGCCGGGGTTCGACGAGCGGCAGTATTCCGGATGCGTGGGCCGCGATACGACCCTGCTGCTGGGCACCCGCTACGCCCTGCTTCGCCCGGCCTTCACCCGCTACCGGCCGCTCCGCACCGAAGTGCCCGAAGTCGCCCGGCGCGTGCTCATCGCCTTCGGCGGCTCCGACGCCATGGACCTCAGTTCGAAGGTCCTGCGGGCGGTGGAGCGGATTCCCCTGGCCGGTCTTCAGGTGCGGGTGCTAGTGGGCGCGTCGAATGCGAACTCGGCCTCGTTGCGGGCATGGGTGCGGCGCAGCGGCGGCCGGATCGAATTGGTGTACAATCCGCCCAACTGGGCGGGCGACATGGCCTGGGCCGACGTGGCCGTCGCCGCCGCCGGCGGCACGTGCTGGGAGTTGGCGTGCATGCAAACTCCGGCCATGGTCACCGCGACCACGCCCGGCCAAATTCCCATCGCCCGCAGCATGGCGCAGGCCGGCGCGATGGTCGACCTGGGCCCTGCCCGGCTGCTCACCCCGCAGCGCATCGCCACGGCGCTGACGAGCCTCTGCCGCAACGCCGAAACCCGCTCCCGACAAATCGAGGCCGCCCGCGGTCTGGTCGACGGGGCCGGCGCGGCGCGGGTGGCGGCGGTGATGCAGGCGCTCGACGGCGAGGTGGCCACCGACGACGTGGTGCTGCGCCCGCTCGAATCGACCGATTGCTGGCCCCTGTGGCGAACCAAGGCCGACCTGTCGCTGCCGGCCAACGGCCTGTCGACCGACCCCATTCCGCCCGAGGAGCATCGCCGATGGTTCGGCGACGGGCTTTCGGCCGAGGGCACACGCATTTGGGTGCTGGCCTTGCACGGGCTGATTTTGGGCGTGGTCCGCTATGACCGCATGGACGACGGCGCGTCGGAGATCAGTTTCCACGTCGTGCGGCCCTGCCGTCGCCGAGGGCTCGGAACCCGGCTGATTGCCGAAACACTCGATTGGGCTTACGAGGAACTTGGGACGGACCGCTTGCGGGCGGTGGTTCGGGCCGACAACGAGGCCTCGGCCCGCGTGTTCCGGAAGCTCGGCTTTGAGGAGGTTGGACAGCGAAGCGTACGCGGTCACGACTCGCTCGTTCTTGAACGGTCGGCCCCGGCAACCGGCGCGGCCGCCCTGCCGGCCCTCCGCTTGTTCGAGCCCCCCGCCGCATCGGTCCAGGACGTCAACCGCCGCCGCCTCGGGTAACCATGGAAGGGAATCGGACCTTATGTTTCGCCTCGGACTCCTGCTGATCCTCGTCGCCTGCATCGTCCTTGCCGTAACCAACCCAGGCATGGACGTCCACAAGCAGGCGGTGTACCGGAACCTGCCGAGCCATGCGGGTGCTGAAGGGCTGTTCGGCGAGATTGCGGGCACCATGCTCGGCACCCTCGACCCGCTGCCCATCCGGTATCATAACTACTACCTCTTTTCGACCACCACGTTCCGCGACGACACCCTGTCGGTCGGACTGCTGACGCGCGCGTGGGCAACCCGCACCGACGGCCTGCCGGTGGGAAATTAGCATCGACAAAGAAATAACTGTCCGAAGTCCCCTCTCCCTCGGTGGGAGAGGGTAGGGTGAGGGGAGAGAAAATGCGCCAGTTATCTCTTTGCCGATGCTTAGCCGTCGCGACTCCGCTCTCCACCCGAGGCAACACGAGCCCATGAAACCGTCGCTGGGGCCCGCCGATGTCGACCTGTGGGTGCTCGATCTCGATACGATCGACCCGGCCCTGCTGGACGGCTACCGGGCGATGATGTCGGCCGAGGAGCGCGTGCAGGAAGAGCGGCTTCGGTTTCCCGGCGGGCGCGAGCGGCACTGCTGCACCCGGGCGCTGGCCCGCACGGTGCTTTCGCACTACACCGACGTGGCGCCGCGCGAGTGGGTGTTCCGGACCGGCGCGTACGGCAAGCCCGACATCGCTCGGCCGGCCGGCGTTGCCCTGCGGTTCAACCTTTCGCACAGCGGGCGGCTGGTGGTGTGCGCGGTGACGCCCGACGCCGAGGTGGGGGTCGACGTGGAGCGGCATCGCGAGTTGCCGAAGGCGGTCGAGTTGGCCCGCCGCTTCTTCGCCCCGCCGGAAGCGGCGGTCGTCGAGCGCACCCCACCCGACCGTCGCAGCCGCCAGTTCCTCCGCTTCTGGACGTTCAAGGAATCGTACGTGAAGGCGCGTGGCGTGGGCCTGCTGGTGCCGCTGGAAGGGTTCTTCTTCAAGCTGGAAGAGAACGTGCCTCCGACGATCGACTTCGCCAACCCCGAGAGCGACCGTCGGGCCGCTTGGCAGTTCGCCGAGATTCGCTGGGCCGACACGTATCAAATAGCCCTGGCCCTCCGCCGTCCGCACACCGGCCCGATGAACCTCGCCATCCGCCGCACCGTACCTCTACACGCCCAGCCCACCCTGCAACGCCTGCCCGCAACGCCCCTGCGCCGCTGGGACATCGCCGACCAAGGAAAGACGTAACCCGGACCCGTGTGCCACTGGCTCGGCCAGTGCTGTGTGCCACTGGCTCGGCCAGTGCTGGGTACCACTGGCTCGGCCAGTGCTGGGTGCCACTGGCTCGGCCAGTGCTGGGTGCCACTGGCTCGGCCAGTGCTGGGTGCCACT
>CAYPWB010000437.1:0-97 GCA_964414315.1 uncultured Planctomycetaceae bacterium | reverse complement strand
GGCTCGGCCAGTGCTGTGTGCCACTGGCTCGGCCAGTGCTGGGTGCCACTGGCTCGGCCAGTGCTGGGTACCACTGGCTCGGCCAGTGCTGGGTGCC
>CAYPWB010000436.1:0-5111 GCA_964414315.1 uncultured Planctomycetaceae bacterium | reverse complement strand
ACCTGCCCGTCGAATGCGATTTGATGTCCATCAGCCCGAAGCTGGGCAACTCGACGCCGGCCGCCGCGGGCGACCCCCGCTGGACCTGGCGGCACGAGACGGCCCGACACGCGCCCGACGTGGTGCGACGACTGATTGGCGAGTACGACTACCAGGTGAAGTTCGTCGTCGACTGCCCGGACGACCTGGCGGAGGTCGAGGCCTACCTGGCCGAGCTGCCCGAAATCGACCGCGCCCGAGCCATGCTCATGCCGCAGGGGGTCGACCCGGACGAGCTAGCCGAGAAGACCGCGTGGATCGAGCCCTACTGCGCGCTGCACGGCTTGGCCTTCTGCCCCCGGCGGCAAATTGAATGGTTCGGCTCGCGGCGGGGGACGTGAGGCAGGCTCGGTCGGTATCCGGTGGCGGGGACGTCCCCTTCGGCTGTCTGGGGGCCGGCCTCGGTCTTGCGACCGGGACAGTCACCTTGTTCGTGGGCGAGCGATGGAGTATTCTGGAAGTATGGCAACCGTAGACTACCCTCACATTTCGTACGGCTCCGACGAGATGCCGGTGCTCACAGGCACGGGTACGAAGGTCGTGGAAATCGTATTGGACCACCTCGCCCACGAGGGTGATGCCGAGGAAATTCGGCGCCATTTCCCGTATTTGACTCTAGGCCAAATCCACAGCGCACTCGCGTACTACTACGACCACCAGGAACAGGTCGATCACGACATCGCTCGCCGGCTCCGCAAGGTGGACGACATCCAGTCGCGGCTTGGACACTCGGAGCTGGCGCAGAAGCTCAAAGCTCGGAAGGCACCGCCGTGAGCGTGGCGCTGTTCCTCGATCATCATGTGCATGGCGGCATCACACGCGTTCCTGCCTCAACGCGGGCAAAAGCGGGGTGTGCAGCGCGGCACGGACGGCCAGGGCGCCGGCGGCAAGGCCGGTGGCGAGCACCAGGGCAAGCGTGAGGCCCAGCGTACCAAAGGGCACGACGGCGGTGCGGCTGAGCAGATGCGGGAATACGGCCACCAAAGCGGCCAGCAGGCCCACGCCCAGGCCCGTCACGAGCAAGGAAGCGTTCTCGAGCAGCACCAGGGCGGCCAGACGCCGGCGGCGGAAGCCGGCGGCGCGGAGCAGGGCCAGTTCCGCGCGACGCTCGAAGACGCTGCGCATTTGCACGACGGCCAGGCCGAGGGTGCCCAGCAGCAAGCCCAGCCCGCCGAGGCTCTGGAACGTGGAAAGGTACGTGTTCTGTACGGCCAGGAAGCCGGCCAGGCGCTCGGCGGTCGGCTCGGCGGCGAAGCCATAGTCGCCCAACACCGACTCGAGCGCGCGGCGAACGGCCGCGGTATCCTCGCTCGGCGCGGTAATCAGGAAGAATCGGTAGCCGGTCACCTCGGGGAACAGCCGCAGCAGTTCGTCCTCGGCAATGAGCAAATCGCCCTGGAGAATGCTGTTGGTGAGCATGGCGGCAATTTGGAAGGGAACCGTCCGGCCGTGGCCGTCGGTAATCGGGTAGGTTTCGCCCACGCCGCCGTACAGGTGCAGCGAGTAGGTGGCCATGTTCTTTTCGAGCGCCATGGGCACCGGAGAAGGGGAAGGGGACAGTCCCATTTTCGCGGCGGAACCGTTGGGCGATTGGGCTGCGTTGCCGCTGGGCCGCGAAAATCGGGACAGTCCCCCTTGGCCGCTTTGCAGCAGCAGCCACGGGTTTTCCCGTTCTGCAGGCGTGGCGGCGGCCGTTTCGGCCCAGGCGAAGCCGTCGTGCTCGACCAGGGCAGGGGGGACACCCAGGATGCGCGGCTGTCGCGCCTGGTACAGGTTCAGGCAGCTCGCGTTGTCGCCCGGCTTGACGCGGAGCGAGATGACCTTGCATTGCCGCAGCAGGTCCTCTTGTTGGGGCGTGAAGCCCAGAGCCCGCCGGCCCTCGGACGAGTTCAGGTCGTGATACAAAGGTTGGGTGCTCTCGGCCACCAGTGCGAAGCCGCCATCGCCGCTGTGCAGGTTCGGCTCCCGCTGGGTGGGATCGAGGTGGAAGGCACTGACGGATACAATGAGAAACGTGGCCGAGGCGACCAGGCCGACGCACAGGGTGCTGCGGCCCGGGTTGCGGGCAGCGCTGCGAACGGCCAGCCGGCGGAGGTTGCCGCCGCCGGCCTTGACCGCGGCGCCGGTCGCCCCGGCGCGCAGCCGGCTGCGCAGCACGAACATGAGCCCGAGGAGCACCAGGGCCCCGGCCCCGAAGAACGCGCCCGCCTGCATCTCCTCGCTCACGCGGTTGGCCACGAGGCCCAGCAGCAGCGCCGCTGCCAGCAGCAGGCGGCCGGCGAACGATTCCCATCGGCTGGGCCTGGCGGCGGCGTCGGCTTCCGACTGAACGGTACCGGCCATCAGCCGCCGGGGCGACACTCGGGCGGCGCTGCGAACCGACCACCCGATGGCCAGCACGGCCAGCACCAGCCCGCTTAAGAACCCGATTGCGAGGCTTTGGGGCGTCACGTACAACTGCATAAACGGCGTGACCACGGCGGCGAGCCACCAGGTGCGGAGCCCGAGGACCATCAGCGCGGCGTAGCCCACGCCGGCGACCGTGCCCACCAGCGAGCCGGCCGCGGCCACCGCCACGCCTTCGCCGGTGAGCAATCGGACGACCTTTCGGCGGCCGATGCCGGTGGCTGTGAGGATTCCCAACTCGGCCGCGCGGCGTTCGACCCCAAGCCGGAACAGCAACACGATGAGCATCACCGCCGCGGCGATGAGAAAGAAGCTGAACGCGAGGAAAAGCACGTTGAAAGGCGTGGAGCCCCGTGCCGCGACGAGCCCCTGCTCTTTGATGGGCTGGAAGACGAAGCCCATCGCCTCCGGCGGGGGCGTCAGACGGGTCCGGAGTTGCTCGGCCGACACGCCGTCGGGCGGCACGATTCGCAGGTTCGTCGTCTGCCCGAACCGGCTCGACCAGAGCCGCCGCCCGGCCGCCAGCGACACGAACGCCTTGGGCGTTGGGCCGTGGTCCTCCCAGTATTCCTCGTCGGCCGGGCGGATGCGCGTGGGGTCGAAAGGAAAGGGCGGGTCCCAGTCGCCCATCATCAGTTCGTCGGTAATGCCTTCGACTCGCGGCGTCAGGGCGCGGTCGGCCGCCGCACTGCCCAGTTCCACCACCGCCGCCAGCCGTTTCTCGACGGTGCGTTCCTCGGGATCGCCGTGCGTGGTTTCCGGGCTGAAGTAGGTAAGGCGAACGGTGTCGCCCGGCACGGCGCTTAACTGCCCGGCTGCCCACTCGTTCAGCGCGATTTCGTCGTCGGCCAGTGGTCCCAGCGGCTGCCCGTCGGCCGCGTGGAATAGTCCCAACGGCGGCTCCATTGCGAAGTCGATAGCCGTGACGGTCGAGTAGGGAATCGAGCGTTGCGCTTCTTCTTCGCCGACAGCAATGGTATTGACCAGGTACGTAAGTGCGGCTTCCACACGGCCGCCGTCGGCCACGAGCCGCTCGATCAGCGGTTCCAGGGCCGCCTCGGTTTGCGGCGCCAACAGCAGGCGTTCGGAGGTGATTTGGAAGTAGCCGCGGCGGGTCCGGTCGAGCCGTAGTCCGTAATCGGTTAGTTTCGGTTCGAGCAGTTCTTGGAGACGGTCTTCCGCGGAGGTTGCACCGTTGGAAAGGGAAGGGGACAGTCCCATTTTCGCGGCGGATCCGTTGGGCGATTGGGTCGCGTCGCCGCTCGACCGCGAAAATTGGGACAGTCCCCGTTCGGCCACGAGGATGGCGTTGACGCGGTCGGGCTGGTCGAGCTGCTCGGCGAGCCAATCGAGCGGGACGTAGGCGTTCTGCGGCAGGTGCTGGATGGCTCGCAGCCCGAACCGCCCGAGTCCTTCGTTCGCTACCACGGCGGCCACTTCCAGCCGGGCGCTGCGAACCGTTTCGTGGCGGCGGCCCAACGGGCTTTCGGCGGGAATCTGCTCGGGCTGCGGCAGGCGCAACAGAACGGCGTCGCCCGGCTCGACGCCCAACGCGTCGGCCGCCGCCCGATTGAGCACCACCTGGCGCGGCCCGGGAAGCGGTTCCGGTTGCCCGGAGCCAAGCTGCCAGAACCGTTCATCGCAACCGACCAGGTTCACATCGTTCGCGCGGGCCGGTTGTTCGGGGTCGGCGTTCTCCAACGCGGCTTCGAGCAGGATGGCCGGCACGGCGGCGGCGGACGCCTGCCGGAATGCCGGCTTTCCGGCCAATTCGTCGGCCAACTCCTCGCGGAAGAACCGGTCGGTCAGCAGTACGTGGTCAATCCGTCCTAAACGGTCGAGCACGAGGAACCGCAGGCTGCCGCGCATCGAATCGCCCACCAGCAACGCCCCGGTGAGCACGGCGGCGGCGACCGCCACCCCGGCGGCCACGGCAACGTGGGTGCGCCAGTAGTGGCGAAGCGAAGCGAGGATTAAGCGAATTGGCGACATGATCGGTTTCCTACGCGTTGCGGAAGAAGCTTCCCGCCCCCGTGGCATAAGCTTCCAGCTTGTCAGATGAGAAGACAAGCTGGAAGCTTATCCCACGTTGGAAGCTTATCCCACGTGGCGGCCGCTTATGGTTTGGCATCGTCCTGCCCGGGCAGTGGTTTCAGCATCCCATCGTCCAACTCGAACCGCTGCGACATCAACGCGGCCAGTCGCTCGCTGTGCGTGACTACGAGCAGGATCATGTGCTCCTGTTCGTGCAGGGCAAGGAGCAACTCGCCGATGCGTTCGGCCGTGGTCCGGTCGAGGTTGCCGGTCGGTTCGTCGGCCAGCAGCAGGGCAGGGCGGCAGATGAGCGCCCGGGCAAGGGCCACGCGCTGCTTCTCGCCGCCCGAAAGCTCGGCTGGCCGATGCTCAATCCGGTCGCCCAACCCCACGCGCTGAATCAGGTCGTGCGCCCGCTCGATACTCTCGGCCGACGTCTTGCCTGCCGCCACGGTCGGCACCAATACATTTTCCAGTATGGTACACTGCGGCAGCAGATGATGATCTTGAAAGACGAACCCGACCCGTTCATTGCGAAACTTGGCCAGACGCGGCTCATCGAAGCCGGCTGGATCGAGCCCGTCCAGCAGTATCCGGCCCGAATTTGCTTGTTCCAGCGTTCCGAGAATACT
>CAYPWB010000435.1:0-5121 GCA_964414315.1 uncultured Planctomycetaceae bacterium | reverse complement strand
CACACGGCGCGAAGTATAGCTTTGCTAGCATTTGGCAAGGTTACGATCAAGGCTGTTCGGATTCATGTCCCCTCTCCCTTTTGGCCAGGGTTAGGGTGAGGGGCCATCCACCGGGCCCTTGTCTTATCTTGCCCAAATGCCACAAGCCCTCATCCCCAATCCTTCTCCCGGAGGGGGAGGGGAGCATTCGGATAGCCTTACCCGCCGTGTCCGGCCGGTTTTTCCATGCGCTCGGCGGTGGCGGCCAGGGCAACCAGGTACGGCACGGGCTCGCTTCCCAGGGCGTTGAGCACAGTGCCGCCGGCGGTGAATACATAGGTGACGTCGTCGGGGCTGCCGTATTTGTCGATGGCCTTGCCCCCTTCGCCTCCGCCCACGTACACCTTGATGCCCGCGTCGTGCATGCGTTTCAACTGCCCGACGAAGTTCCGGGTGCCTTCCTCGAACCGCTCGTCCTCGAACATGCCGAACACGCCGTTGTGGAACACAACGGTCTCGGCGGCGTCGTCCCGGTGCTTTTCGATGAACTGGCCGATGGCCTCGGCATAATGGGCCGAGGAGGCGGGCCCGACGTCGAACTGCTGGTTGCCCGGCCCGATCTTGTCGGAAACCTGCCCGTCCTGCAGGACGAAGTCGACCGGCATCACGAACTCGATGCCCTTCTGACGTCCTTCGGCCACCATGCGTTTGGCCTGCTCAATACGTTCCGGCGGGATGTAGAACGGCTTGCCTTTGTTTTCCGGGTTTTCCGACTCGCCCAGGTGGAACTCGCGCCCGTCCAACTCCTCGGCGGCCTTCTTCAGCGCCACGGCCAGCGAACCGCCGGTGATGATTTGCTGGATCTTGCCGCGATCGATCATCGCCTGCAGGTCGTCGAGCTTATCGACCTTCAGACCGCTGAATACGACCAACTGCGCGCCGAGGCAGTCGCGGAGCGGTCCTTCGAACTGCTCGGCGATGTAGCGCCCCATGGCCACCTTTTCCATTGCGGCGGGCACGACCACGCTGGAGCTATCGAGGCTGCCGGCTGAGAAGGCCTCGTGGATGTACACCTTCGCCACCTTCTCGGCAAACTCGTTGGCCAACGTTGTCAGGTTGGGCACCAGCCCCGGCAGGTCGTCGGGCTTCGCTTTCCAAAGCACGCGTTCGACGTCGTACTTCCGCGTGTTCTCGAGCACGCACACCGCTCCCGGGGCGGCCTGCTCGATCGCTTGGCGGACCGAGTCGGAAATGGTGGTCGAGGCCGGGTCGAGCCAGTCGTCGAGCAACGGGACGTCGCAGCCGAGAATCTCGCCGAGGCGCTTGGCCACCTTGTCGAGCGACTTTTCGGGGTCCCGCCCGATGTGGCCGAAGATGATCGTCTTCCAGCCCTTCGAGCGGCAGTAGTTCAGCGTCGCTTCCATCGATCGGAGGCGGATGTCGCCCTCGCCCACCTTCCCGCCCGGCTTGGCGTCGACGTCGCCGCGAATGAGCACAGGCGTGCCGCTGGGCAGGTTCTGGAGGCAATCGAGCCGGGGCACGGCGTCGAGGTACTGCTCCATGGACAGCTTCGGGGCATCCGGGTCGGCGCCGAGCATGCGGCGGCACCAGGCGGTCATCTGTTCGGTGGTCAAGGGCATGGCTATTCTCCGTAATAGTGGTGTTCTGTAGCTAACAAGAAGGGCTGCGCGTCGGCGCCGGAAATCCCCGGGGCACGACGCGCAGCCGCTAAGAATACTCGGGCATGCCCCGGTCCGGAAAGGGGGGCGCCCGATTCGACTACACCGGCAGTTCGATTTTTTCGTCGTCGGCCGCCTGCTTGAGCTTGCTCAGCGCGCGGGTTTCGATTTGCCGGATGCGTTCCTTGGTCACTCCGAGTTCCACGCCCACCTGCTTGAGCGTGCGCGGTTCCTGGCCGCGCCGCAGCCCGAACCGGCGCATGATGATCTCCTGCTCGCGCTCGTCGAGACGGCAGAGAATGCGTTTCACCTCGGCCTCGCGTTGTATCTGGGCGGTTTCCAGTTCGATCGAGTCGCTCCGAACGTCCTCCGTGGTGGCGAACATCTCGCTGGTGCTGGTGCGGAACCGATCCCGGCGGCGGTGTTCGTCGGGGATCGTCCGCGCGAAGTTCTTCATGATGGCCCACGTGGCGTACGTGCTGAACTTGTTGCCTCGCGCGTAGTCGAACTTCTCGACCGCCCGCATCAGCGACATGTTGCCGTCGCTTACCAACTCGAAAAAGCTTTCGGCCTGGCCGACGTGTCGCTTGGCGATGGACACGACCAACCGCAGATTCGCTCGAACGATTTCATTCTTCGTCGCCACAATCTGTTCGTACAACGACTCGATCTGTTCCATCAAACTGCTCTTCGGCCGGGCCGGATTCAGCTTGTCGCGAAGTCGGGTGGCGCGGTACTTCAAGTAGTTCATTTTTCGGAACAGGTGCGCCTCCTGCTCACGCGACAGCAACGGAACCTCGTAAAGACTGGCCAGGTAGGGAGGCAGCCCGCTGGGAAGCCGAGGTCGCCTGGTCGAGGGCGTACTGGCGGGCATCGGCCCGAGCGTCTTCCGCTCGCGGGAGGGTGACCTTCGAATTCGGGCGAACTCGTCGTTGGGGATGAACTCCAGCGGGAAGTCGAGGATGCGACGGGCGCGCATCTCGCCGATCACACGGTAGACGGTCGTCTTCGTGGTGCAATGACGTTTGGCAAGCCCTTCGACCGACGCTCCTCGCTGGAACTCCTGGTAGATCTTCCGCTTGGTTTCGGGGCGCATCGGGCCGCGCGATTCGGGGAAAATGGCCATTTGCGGATTTTCCTGATCGAACTGTTTCAACGTGTAGCGGATCGTTTCCGTGCTGCGCCCGGTCCGCCGCGCGAGGCGCTTGGTGATCTCGGCGGGGCAACCGCCCTTCTGAGCCAGGCGACGCGCGCGTCCGACAATCCAGACCCTCTCCTTCTCGGAAAGCTGGCTGAACTGCGCCCCGCGGCGAACCCGGTCGGCATTGCCCGACACGAAACGATCAATCGAACTCTGCAAAAACCCTACCCGTTTCCGGCCGTCCATCACGAAACGCCGGCTCACCAGCCCCTGCCGGCGCCAACGGAAGATCGTTTTGGTCGAAACGTTGAACTCCTTGGCCAGTTCGTCGACCGTCAGCACCCGCTCTCCGGCCGATCCGGCCGAAATGTTGGCGGCGTCGGAGACGTCCTCGACGAACAAGCGCAAATCGTGGCCGGCCTCTTCGCCGGAAAGCTTCAAGTCCGGGTAGGCGTCCGGGCGGTATCGGGTGACGCGGAAGCACAGGTACTGGTAGGTGTAGGTTCGCGCCGGGTCGAGTTCGTCGATCAGCTTTTCCGCATGATTGATTTGTTCGAGTTTCTTTTCACGGGGCGCAAAACGGACCTGTTGATCGCGTAACTGTCGAATGGCCGGGTTCAGGTATTCGGTGTGCATTCTCGGAACCACTCCTTTCGTCAAGTCGGGCCAGGGACACGAACGTGTTGCAATTCGCGTGCCGCCCGAACGTATTTCGCCTACTCCGAACGCTGCCGGGCATCGGTGAGGACGCCACTTCAAGGGTTGAGTATACACCATCCCGGGACTTTTGCAACAGCCCTACCTGTAAAAATTATTTTCGCCGGTTGCCGAACCCCAACTTTCGCGTACGCCCTCCGAACCCCTTCCCGCAGGAGTGCGCAGCTTCGACGCTCTGTAATACGTATTCGTTCCTGCTTTGGATTCATGAAACTCGGGGAATCGGGGCGAATTTATTCCCTGCGTTTGGGGGAAAACGGACACTTACGCCATGGGAATACCTCCCTAAACCCTTTTCAGCAAGCGAGTTTCTTTTTTGACGCAATACCCTGCTAAAAAGTTACGCGAATTCTCCCACTCGCTGCAAGGGCCGGCCGGCAACGGGCCCATTTTTCGGGCAATCGGCACCGTTTTCGCCGAAGGACCAGCCCGAAGATGGCCCTTTCCCCTTACCCGCCGAAGCGAACAGTCTGCCGTGGACGGTTACCGGTGGACCTTGCCGCCGGATTTCAGGCCGGTTATGCTGAATAGGTTGGAAATCCTTCCCCAAAGGTGACGCCATGCCCCCTGATGCTTCCGAAGTGCTGGATCGCGAATGGTTGAGCATTCGCGCGCGCCTCATTGAAGTAGCCGCCGCACTGGACCGGATCGACCGGGCCGAAGGCTCGGTGGTCGCCGACCCGCGACTCGGCCAAATTGGCGAGAGCCTGGCCGTTCTGGCCAACGGCCGGGAAAACCGCGCCGAGCAATTGCAGATGGCTTTTTCGCTTCCCTACGACCCCCAGTGGCGGGAAAGGTACGGTGTGTAGGCTATGCAGTTCATCGATCCTCACATCCACATGGCGGCGCGCACCACCGACGACTTCCACCGCATGGCCCAGGCCGGCTGTGTGGCGGTGGCCGAACCGGCGTTCTGGATGGGCTACGACCGAAGCGGCACCAACAGCTTCCACGACTACTTCCGCCAGCTTACCGAATGGGAGCCGAAACGTGCGGCCCAGTACGGTATCCGGCATCACGCCTGGATGGGGCTGAACGCCAAAGAGGCCGACGACGTCGGCTTTGCCCGCGAGGTCATCGCCGTCCTGCCCGAGTTCCTCGACCGGCCGACCGTGCTGGGCGTGGGCGAAATCGGGTTGAATAAGAACACCCGCGGCGAGGTCGAATCGCTGGGGATGCTCATCGACCTGGCCCTCGGCCGCGGCGAACTGATGCTGTTCCACACGCCGCATCTGGCCGACAAGTACCCGGGCACGCGCATGATTCTCGACATGCTTCGCGCCGACGCGCGCGTCGATCGATCGCGGGTGTGCATCGACCATTGCGAGGAACATACGGTGCGGCTGGCGCTGGAGGAGGGTTACTGGGCGGGCATTACGCTGTATCCGACCACGAAGGCCACGCCGGATCGCGCCGTCGACATGATCGAATTCTACGGTCCCGACCGCATCCTGGTGAACAGTTCGGCCGACTGGGGCCCGAGCGATCCGCTGGCCGTGCCCGAATTCATGGCCGCCATGCGCCGCCGCGGCCACGCCCCCGAGATCATCCGCCAGGTGGTGTACGACAACCCCATCGCCTTCTGCGGGCAAAGCGAAAGCTGGG
>CAYPWB010000434.1:0-5140 GCA_964414315.1 uncultured Planctomycetaceae bacterium | reverse complement strand
CTGGGCCATCCACGCGTCCCCTTGCGGCGCGCCGGAGGCGCCTGCCGCAGCGAACGCCGGCATCCGAAAATGCGATCAGCAAACGGCGTTATCGCCGCTTGCGGCGCGGTGCGGCCAGCAGGCCGAGCAAGCCGGCGGCCAGCAACAGGAGCGTGCCGGGCTCGGGGATGGCGGAGAGGTACAAGCCGGCGTCGTCGAGCCCCAGGCTCAGGTAGGCCGGGTTCCAGTCCGGAGCCCGGCTGGTGTCGATCAGGGCGTTGAAGTTCGCCGGGTTTGACCCGCCGGCGAGGTCCAGCGTGCTGAAACTGGTGAACAGGTAGTACTTCTCGCCGAACACGGGCTCGGCGCCGTCGTCAACCAGCGCAAGGGTCCAATCGCCCAGCGCGAGCGATCCGGTCAGGTCGACGAGGTCATGGCCGGTAGGTCCGAGTTCCCAGAGGTAGGTCGAGCCGGTCTCCATCACCAGGTCGCCGTCGACGGTGAGCGTTCCGGGGCTCGTGCCGGGGTCGAGGAACGATCCGTTCGCGAAGGTGACGGCCGCCCCGGCGGCCAGCCCGATCGTGCCGGTGCCGCCCAGGGTGGCGCCGCTCTGGACCGTGTAGCTCCCCTGGCCGCTGGTGGTGCCGGTGATCCGAAGCGTGCCCTCCTGGACCGTAGTCGTGCCCACGTAGGTATTGTCGCCGGCCAGGGTCACGGTCGCGGGGCCGACCTTGAGAAGGTCGTTGGGGGTCAAGGGGCTGAAGATGCGGAAGAAGCTCGCGTCGCCGGGGTCCTCGGGGTACCCATGGTCGGCATCGTTGGTGTTGTCGATGCCGGTGTCGTTGTACTGGAAGCCGGGATTGATGTTCACATAGCCCTGGCCGCCACCGCCGTCGCTCATGCGGAGCTCGAAGTCGTACCAGCCGGTGGGCTTGTTGATCAAGCCGGATTTCGTCGTGTTGCTCCAGCTCCCGTCGTTGATGTAAACGGTGTCGTCGATCTTCAACCAGGTCTTGTCGTCGATGCTCTCGATGAAGTTGTACGACTTGGAGCCGTCCAGGTAGATCTGGCCCCAATAGGTGTTGGTTTGGTTGTCCGGCCAGTCGGCCGCGGCCCGCGTCGTGGCCACGTGGGGGCCGAGCTCAATCGTCGGGGACGTGGGATAGTCCACCGTATTGATGTTCCCGCTGACTCTGCCGAAGTTCAGTCCGGGAATGGAGGTTCCCGTACTCAGGTTCGTGCCCGTGATCGCCCCGGAGATGACCAAATCGCCGCCGCCCCCGACGGTCAGGTTCGACGTTCCCATTTCGATGCCCCCGCCGATGCTGTTCGACCCGCCTTGGCTGGTCAGCGTCATCGTTCCGCTGTTCGAGCCGGCGGTGATCTGTTCGTTGCCGACGTGGATGCCGCCCTGCAGAACCAGGGTTGCACCGCCATTGAGGATCGTGCCCGTAGCCGCCGTGCCGTCGGCAGCGCCCAGGGCACTGCTATGGGCGGCAACCAGCGTGCCCTCCTGGATCGAGGTCATGCCGTTGTACGTGTTCGCACCGGCCAAGGTCGTCGTGCCCGTGCCCTCCTTGAGGACGCCGCCGGTGGCCAGGGTCGTGAACAATCCCGATTGCCCTCCTGTGGCGGGGCTCGTCGTGTCGCCGGGGTTGATCACCGTCAGTGAAGTCGGGCCGGCTCCGGCCGGGGTTTGGACGAGAGCCCGGATGCGAGACCCCCCACCGTGTTCCATGTGCCCCAGCGCGATGTCGTACGTACCCGCCGTCAAGGACACGGTTCCGGTGCCATTGTTGAGCCCTACCAGTTGCTCCTCCCCTGGAGTCGAAAAACCGGAATTATCGAAGGAGCCGCTCTTATTCACGTCCAGCCAGATGACGGTGCGGTCGTCCTTGTTCGTCGTTTGGAAGGTGTAATCCCCGTCGACCAGCGCGTGGAATTGTCCCTGAAACGCCGTTTGATAGTCGTCGTTCCGAGTAATGCCCGGAATGAGGGCACGGAACGCCGCATCGCCGTTGATGTCAAGGCTCGCTGTGAAAGCGGTGGTTCCCACGGGTGTGTCGGCAAGGAGCCCGCCACCGCTCGAACCGGTCGGATCGAAATTGAGGTCGGCATCCTGGCGTCCGCCATTCATGTAGCCCGTCATCCGCAGGGCGTTGTGGAAGCCGGGCCCGCCGTTGCCGAACGGGCTATTGACGACGATGTCGCCGTCGCCGGTGAAGGTGAGATCGGCCAACAGCGGCATCGTGATCGGCCCGTCGATGGTCAGCGTGTTCCCGGCCGTGCCGGAACCGATGGCCGCGCTGCCGGTCAGGTGGATCGCCGAGGTGATCGTACGGTTGGCGTTGATGCTGTTCACCGCACCCACGCCTCCGGCGCCCGGCCCGGCGATGGAGAGGGGCTTGGCCAGGTTGAAGGCGCCGTCGAGTTCCAGCGTCCCGGTACCGCCGACCGCGACACTGCCGGCCGCCGCGCCCAGCGCGCCTTCGCTGGCGACGGAGACCACGCCGCCGTTAATATTCAGCCCGCCGGTGAAGTTGTTGGCGGCGTTGGCGAGGATCGTGCGGCCGGCGTCGTTCTTGTTCAGTGCGCCGCTGCCGGTGACCTGCCCGGTCACGTGCAAGGTGCCGCCGCCGTGGACGTTCACGTGGTTCTGCAGCGTAAGCGTGTTGGTCAGGTTCAACTGCCCGCTGTTGACGTGAATCCGCGAGGCGTTGTTGACCGAGGTGACCGTGCCGGTGAGCGTGTTGGTGTTGTTCTCGTTGCGGATCGCTCCGGCGGTTCCCTCGCCGTCGGTGCTGATGCGGATGTTGTTCGGCAGCGTCGCGCCGTTGCGGAGCAGCAGCGTTCCGTCCCCTTCGGCGATGATCTGCCCTGTTCCCAGGGCGTTGTCGGTCCAGGCCTCCACATAGCCGTTCGTGATGCGGACCGGACCGGAGTAGCCGGGGCTGGCGGTCCTGGCTTCGATCCGGCCGTTGCCTTCCTTTCGCAGTTCGCCCGTGCCGGTCATGGGGCTGGAGATCTCCAGCCGCTCGCCCGTGCCGTCTGCCGCGACCGTGACGTTGTGGTTCAGCGCGAACCCGCCGGTAAGTCGCAGGCGGGGCGAGCCGGGATCGTCCACATGGATCCGGGAGTTGCTGCCGGTCTGGAGCAGGCCGGCGATGGTCTTCGTGCCGCCCTGCTGAACGTACAGGGCGCCGTTGTTGCCGGGGCCCTGCCCGTTGATGGTGATCGCCTCGTTGACGGTGATGCCGCCCCACAACTGGAGCTGCCCGCCGTCGTTGACGATCGTTCCGCCCGCTCCGGAGCCCAGGCCGCCCCCGTTTCTGACCGAGACGATGCCGCCGTTGATCGTTGTGGCGCCCGTGTAGGTGTTGCCGGTATCCAGCAGGAGCGTGCCGCTCCCCTCCTTGGTGATGCCCGAGCCGGCGGTCTCGGAAATGTTCCGCACCGTCGCCGTGCCGGCCGACTGGTTCACCGTGAACGTGGCGCCGTTCAACACCGCGTTGCTCACGGTGAGGTTCCCCCCGCCGTTGAGCGCCGCGGCACCGGAGACGTTCAGCGTGTCGATCGTCCCGCTTTTCGTGGTCAGCGCCCCGCCGTTGTGGAGATTCACCGCGCTGCCGGCGGACGACGTGATGTTGCCCGTGACCAGCGCGCCGCGGATGTCCAGCGTGCCGGTGCTGCCGACCGTGGTTCCGCCCGCGACGGTCAGCGAGCCGCCACTGTTGACGTCCAAGACCGGGTTGCCCGTGGGAAGGGTGCTGCCGACGTCCAGGCTGAAGGCGTTTTCGGCGCCGGTGACGTTGACCGTTCCGGCGGGGATGAAGGCGTTCTCGGTCGCGGTGGGTCGGGTCGCAGCCGGCGTGCCCGAGGGCGGCGGCGGGCCGTCGTCCCAGTTGGCCAGGCTCGACCAGTCGCCCGTCGTGGGGCTGTTCCAGGTCCGGTCGCCCGAGGCGAACAGGAGGGCCACCGTGAAGTTCGAGACGTTGTCCGTCGCCTGGAGCACCCCACCGCCGCTGGCGGTGAAGGTCGAGCCCAGGGCCGCGTTGACCGCGCCGATGTTGGTGAAGCTGCCGCCGTAGCCCGCGGTGAACTGGTTGCCCGCGGCCAGGTCGGCGAAGTCGATGATCTCTTCGTGCACCGTAATCGCGCCGACGTCGACCGTGCCGCCGTTGGACAGGTTCAGGCGGTTGGCGTCGTATCCGGGGCCGTCGGACATGTTCCAGCCGGCCTGCGACGTGATCGAGCCGCCCTGGACGTTGATCTCCCACTGGCGGCCGCCGTGGCCGCCGTAGGGCGCGAAATAACCGGTGCCGGTGGCATTGAGTTGTCCGTCGGTGTCGATGTAAACGTTGTACGTACCGTTGCTGTGCCGGTCGAACATCCAGTATCCGCCGGAAGGGACGTTGACAATCGCGTCGGCCGTGCCCGCGCCGTCGCCGATATAGAACGCGCCTTCGCCGCTCTCGAATCGATGGTCAAGAAGGACCGTGCCCTGGTTAAGATGGACGGTTCCCCGCCAGGTGCTTCCGCCGTCGTAGGTCGCGGTCCCGTCGTTTCGATACACGTTGTCGATCGTAGCGGTCGTCGTGATGTTCAACGTGTCGTGCGTGCCGGGCCTGGTGCCGCCCGTCCAGTTGCCCGAGCCGTTCCAACTGTACCCGTCCCCGCCGCCGGTCCACGTGAGCGTGGCCGCCGAAGCTCCGCCGCCCAACACCAGGACCACCGCGACGACCAACACCACCACCAACATCGGACGTGCAAGCATGGTATCTCTCCTGCTCTAACGGATATGGGGTTTGACTCCCGGACGATGAGTTGGACGAATAAGGGGTTTGAATCCCGGACGATGAGTTGGATCGGCTCTTCCGTTTCCCAGGGCAAACCTCGGGAGAAACGCAAATCCCGGGAGAAAGGGCAAGCCGAACGGTTTCCTTTCGAGCGAATAGGGGCGTATGCAGGGCACGCCCGCTTCGCCGAGGCCAGCAACCCGACTGCTGACATAGCGCCGAGTCTAGCAGAAACCGGCGGGCATTGTCAAACAATTGGCGCGGCGATTGCGCAGCCCCGCGGGGTGGGGGCCGTAAACCGCTGTTTCCAAAGGACTTGCGCCGAGGAAAATTTGGACGAAGCGGCTTCGCCGCGGGAGGGAGGA
>CAYPWB010000433.1:0-5151 GCA_964414315.1 uncultured Planctomycetaceae bacterium | reverse complement strand
GCCTCGACGGCCAGGGTGATGTCGGCGTCGTCGATTTCCTCGGGCGCGGCGCAGGCTGCGGGCCCGAAATGGAACAACAGGGCACAAACGGCCGCTGCAATGACGTAGGTTGAATAGCGTCTCATGGATACGTCTCCTTGATGAAGTCGTTCAGTGAACATTCGTAACAATATGGCGGAGCGCGCCCGTCTCTCGAAGGGCCCGAAGCATCGCGGCGGATCGCGGCAAAATGACGCAGCATTGCGACAGACTGTTGCTCCCGGCTCGGCTCGATTCGCCGCGAACCACAAAGGTCGATGCGTGCAGTGTGTCGGATTTGGCTGCATCTCGCATTTCTCCGAAGTTGTCGCAAGACCCTATCATCGCCAAGGTTAGCCCCGCGATGGGAGTCTACTCACGTCGAAAGACCCTTTCTCATTCCTCGATTGTCGTCGCAAATGTAGCCTTGCTTGGCTCAAAAGCAAACGATGTCTCGACCGGCCCGGAAACCGTGAAGCGTGGTAGTGTTGATACTGTGCAAATCGAGTGCCGGTTGGGCGAAGGGGAGGCCGAGGCATGCTTTTTGCACGTTACCCAAAAACCACTATCCAAACCCATGCAAGGAGACGTTCCATGAGCATTGCAAAAGTGATCAAGGTGATCGGCACTTCGCCCACCAGCGCGGACGACGCGATCCAGCAAGGACTGGCGAAGGTCTCGAAGAGCGTACACAACATCAGCGGCTTGAAGGTGGTCGAGTGGACCCTCGACGTGGCCGACAACAAGGTGACCGCCCACAAGGTAACGCTGGAAGTGGCGTTCGGAGTCGATGAATAGACTATCGAGGATGCAACCGTGCATGGCGTGTTTGCTCGTATGGCTGTCGAGCAGCGCGGCACATGCGAACGACCCACCGGACGGGCGGGCCGACAATCGGCCGCAGTCGATCATGGCGCGAGCCGTCCGGGCGCTCGCATCCGGCCTCGATGTCGAACCGGAGCCCGAGCCGGTCGTGGTCCTGGAAATCGCCGAGTGGTGGCTTCCGGCGCTGGTCGACCGCCCGTTTGAGATCCGTCTGCCCATCGACCTCTGGGCGCTCGGAAGCCGGGTGCGGGGACGCTCGAAAGCGGCGGGGCATTACGCGATTCATTGCGTGGAAGGCGAAGGCCCGTTGTCCTTCGAGATCCAGGCGCGAGGAACATCGACCGCCAAAACGCGAAGCCGAAAACGGGCAGCCACGCTCCATACCACGACCGTCACGCGGTTCGAGGCAAGCAAGCGAATCGAACTGCGCGAGGGGTCGTTCGCCAACGGCGACACCTCGGTGGAGGCTATGGAAACGCTGTCGGTCCGCTCCCGCGTCGAACCGCACCGTCGGGTCGGGCGACGCCTCGTCGTACGCATCGCGCAGCAACGCATGCGAAAGAAGCAAGACGAAATCGAGAGGGTTCGCCGGCGCCTCACCGAGCAGCGCATTCGCGACGCCGTGGACCGGTCGGTCGAACAAGCGACCAAGAGGGCGGAGAAACTTTTGCGTCTTGTCCGGACGGTTGCACCATGGGTGGGCTGGGCCGGGAACCGTGCGTCACTGAAATTGCGCACGGGCGAGGGCTTCCTCCGCCTGGTTTATCGTGTGTGCGATGGGGACCGTCCCATTATCGCGGCTGTTGCGACCGGCCGATGAGGCCAATCGCCCTGGGTGCCGCGAAAATCGGGACGGTCCCCCGTGAACGGTTGCCGGGCAACATCGCTACGGTTCAGCCTGCTCGCCTTCAACTTCTGCGCGGAACTCGCTCACACGCCGCAGCAACTCGCTCAAGCGCGCGGTCTCGACCGTGAAATCCCGGGGTTCGTCGCGCAGATCGGTCTGTTGCTCCAGTAGAACGGCGAGCCGCTGCAGTTCTTTCGACTGGTCACGAACCGTTTCGACCAGCTCGTGGACCATTTGGGTAAGGGAAAATAGTCGTTTGCCGAGTTCGGGGGTTGGCATTCGTGGGTCCTCCATTCATGGGGTTGAGGTACTGGTAGCGGCCGGGCGTTCCGTGAAGCTGGCCATCGTGCCGGGGTATCGCAGCAGGGCGCCGGACCAGACCAGCGCGTTCAACACGGCGGGCACGGCGGCCCCCGCATAGTCGTTGCCCGTCATGTGAGCGACGATTGCGCCGCCCCAGAACGAGCTGGCCATCAGAACACCGAGCGACGACGTGGGCGGAATCAGCAGCAGGACGGCCGACGCTACCTCGGCAAGCCCGATCAGAAACAGGTCGTTGCCCAGTCCGAGGCCTTCGAGCTGTTCGACCACCGTTTCCGGCGCGAATCCGAACATCTTTCCGCTTCCGGCCAAGAGCATAACGATCGCGACCAGCACCAGCAGGACGCGGCCGGTCACCCGTCGGAATTTTGCCATGACATCCTCCATTTCTTGAAAAAGGTCGTCGTTGGGGCCGTTGCGGCCTCGTTCAGGTCTTTCGGAGTTCCGCGACACGGTCGCGAAGGAACCCGGCAACGTGTTGGGCCCGCTCCATCTCGGTGTCGCCTTCGCGCGGGATCTGGTCGGGGGCGATCGGCTTGCCGAAACGCACGGTGACCCGCCGAAAACGCGGCCGCCACGAGCCCGGCGGAAGCGCCTCGCGCGAGCCGGCAATCCAGACGGGCGCGACGGGCACCGGCTGCGCTTCGAGCAGCAGACCGATGCCCGGCAGGAAAGGCTGGAGCCGGCCGGTGCGCGAAATACCTCCTTCGGGAAACCACACCAGCGTATCGCCCCGTTTGATTGCTGCGGCGGCCAGAGCGAGGCTCCCCGCCGAGCCTCGTTGCGGGTCGACGGGAATCACTCGCCCGGCGCGGCTAACCAGGCGCATGAAGCGATTGCGGAACATCACACTGGTAGCGCCTCCCCAGGTGCTTTGGCGAAGCCGCGCGCCCGGCAAGGCGGCGACCAGCGCGGGCGCGTCGAGAAAGCTGCGGTGGTTCGGCAAGAGAATGACCGGCTGCACGCCCGAAACATGCTCCGCCCCTTCCACCCGCAGGCGGAACCCTCCGCGCAGCACCACCCGCGCCAGGGCCCAACACGCCGCGCCGAATGCCCGCTCGGCAAAGCCCGGCGCGCGGAGCCACGTACGCTGGCGGTCGTCGAGGAGCTGATCGGGCTTTTGCAGCCGGCGGGCGACGTCCTCCACTTCGGCCGGGCCGTGCTGCTGCGCCTCGGCCACTTCGCGGAGCAAGTCGCCCACCGTTTCGATCCGTCCAACGGCCTCCTCGGGCAAAGCGTGGCCGGTACGTTGTTGAATTTCCAGTCCCAGCCGCAGCCACTCCATCGAGTCGACGCCCAAGTCGGCCGCAAGATGCGTTTCGGGCGCCAGGCGGACGTCGGAAAACCGCTCGGCCAGCCACTCCCACGTTCGGCCGACGGCGGGCGACTGGAACAGCGCGCGGACCGCCTCCGGCATCTCTTCGATCGGCACCGGCCCGGCCGGCCGCTCGGCCCGATCGCCATGACGCTGGAGTGCTTCGTATCGCTCCTTGAGCAAGTGGCGGCGGAGCTTGCCCAGCCGCGTGCGGTCGAGCGGTTCGCGGGTCACCTCGACGCGGGCGACCCGGTGGTGCGAGGGCAACTCGCGGGAAACGCGCGCGGCCTCGTCGCGCACCTCGGCCTCGACCTCCTCCCTCCCAATACCGCGAAACGGTTCTGATTCCGGCACGACCACGGCCACGAGTTTCTCCTCGTGCAGCAGCACGCCGGCCTCGGCAATCAGGTTGGAGCCGGTCAAAGCTTCTTCGACGTCTTCGGGCCAAACGTTCTCACCGCCGGGCATGACGATGAGCGAGGAGGCGCGGCCGAGTACTCGAAGGTGCCCGTCGCGGTCCAGTTCGCCCAGGTCGCCGGTGCGGAAGTATCCGTCGGAAGTGAACGCGGCTTCGGTCTCTTCCGGCCGATTCCAATAGCCGGAAAAGACGTTGGGGCCGCTCACTTCGATCTCGCCGTGCGATTGCCCCTCGCGAGGCTCCGCAATGCGCACGTCCACCCCGGCGACGGGACGCCCGACGGTGCCGAGGCGGGCGCGCCCCGGCTCGTTGAAGGCGACCACCGGCGACGTTTCCGTAAGCCCGTAGCCGTTCGCGAAACGCCAGCCCAACCCTTCCAGCTTCCGCGCCGTCGCCGGGTCGATGGGCGAACCGCCGGAGGTGACAATATCCAGTGCGGGCGCGAACTGCCGGTGCAGCTTTGCGAACAGGCGCCGGCCCGCGCGCAGCCCCAACCGCCATCGCAGGAAGGTGGACACCGCCAGCGCCGTGCGAAACGCCCAGGCGGCCACCCGGCCCCGCTCGGCGATGCGGCCTTCTATGGCCGGCAGCAGTGCGGAGTACAACCGCGGCACCGCCACCAAGGCCGTCGCCCCGCCCTCCCGCAACGTGCGAACGATCTGCGGACCGCTCAACGATTGAGGAAGCAGAATCGGGATTCCGGCGGCCAATGGCAGGAGCATGCCGACGGTGAACGGGTAGACGTGATGCAGCGGCAACGGCAGCAAGGCACGGTCGTGCGCCTTCACGAGATTCAGTGCGATCAGCGATTGGACATTCGAAGCCAGGTTGCGGTGGCTCAGCGGCACGCCTTTGGCCGCGCCCGACGTGCCCGACGTATAGAACAGGACGGCCATATCGCCGGCCTCGACGCGGTGCGGCTCGGCCGGGGTGTCGGCCAGGAACCGGTGCCAGCTTCGCGGCTCCTCGCCGGAGGCGTCGAGCAGGACGATTTCCGGGCCTCGGTCGCCGTCGTGCTCGGGTAACTGCTCTCGAAGGTCCGACGCGGTGAAGACCCAGGAGGCGCCGCTGTCGTCCAGTATTCGGGCGAGCGCTTTGGGCCCGGTCTGGGCGTCGACCAAGACGGGAATGGCGCCCGCATGGATGACCGCGAAACAGGCGACCATCCACTGGGGGCTATTGGGAGCCAGCAACGCCGCCCGCGAACCCGGTGCCAGCCCCGCTTTACGCAATCCGGCTGCCAGCCGCCGGCTGTGGTCGGCCAGGCGGGCGAACGACCATTCCTCCGCGCCTTCCTCGGTCATGGCCCACACGGCGGGGCGATCCCCCTGTCGCTCAAAGCGGGCGACGACGTCGTGCAGCGTGGCGATTTCGTCCGACATCCTGGGGCTTCCACGATCGTGTTTC
>CAYPWB010000432.1:0-5154 GCA_964414315.1 uncultured Planctomycetaceae bacterium | reverse complement strand
AGCCGAGAAATCTCCTGGCTTGCAACTGCGGGAAACGTCGCTCCCGGAAGCCCCCCGGTCGGCGTATCCTGCCCTTCCAGCGACTTGCCCCGCGGGTTTCTCTTTCTACAATTCTTTGCCGTTTGGCATCATGTTCCGGTGTCGGTCCGGCCCGATCCGGCCCCCCTTTCCTGCCCTTGCCCGTCGAAGGAGATTGCCATGTTCACCGTCACTGCCGACCTGGTCCTTCCCAGCACCGTCACCGGCTCGTGGCCGCGGCCGCGCTGGTTCGACATGAGCCTCTGGGGCGAGTCCCTGGACACCTGCATGCTCGACGTCCGTTTCCGGGAGAAGTTCCAGGACGCGCTGGCGGTGGTCGTGAGCGACCAGGAGCGGGCCGGGCTCGACATCCTCACCAACGGCGACTACCACTGCGACGAGGACTTCGCCGGCCGATCCTGGCACCACTACCCCATCCAGCGCTGGGCCGGGTTCGAGGGCGACCACCTGCAATCGGAGGAAACCCGCTCCGAATGGTTGAAGTACCCGGCCGGCACGCTGCTGCACGAAATCTACACCGGCTGGCGCTGGCCGCGGGTGGTCGACAAGATCGAGCACCGCCCGCTCGACTACCCCAAGCTGTGGCGCATGGCCCAGGCCAAGAGCCGCAAGCCGGTGAAGTTCGGCACCTGCTGCTCGCAGGTGATGAGCCTGTTCCTCGACATCCACACCCCGAAGTACAAGGACCCGCGGGAAGTGGTGTGGGACATGGCCGTGGCGATGAACCAGGAGTTGCTGGCCCTGCGCGACGCCGGCTGCCGCTGCATCCAGATCGAGGAGCCCACGCTGCATTTCATGGCCAACACCTTCGGCAAGGATCACGAGAAGGTGAAGTTCATGATCGAGTGCTACAACCGCGAGGTGGAGGGGCTCGACGACGTGGAGATATGGATCCACACCTGTTGGGGCAACCCGAACATGCAGCGCGTGATGGAGGACACCAGCTACGCGGCGTCGATCGACCTGTACCTGGAGCAGTGCAAAGGCGACGTGTGGACCATCGAAACCAAGGACCGCAACTTCCGCGACATCGAACTATTCGAGCGGTTCAAGAACGACCTGCAGAAGAAGGTGTGCATTGGCGGCGTGAGCCACCGCACCCTCCAGGCCGACCGGCCGGAAGACGTGGCCGGGGAAATCCGCCGCGCGTTGAAGTACATTCCGCCGGAGCGGCTGATCGTTTCGAGCGACTGCGGTTTCGGCCGGCAGGGCTGCAACCGCGATATCGCCTTCTACAAGGCGTCGTCGATTGCCCAGGGGTGCAACCTCGTCCGCCGCGAGTTGGGCCTGCCGGAAAGCTACATTCCCGCCGCCGACGCCGCGCTGCAAACCGACATCGTGCCCGAGACGGGCTGACCGGGCGCGTTCTCTTGCGGCATGCGTCCCTGCTTGCTACAATGTAACGTCGGTGGTCGGGGCGGTGGAACCATTGTCGGCCGCCCAATCGACGCCCATTTCCCCACCCCTGCCGCGGCCGACGGGTCGCGGTCCTGCCGTCGCCATGGTGCAAGGAGCCCTCGCATGCCGTTCTGCCGCGTGCCGCTGTTGCCGTTATTCTTGAGTTTTGTCATTCTCCCAGGCGCAGGCGCTTGGGCCGACGTTACCATGACTACCGAGAGCTGGGAGAACAACGACGCCGGCTTCGAACAGTTCGCCCAACGCATTGCCGAGGGCACCGACCGCAACCTGCTGGCGCGCCGCAACGTCCGCCTGCTGGGCGACAACGCGGCCGTGCCCGGCGGCGCGCACATGCTAACCGATGGCTTGGCGGGCGAGCGCGGCGGCGAGGGGCGCGTCATGGTCAACGGCCAGCCCACCGTGCTCCATTTCTACCTAGGCGAGCCGAAGACCATCACCGAAGTGGGCGTGTTCACCTACAACATCGACACCCGGGCGAACCAGGACTTCGAGGTGCGGTTCGCCAACAGCGGCGGCCGGAACGACCAAACGCCCGAGTTTCCCCAAGAGCCCCATGTGACCAGCGGCGATGTGATTCTGGGCAACGACCGGGGCGGCTTTCACACCCGGTTCGCCCGCAGCGACGGCGGCCCCCTTGTGCCGGAGAAGGTCGATTGGGTGCAGTTCCGCATCTGGCGAGCCTACGCTCTGAAGGCCGGCGAGCCGGCCAAGACCGACCGGTCGAGCGGGGCAACGGCCGTCATTGAACTCGAAGTGTTCGGCGAGCCGGACGACGTGTACCGGCCCTCGCCCGAGGAACTGGCCCTCCGCAAGGCCTTCCGCACCGCGCCGAAGCAGCCGGAATTCGCCCCCCGCGACACGTGGCTCGAAACCCTGATCGCCGGCCGCGAAGACATCCGCCGGTGGGAGGAGCAGCAGGACCGGCTGGCCGCGTTCCGCTGCGTGGCCGAGTTCGGTTCCTGGTGGTCGCTCGGCCCGTTGCCCGCCAAGGAAGAAGCCGTCCGCGAGCTTCGCGACGCCACGGTGATCGATTTCACCCGGCCGGTCGTACTGGCCGACGGCCGCGAACTGCGCTGGCAGGAACGATCGGAACTGGCCGACAGCAAGGTGCATGATCTCGGGGCGTCGGGGGCCGGTTCGCCGGGCGACGTACTCCTGCTGTGCCGCGAGGCGCGGTTCGCGCTGCCCGTGCAGTCGCGCGAGCTAATGCTGGAGATCATTGCCGAGCGGGGCTCGGCCCGGTGGCTGCCGTCGCGGCGGAACCAGCCGGTTCGCACCTCGCTTTCGTACATGGCCGGTGGTTCGACGGTGCGCGACGTCGAGGGCACGTGCCAGTTGCTCGTGCAATTGCCCGCCGCGCCGGATGCCGATCGCCGCTTCTACTTCGCCGTGCAGCCGAACACGAGCAACCCGGGCGCGGGCGACATCGGGCGGCGCCGCAATCGGCGGGAGCAGCTTCTGCGCGAAACGCGCGAGGCGTTCGATTCGCCCGCCGAACGCATGCAAATCGACTGGGAACTGGCCGACGGCGTTTGGGCTCAACGCTCGCGGCAGTTGGACGACTGGTACCCCGGCCATGCCGACGCGTTCCTGCAGCAGCGATACCGCGACGCGATCAACGCGAGGCTCCAAAGGCTCGAGCAGCGGCTTGCGGAGCGAGCCGGCGTGCCGGCCATAGCGCTCGACGGGCGGCGATCGCACGTCGAAAGGTGGTGCGGTGCCCTGGCCGAGGCCGCGGCCGAAGCCGAGTCGACCGCGGCCCTGCGCGTCCTGCACCACCGGGCCGCCGCGGCCGATGAAGCCATCGCGATGGCCGCTCGGCTCGTTTCCATTCGGCTGGCCGTCGAGGACCAGCAGCGGCTATTCTCTGCGGAGCAGTATCCGCACGCCCGGCGGTTCCGGGCCCGCATTGCCGAGTTGGAGGCCGCGTTGGAACCGGTTTGGGCCTTGGCACTGGCTCCGCCCAGCGAGCCCGCGGCGCTCGATCGGCTCGTTGCCGTAAAGACGGCGCTCGACGCGGCCGAGCCCGATATCCTGCTGGCCAACCCGCTGTTGGACTTCGAGCGGCTGCTGCTCGTGCAAGGAAATCCCGGTTTCGCCTCGAACTGGGGCGGCGCCAATCGGCTGGGCAACGCCATCGTCACCCTGTCGCCCGTCCGGCCCGACGGCGAAATCGAAGTGATCCACCAGGGCAACGTCAGCGACATGGACCTGCACTGGTCGGCCGAGCGGTTGCTGTTTTCCAACGGCCGGGCGGTGAATGAAATCAACGTCGACGGGACCGGGCTGCGACGCGTGTCGCCCGAGGACGACACGCTTCGCTACGACGTATGCTATCTGCCCGACGGACGAATCATGTTCGTCAGCAACGCGTGCGAACAGGCCGTGCCCTGTACAGGCGGGGCGAACGTGGGCAATATGCACCTGTTCGACGCCGACGGCGCCGGCGAGCGCCGGCTCACCTTCGACCAGGACCACAACTGGAACCCGGTTGTCATGCACGACGGGCGCGTCGTGTTCACCCGCTGGGAATACACCGACACGCCGCACTACTTCAGCCGGTTGCTGTTCCGCATGAACCCCGACGGCACAGCGCAGCAGGAGTATTACGGCAGCAACTCGTACTGGCCGAACGCCATGTACTGGCCGCGGCCCATTCCGGGCCATCCGACTATGGTCAGTTGCGTGGTGTCGGGGCACCACGGCGTATCGCGTGCGGGCGAGTTGGTGTTGCTCGACCCGGCGCTCGGGCGTCATGAAGCCGAGGGAGCGGTTCGTAAGCTGCCGGGCTACGGAAAGCCGGTCGAGGCGATTACCAAGGACAATCTCATTGGCGACGTGTGGCCGCGGTTTGCCTCGCCCTGGCCGTTGGCCGAGCCCGAAACGCATCGCGGCGCGGGCGATTATTTCCTTGCGGCCGTGCAGCGCGACGCCTATTCGCAATGGGAACTCTGCCTGGTCGACCGGTTCGACAATATCACGACCATTCTGCCCGGCGGCTACTCGACGCCCATCCCGCTCCGGCCCCGGCCCATGCCGCCGGTCGTCCCCTCGCGCGTCGTGCCGGAAGCGGCCGAGGCCACCGTGTATTTGGCCGACGTGTACGCCGGCCCGGGCCTGGCCGGCGTGCCCCGCGGCTCAATCGCACGGCTGCGCGTCGGCTCGCACCATTATCGGTACGCCGGCAATGGCGACACGGCCGCGTCGGCCCATGAGGGCGGCTGGGACGTAAAGCGCATCCTCGGCACCGTCGACGTGCACGAGGACGGCTCGGCCATGTTCCGCGTGCCGGCCAACACGCCCATCTTCGTGCAGCCGCTCGACGCCGAGGGGAAGGCGCAGCAGGTCATGCGAAGTTGGTTCACCGCCATGCCCGGCGAGGTCGTCTCGTGCATCGGCTGTCATGAGCGGCAGAACGACGCCCCACCGCTGCGATACACGAAGGCGGCCATGACGCGGCAGCCGCAAACGATTCGCTCGTGGCACGGTGCGGTACGCGGCTTCAGCTTCGATCGCGAGGTGCAGCCGGTGCTCGACCGGCGCTGCGCCGGCTGTCACGACGGCCAACCGCGGGAGGTGAACGGCGCGATGGTAACGCTGCCCGACCTGCGGGCGAAACGCCTGCACGACGACCCGGGCGAAAAGTTCAGCCCGGCCTACATGGCCTTGCAGCGTTACGTCCGGCGGCCCGGCTTC
>CAYPWB010000431.1:0-5163 GCA_964414315.1 uncultured Planctomycetaceae bacterium | reverse complement strand
GCCCTGCACCACCTTGCGGTAGGTTATGATAACCTTTCCGCCGGGAACGGTGCAAGCTGCTCATCTACCCAAGAAATGACGCAGTGGAAAAGGTGTACGTCTGCACGCCCCGCCTCTGAAAAAAACCTCGAATTCCCCGGGGAATTTCGGGTTTCTGGCCTTGGCAAGGGGGGCGATTCGCGGCAGAATCAAGGGTGAAGAGTTGGGGGAATGACCCCCAAAAAACCGGGTCCGGGGAGTGCTACCAACACCCCCCGAACCCTTGTCAACCAGTAGGTCAGGCTACCGGATGACCACTTCCACTTTACCTTCGGGTTCACCTTCCGACCACCCCTCTCCCCGTCGGTGGCTCCGTCTTCGGGAAGCCGCCCGTCTTTTCAACCTCTCCCCGTCCTACCTTCGGAAAGGGACGGAGAGAAAGAAGAACCCGATTCCACATATACGGCTTGGCGACGGTGGCGAACGTCGTTTCATCTACGGCGAACTCTGCCGGTTCTTCGGAATCCGCACGAACAACGGATCACATAGGGGGGATAGGGTTCCGGTGGCGTTGGTTGCTCGGGTGTCTGGCAACAAGCAATCGAAAGGGTTCACGAAAGGGTCGGAAGATAACGATCTGGCTCGGCAAACCAAACGGCTGGAGAAGTTCGCGGAAGAGCGGTGGGGCGATAATGCCGCTATCTCGAAATACTACGGCACGGGTTCCGGACTCAACTACGAACGCCCCGAGTTCATTCAGCTCATCGGGGATATTCTCAAGGGAAAGTTCGCGGGGGGCTATGTCGTTGCCCAAACGTTCGACCGGTGCTGCCGGTTCGGCATCCAGCTTGTGAAGCTATGTTGCCAGCACGGGCAATGTGAACTCATCTTCACCGAAGAGAGTCCGGACAGAGAACTCTACGAAGGCATCGCGGATGAAATAATCGCGATTGTCGGGTTCTTCCATGCCAAGACGATGGGCGTACGTTCCAGCAAAACGAACTCCATTGTATTGGGCAATGACACCATACGGGAAATCAAACGATTGTACGACATGGGAACGCCCGCCTTCCAGATTCAACAGATACTGGAAGCGAACGGGCACCGGACGGTAAACCCGCCCGACGGCCATATATCGTACTACGTCGTACGAAAGATGTTGCAGAAGAAAAGGTTGTTGAAGGCCGTCATTCCCGATGGGGAACAGAAAACCAGTTGGGAACTATTCGCCGAAAAACACCTTGTCTTCGAGGGGCCGAACTCCGATCTTCGGTTGAAAAAGTCGGAACTCTATGCGGCTTACGTTTCATTCTGCAAAGCACATGACCTTATCCGTTTATCCGCCCGAAAGGTGGGCGATCTGACAATCAACATTCCACGCCGACATACCCACCGTGGAACGATAGCGTTGGTTGGATGCCGTTTGCAAGGCGATTACGGGGGCAACCCCAAACCCTAACCTCTTTACTTGGAGGGTCATACCATGACCACGTTGAATGAGTTGAAGAAGTTCGTCAAGACGTATCAGGCGGCGGAGAGCACAGAGGAAGTGTGCCAGAAGATGGGATGGAAACGCGAGAAGGTGGCGAGCCAAGCTTCCCAGTTGAGGAAGAAGGGAATCCCACTGAAGAAGTTCTCGCGAGACAAGTTGACTGACGGCGACATTGCCGACTTGACGGAGTTGTGCAACGGGAAGAAGTAGCCGTCATTCCAGACTGGCGACAACCTCGCGACCGGACAAGGGTAACCTTGTCCGGTCTTTCTTTTTGGGGTACGCTCTTCCCTCGGGGGGCTAGTGCAGGCTTCCCGTTTTGGCACCTGCTTGCGAAATACCCTTCCCCATCGACGGCGGCCAGTACGTAATCGCCGGTTCGGCGAACCAGCAGCTTGGACCGGCAATGCCACTCCCGCCGGCCGATGTTCGCGTAGCGTTTCCGTGTCTTCTTGACGGGCATAGCGCCTAACCGAATGTGGCGACCCTTCCACGTAAGGTGGTACGGCGCAATTTCGTCGCGTCCAAAGAATAAGGGGACACATGTTTGGTCAACCGCCTTGTCGACAAACAGTTCCTTGCGGATGTTACCGCTGTGAACCCCTTCGTGAATCTCAAAGTATTCGCCCAACGGGGGAAGTGATTGCAATCGTTGAAGAACTTGCCTCTTCTGCGGCGTCAAGAAGAGGTTGAACACGTAGCGCGGGTTTTCCGCAAAGTCGGCTTGGGGTATCTTGTGAGACAGTGGTCGTGCGGCGTCATGTACGCTCACCTGAACTTGGTGATAGGGTTGCCACTGGCAGCGGCAACCGACGATCGTCGCCGCATCGATCACGGCGTCGGCGAACGGCATACCCCACCAATCGATGGCGTGCAAGCGGAGGCATTCCAGGAGAAATCGGCGCGTCTCCGGATAGTCCTTCAGCAACACGATGTCCGGCAGTACCATGCCAAACCATCCTGCGCGGTCCAGCAGGCTGACTCCTTTCTCTACGAAAGGGCGGAACAGGTCGTAGATGCCTGCGGTCGATGGATAACGACTCCGGATGTACTGTTTCACCGCGTCGTCGTCGGCTATGGCCTTTTGGCCCCAAGGAGGGTTGCCGATGACCGCGTCGAAGCCGCCCGAAGCGAACATCTTGGGAAACTCCCTTTCCCAGTCCAATGCGTTGACTCGATCGTCCAGTGCATCGTCAAAGAGTCGGTCCGAATTGCCTCGGTAGAAGTCGGACCCGATCAAGGAGTTGCCGCACTTGATGTTGCCGGCCAGGTCGGGCAGGGCGCGGTCCTTGTGGAACAGCCGGCGCTGCCGCTGGAGCGTCTCCTCCGTTTCGCCTTCGAGCACCTTCAACAGCAGCGACAGCTTCGTCACCTCGACCGCCTGATAGTCGATATCGACTCCGAAAATGTGCGCCCGCAGAATCCGCTTCCGCTCGGCGGTCGTTAACCGCCAGTCGCCGTTGCTGTACTGGTACACCCGGGGGTTCGCGCCCCGGGCGTGCTTTTGCGGGTCGTCGGCCTCGGTGTACTGCTTCAGGTACCAGTCCAGCAGGTATTGGTAGGCCACAATGAGGAACGAGCCGCTGCCGCACGCCGGGTCGAGCACGGAAATGGGCCGGCGGGTTTTCGACGGCCGCCAGGCGGCCGTCAGGCCGCCCGCCTCCTGCGGCGATTTGCCCTCGACCAGCTTGCCTACGGTGTTTTCCACGATGTAGTCGACGATGTACGTGGGCGTGTAGTACACCCCGCCCGCCTTGCGGACCTCCGGCTTTTCCTCCACCTTCGCCCGGTGGCCTGCGGTGAGCCGGATCACCTTGCCGAGGAACTGCTCGTACACCTGGCCCAGAATGTCGGCCGGCAGGGCGGCGAACTCGTACGGGCTTTCCGGGTAGTAGAGGCGGACAATAATGTCTTTGAGCACCCGGTCGTCGACCGTGAGCGTGGCGGTCAGCTCGTCGGGCGGCTCGCGGTCCTTTTCCTGCTGGAAGTGGAACAGGCCCGAGTTGTACCGCTCGTCGGCCCGGTGGAACATCTCGACCAGCCGGGGGTACACGTCGGCGCCGTTGAGCAAGGCTTGGAGTTGCCCGAACGGCTCGATGCCGCGCCCCTCGCACATTCGCAGGAAGATGATGCGGTCGATGATCCGCTGCACGGCGAAGTTCAGCTCGCGGTCGGTGAGCCGCTCGTTCCGCAGGCACAGGTTCCGCGCCAGCGCGTCGCGCCAGGACTCAATCTCTTCGAGGAACGCCTCGTCCACCTCGGCCGTGCCACGCTTCTTTCGGGTCGATTCGGCGAACTTGTCGAACGCCCCGTGCAGGATGGCCTCGCGCGAGAAGATGCCGGCGATTTCGTTCCAACGCTCGACGTACTCGCCATAGTGGAACAGCAGAATGCGGGCGGTCGAGGCCTTGTCGTTCTTGTCGGGCTTGATGCGGCAGTCGTACACGGCCAGCGTGTCGAAATTCGTGAGGATCGACAGCGGCAGCTTGGCCGTCCAGGCGTACCGGCGGAGTTGGAAGGCGGCCGTGGCGTCGTGGGCCACGTCGACGCTGGGGCGTTTCGCCTCGACGAAGAACTTCCGCACCCCGCCGATCCGGAAGCCGTAGTCGGGCGCCTTGATCGTCTTTTCCACCCGCAGGGCGTCTTCGTGGATCACATCGCGGTACGCCTCGGCGTAGCCTTGCAGGTTGTGCACGTCCCAGCCCAGCGCAGCGAACAGCGGGTCGACGAAGTCGCGGCGGACTTGCGTTTCGTTGTAGTCGCCGTGGCGGTAGTCGTCGGCATGTTCGTCGAACTGCGCCACCAGGCGAGCGATATCGTCGGGAACGGTGCTCATGGTTGCCAAAGGTACACCGGCAGGCGGGGGGCGTCAATGGGCGTGTGTGCCAAGTTGTCTCAAATCGCATCCGCCTCCCGGGGGGCAATGGGCGCGGGTCTTGGCATGATAGGCGGACCAGATAACACGTCGGCAGCGAAATCGGGAAACGACGGCAGGGTCTTGACCGGCAACGGGTTACGGGCCAAAATTGGCGTTGGCCCGGGGGTTCGTATCGCGCCGAACCGGCGGGCCTAACGAATTAGCACGGGCACAAACGGGTGAATCCGATTAGCACGCTGAGACAATGATCCCCGACGGAACGCCATCGCAGCCGACCGAAGAATTCATTGCGCCAGAGATTCGCTTCGTTGGTGAGCAAGATGGCCCACCGGAACGCGATCTCAAGTCTCACCTCGTCGATCTATTTGCGGATGAACCGACGGTGCGCCGCGCATATTTGGCTCGCGTCCAATACGACGACTCCCAGAATTGGGATGTTGCCCTTTGCCTGGCCGCAAGAGAACCAGACATTCCTCATATCAATGAGCGAATCGGCCGATTGTTTGCGGGAGTCTTCGCGAAACACATGCACCTCGACGTACTCTTCCTTTCCGGTGCCCAAGAAGAAGAGATTGCAAAAGTCTGCACGGGCTTTTACCGCGCGTGCTAACAATCGGTTCAACCGGAGCCGCGGACCGCGCGGTTTCTGAGGTAACTTCGGGTGGCCGCGGCCCGGTCAACCGGGCCGTTCGGCAGACAGTCAGATAAAGCAGGAGTAAATCACCATCACGAGGGCACTATGTCATTGGAGGATACGTTGAACGTGGGTAGGTGAAAACACCGCGGTTTGGCATGGCACTTGGGTGACGCGTTT
>CAYPWB010000430.1:0-5189 GCA_964414315.1 uncultured Planctomycetaceae bacterium | reverse complement strand
TCCGGCAGCCACTCGACGGGCTCGGGCGCGTCGGGGTCGCCCACCAGGAACGGCCGCGCGGTATTGCGGTCGCAGAAGAGCAGGTAGCCGGTCGTTTCGGGGAAGAACAGCGGGCTGTGGATGTTCCGTTCGACAAACCACTTGGTGGCCCACGTGTGCTCGGCGTCGAACACCAGCAGGTTGCCCGATCGCGGCGCGTTCATCATGAAGTAGAACCCGGGCCAGCGGTTTCCATAGGTCCAGAAAAGGCGGTTGAAGCCGCTGTCGTCGAGCAGGCCGCCGGTGGCCATCAGGTGGTCGCCGCCCAGGTAGCGGTCGCCGTAGCGGGTATTCCAGGGCGTTTCGATTCGGTTGAGTTCCGCGTCGAGCATCTCCTGCATGCAGAAGACGTGCTCGCCGTCGGTCGTGAGCACGTCGATGTTCGACCCGTTCATGGCAAAGTGCTCGCCGATGTCTTCCGACAGGTCAGGTGCGGGCTGCTCGACGTGTGCATAATGGGCCACCTCGCCGGTGCGCGGCCGCAACGCGTAGAAGTGCGCGCCGCCGTCGATGAGCGTCGAGCGGCCGGCCGCCACGTAGGCCAGCCCGTCGAGCATGAGCACCGTGCCGTGTACCGGCCAGGGCGATTCGACCTGCCCGAAGGCGACGATCCGCCGGTCGCTCGGCGCGGCCCTGAACCGCCACGCCGGCTCGCCGGTCGTGGCGTCGAGGCAGTACACCTGCCCGTCGCTGCAGCCGAACAGCAGCAGGCCGTCGTGGTAGGTGGGGGCCGAGTCGACCCGCCCGCCGGCGACGAATTGCCACCGCGGTTCCCCCGAAGCCGCGTCAAAGGCATGGACCGTGTGCCGGTCGATCGCGGCCACGAAGACCATGCCCGCGGCCACAACCGGCTGGGTGAGCCGGCCGCCGACGGCCGCTTCCCACTTCCGCTCCAAACGGCGCGCGACGGCGGCCCGGCGGTTGGCGCCGCTACGTTTCGGGTCGGCCCGGTGCATGGGCCAGTCGGCCGGGGCGGCCGGCGCGCCGGCGGGGCGGCCGAAGGCCGGGCCCTTGGTCAAACGTTCCGCGGCGTGCGGATCGACGGCCGCGCCGGTCTCGGCCGCGCCGGCGGCCACCAGGCCGTTCATCTTCGCGCCGGCGTAGCAGAAGCACTGGTCGGGCGGCACGTACAGCAGCCCGTTGCACGGCAGGACGCCGTACAGGCACGAGCCGCGCAGCCAGTCGTGCCGCATGTGCTCCTCGCCGGCGAGGTCGAGGAACTCGGCGCCGCGTTTCGGGTACACGATGAACCGTTCGGTCGCCTTGCTGCGGTAGCAGCGCAGGTGGTGACCGGGCGACATGGCGTTGGGCACCTCGACGGTGCGGCGGCGCTCGCCGGTCCGGTAATCGTAGCCCGACAGCCGCGCGCCCGCCTGACGCGACAACGTCGGCCAGTGCTCCTCGCGGCGCTGGAGAACACCGGGTGTCGATTCGACGCGCCACACCAGGTTGTCGATGACGAACAGATCGCGGCCGGTGGGCGGGCCGCTCCAAAGGGGCTCGCCGTCGGCCAGGTCGAACGCCCGCGTGCCCCCGCGGCCGGTGGTGAGCACCGCGTCGTTATGAATCACCACGATATTGCCGGGCGGGCAGTTCGCCTGCCATCGCACCCGGCCGGTTGCCTGCTCGTAGCACAGCAGCTTCGGCCCGCGATGGAACACGACGGCGCCGTCGGCGGCGGCGAGTGTCGCCCGGTTGATGTTGCCCACCTCCTCCGACCATCGGACCTTGCCGCTTGCGGCGTCGAGCGCCATCAGTTGGGTGCCCGGCGCTTGGCCCCGGCGCTTGGCTTCGTCGGCCGAGGCCGGCTGCACTCGGACGAACATCGTATCGCCGTCGACCACCAGTTCCTGCGTGCCCTCGGTGCCGTCGCACTCGGCCAGCACTTCGCCGGTGGCGGCGTCGAGAATGCTCACCGGCGCGTCGTGGAAGCCGAGCGTGGCATATACGCGGTCGCCCACGGCCACCAGGCGCCGCTGCACCTCCGGTGGAATTCGGCCCCGCTGGCCGCGCAGCACGCGCCAGTCGGCCTCGCGAATCTCCGGCCGCCATGCCTGCCAACCCCACGGCTCGAGCGGCCGCTTCCAGAGCAACACGCCGTTGAAGGCGTCGCGGGCCACCAGCGACCATTGGGCGGGGAACCGCGGGTCGGTGATGCCGATGGGCCCTTCGTCGAGAATGTAGATGAGCCGCCCGTCGGCCGATACCATGGCCGGCAGGCTGGAGTCGATTTCGTGGCTACGGCAGAACATCGGGTCGGATACCCATTGCAGCGCCTTGGCGTGCCCCACGCGCCGGTCGCGCGCCACGGCGTTGCCCGACGCACTATGCAGGAAGTGCGTCCACTGGTCGATCTCTTCCGGCCAGGGCTTGCGGACCACCTGCGGCGCCGCGCCGTCGGCCTCGCCCGGCATCCGGTACAGCACCCCGCCGGGCACCAGCACGCGCAGGAGTTCCTCCTCGGCAATTCGACCGCGCTGCGAAGCCGGCGCGGTCGGGTGCAACACGATCAGGTTCACCAGGTTGTCGGCATAGGGCAGCTTCGTGCCTTCGAAGTGCTCGATGGAAATTCTGCCGGACAGGCCCTGCCGGCGGAGGTATTCCGTGGTCTGCGCCACCTGTGCGGGATCGGCCGCGAGAGTCTGCACCGTAACGGCGTCGGGCGCCCCAAGCCCGGCGGTGAATTTCGCACTGCGCGTGCCCAATTCCACCACCAATCCGCCGCGCACCCCCGATTCTCGATAGACCTTGTCGGCCTCGGCGTCCGCGCGGGCTGCTTGGGCTGTCACGGCAAACAAAAGCAACAGCGTCGGGAATGATCGATTCATGGGGAATGCTCCTTGGTACGGGTAGCGGCGCATTTCCACAGGGTAGCATAGCCGCCCTTGGTTGGTAAGCCCGACGAGCAAGACGGACCAGTCCCCCGCCGGCCCGTGAAGGGTTACGGCGCGATTTGCGGAAACCCACCAAAGACCTACGCCTTCCCGCTTCGTTCCGCGCGCCGTGCCGCCACATAGAATCCGATGCCGGCCAGGCCGAGGATGTACCCGATGCCGCCCACCACGTCGCGCACCCGGATGCGGTGCTCGTACGCGGCCAACTGCTTGCGGAGCGCCGAAAGCTGGCTGCGGATGGCCGCCAGTTCGTCGGGCGCAGGCGGCGGCTCGTCGGCTGAGGCGATCGACGCAGCGGCCGCGGGCGCCGGCTCCTCGGCCGGGGAATCGGCCGCCGCTCCGAGCGGCGGCAGAGAGGCGGAAAGCTCCCCGCTCTCCACGGGAAACTCGGCGCCGTGCCCGTCCCCCGTCGATGCCAGCATACGATAATCGCACCGGTACCGCACGGGCAGGGAGAACGCGCCTTGGGCGTCGGTTCGCGTTTCGCCCAACTTGCGATTCTCCGGACCGAAGGCCGTGATCAGCACATCGACCGCCGGGTTTCCGCCGCGAAAGTAGGCCTGGCCTCGAATGACGGTCCCGTCCCCTTCGGCGAACAGTTGGAGGGAATGCGCCGCGGCCGACGATGGGGCCGCGAGGATCACCATCAGTCCGAGCGCGAGCCGGAGCTGTCGGATTCGCCCTGACCTATTCACAGGTCGCCTCCACGGTGGCGGGCACGAGTAAGGGGGCTCCCAGCAACTCGGGCCGGACCTTTCGCAACAGCACGACCACGCTGCCGGTGACGAACCCCTCGACGACGGCAAGCGGTACATGCGCGAGAAACATCGCCAGGCCGAACGGCTGGAACTGGCTGCCGGCCGCGCCCAGCGCGGCGGCGCTAAGCAGCCCCCCGAGCAGGATGGCCGTGGCGCCGGCCGCGGCCCCGGCGGCGAACACGAGCGTTTCGCTCGGGGCGCGTACGGCGCGGCGGAACAAGTAATGGCACGCGACCGCCGGGACCGCCATGATGAGCGTGTTCACGCCGAGCGTGGTCGGGCCGCCGAATGAAAACATGACCGCCTGCAACACGAGCGCCACAAGAATTGCCGGGAAAGCGACCCAGCCCAAAACGAGTCCCATCAGGCCCGTCAGCAGCAGATGCTCCGAAGTGGGGCCGATCGGGACGTGGATCGTCGAAATGGCGAAGAACGCGGCGCTCAGGACGGCCGCGCGTGGAATGCGGGGGTAGTCGAGCCGCCACAGCCCCAGCGCCGTCCCGCCCGCGGCCAGCACCGCGCCCGCGGCCAGCACATGCCGGCCTTCGGACGTCGCTGCAAGTATGCCTTCGTAGATGTGCATGGTGTTAGTGCACGCGAAGGGGACAGTCCCATTTTCGCGGCCGGACGGGTTGACCCATTGGGCATATTTCCCTGTATGCCGCGAAAATCGGGACAGTCCCCTGGGAACGGTTGCTCCTCAGCGTTTCGGCGCCTCGACGGCCTGCACCCAAATCAGCCCGCCCAGTTCGACGTCGACGGGTTCGCCGTCGGGATTGGGCATTTGCTCGTCGCCGTCGACCAGGGCGGCGAAGCCCCACCAGCCGGCCCAGGGGATCGTGTAGCTGAACACGCCGTGGGCGTCGGCCTTGACCACTTGCGTTACCAGGGCGTCGCGAGGTGGTTCGACCTTGCCGTCCCGGTCGAGGTACTCGACCTCGATCTCGGCGAACGGCACCGGCTTGCCGTTGTGGCGAACGATGCCGCGGAAGGCGTTCCCGGCCCAAAGCCCGTACGGCTGCACCAGCGGTTGGATTTCGACCGGCAGTCCCAGCGCCGCATCCCAGCCGCCCCCGCCGCCCAACACGTCGACCACCACCTTGGTGTAGTGGATCAGCATCTTCTGCTCAGCCGGTTCCCAATACGGAGCCGGCTCCAGAAAGAACAGGTGGTCGCCCGGCTGCCGGTATCGATACTCGACCCGGTAAGCCTGCTTCCCGTCGAGCATGAGCGGGCGCAGGGCCGGTTTCAGGTCGGTCGTCGCCCCGCCGGCCACCACGCCGAAGCGGCGCGGCGTGTCCATGGCCATCACCGGGCCGTTTTCCATCGGATGGGTGAAGACCAATTCGAGCCGGACCACGCGGCCGTCGTCGGGCTCCATTACGTCCGTCTGCGGCAGCAGCACCTGAAAATGGCCCCAAACCGGCACGGTCGGGCAGGCAGCCAACAAGACGGTCCACAGTATCGTGTCTACTTTCATGGCTTTCACCTCCTCGGG